>CBFGUK010000107.1:0-15807 GCA_965651925.1 uncultured bacterium | reverse complement strand
CCTGTTGGATTGAGCGACGAGCGCTCGGTTCAACAGGCGCCGACGGAGCGGCGCCCTCCAGGGCAGTGTTTCGGACGCGATCACGTCAGCACGTCAGCACGCCCACACGTCAGCACCGGCGGCGCGTAGCGCCGCCGACCGGTCACTGGTCACCGGTCACCGGTTACCAGTTCCTCACTGCGTCAGCTTGCCCGACGCGTAGTCCGCGATCTTGGTCTCGACGGTTTCGAGCAGCTTCTCGAAGCCGTCGCGGCGCAGCACCGCCGAATACTCGGAGCGGCGCAGTGCGAGCTCGCTGACCGTTCCCTTGTTGTAGATGTCGACGATGCGCCAGCCATCCGGTGACTTGCGCAGCCGGTAGGTCAGCTGCACGTCTTCGGCATCGGGGCGGTCGAGCACGGTGCGGACGAAGACGGTGTCCTGCGCCGCCGGCTCCTCGCCGAGCGTGCGGAACGCCTCGCCACCCCAGCCGGTGAAGCGGCCGGCGTATGTGGCGACCGTCACGCCTTCGAACGCCTCGCGCCAGCGCGCCTGGTCGGCGGCACTGAGCGACTTCGCCTCGGGGCCGAGGACGAAGCGGGCCATGAAGTCGAGGTCGAAGGCACGCTCGACCGCCGGCCGGATGCGGTCGACGCGCCCGGCATAGCCGAGCGTCGTCGCCTCCTTCATCACCTCGAGCAGCGTGGCGTGCAGCGCCTCGACCGTGGCCGTCGGGCCGGCCTCCTCGCCGTCCGCATCCGTGATCCCCACCAGCAGCACCACCACCAGCCCGGCGATCGCCCGTCGCATCATGATTCCATCCTCTCTCGGCTCCGGCCGGCGCTCGGCCGCCAGGCGTCGCCCGGGCCTCACGCCCGGATCGCTCCGCCCTACGCGACCCCCTGCCAAAGGTCCAGGCGTGCCGCCAGTGACCGGTCACCGATTCTCCGCGCCCGCACCCGCTTGACGAGACCCTGCCGTTCCCGTCCTATGGGACGCCGGCCTGAAGGCAAGGAGACGACCGATGCCTGATCACATCACGCACGATCCGATCTACAACACCGTCGATCGCGATGACTTCGCGGCAATGATCGAGGTCGATCGCTACGCCGAGCGGACCGACGCGTTCGATCGCATCATTTCGGCAACGAACGACCACTTCTGGGATCCGACCGATCCCGCCTACCTCGACTACGCGCAGCCGTTCGATCTCGCGAACGAGACGCTCATGCCGCGCTCGATGGTCGTCGAGCTGCAGAGCGCCGTCGCCGACAGGCTCGACGAGGGGCAGAAGATCCGTCTGGCGAACGAGAATACCCGCTTCATGCTGTCGAGCATCCTGCACGGCGAGCAGGGCGCGCTGTCGCTGTCGGCGAGCCTGTGCATGATCCTGCGCGACCCCGGGGCGCAGGAGTACGCCGCGAACCAGACGCGCGAGGAGGCGCGCCACGTCACCGGCTTCGCCCAGTACATCGAGCGCCGCTGGGGCACCCCGCTGGCGAGTGGCTCGACGCTGAGGACCCTGATGACCGAGCTGGTGCTCGCGCCGGAGGTCTACAAGAAGCTCGTCGGCATGCAGATGCTGATCGAAGGCCTGGCGATGGGCGCCTTCGCGACCATCCACTCGAAAACCAACGACCCGCTGCTGCGCCGCCTGGTGCAGATGGTGATGACCGACGAGGCGTTCCACCACAAGTTCGGCAAGATCTGGGCCGACCGCACGGTGCCGAAGCTCAGCGAGGAGGAGCACGAGAAGGTCGAGGCGTGGGCGGCGCGCTGCTTCGAGACGCTGCTCTTCAACCTCGTCAACGCCGAGCAGAAGCAGGCGATCTACGGGCAGTTCGGGCTCGACTGGCAGTGGGTGCGCTCCGCGGTGATGGAGGCGTTCACCGACGCCGACCGGCGCCGCCTGATGACCGAGAGCACGAACATCTTCCGCGTGCTGATCAAGACGCTGCTCAAGGCGGGCATCATCACCGAGCGCACCCGGCCGATCTACGCGATGTGGGTCGACATGGACGAGCTCGCGGGTGAGTCGGACGAGGTGGTCGGCAGCGACGTCGCCGAGGAGGGGATCGCCTACCTGCGCGAGATCAACAAGGGGCGAAAGAAGATCGGCCGCGCGCTCAAGGCGGTGGGCTGAGCGATGGCGACCCCGACGCTCAGCGGCCCGCTGGCGCGCCTGGCGCCGCCGGAAGTCGAGACGCTGCTCGCCGCCGGCACGCGGCGACCCTTCCGCGTCGATCAGGTCGTGCTCGAGCAGGGCACGCCGGCCGCGTCGCTGCTCGTCGTCACCACCGGCGTGCTGCACGTGCGCCGCCACGCCGAAGGCCGGCAGGTGCTGCTCGGCCGCGTCGAGCCGGGCGGCTTCGTCGGCGAAATCAGCCTCTTCGACCCGGGTCCGACCACCGCCTCGGTGGTCGCCGCCACCAACGGCGAGCTCGTCGAGCTGACCCGCGAGCAGCTGCAGCAGCTCGCCGAACGCCACCCCGGCGTGGTCGTCAACCTGCTCGTCGGCCTCCTCGAAGGCATGGCGCAGCGCCTGCGCCGCACCGACGAGCGGCTGGTGGAAGCGATCCTCTGGGGCGGATTGATGCGATAGGTCGTCAGGTTGTCAGTTGTCAGGTTGTTAGGTTCAGAACCTCTGGTGGAGCGGGGCGGGGACCGAACAACCTGACAACGTAACAACCTAACAACCTGTTGAGATACGGTAGACCCCATTCCGATCCAGCGTCGCCACCTGCTTCGGGTGGACGACGATGGTCGTGAACGGCTCCTCGATGATCGCCGGGCCGGTGAGGCGATGGCCGACGCGCAGGCGCGGGCCGTCGTAGACCGGCGTCGAGACGAAGCGGCCGGCGAAGAAGGCCTGGCGGCGGCCCTTCAGCGGCGCGCGGCCGCTGCCGCGCCTGATGCGCGGCAGCGCCGGCTTGTCGGTCACGCCGACGAGTGTCAGGCGCAGCGCGCGCAGGATCGGCTGCTCGTCGCGCGCCGCGTAGGTGTGCAGCTCCTCGTGCAGGGCGTGGAAACGCTCGACGGTCGCGTCGAGGTCGCGCGGCCGCAACCGTCCGTTCGCCGCGGCGACCGGCACCGGCATGTCGAACGTCTGCCCGGGGTAGCAGAGGTGCATCGCGCGCCGCACCTCGAGGCGCGTGTGCTGCCCGCGCCGCGCGCCGAGAACGCGACGCGCGGCGCGGTCCATCTCGGCGAACAGCGCATTGACGCGCCCGAGATCGATCGCCGCGCGCGGCGCGATGTAGGCGCGCAGCTCGTCGACGACGTGGTCGGAGAGCTGCAGGCCGAGCGCCGAGAACGCCGGCGCGACCTTCGGTACCAGCACGGTGGCGATGTCGAGCTCCTCGGCCTGCGCGGTGGCGTGCACCGGGCCGTTGCCGCCGTACGCGACCATCGTCAGCGTGCGCGGGTCGACGCCGCGCGCCGCGGCGACGCGCCGGATCGCGTTGGCCATGTTTGCGTTCACCAGCCGGTAGATGCCGTGCGCCGCCGCCACCCAGTCGACGCCGAGCGGGCGGGCGACCTGCTCCTCGAGCGCCTCGCGCACGCCGGCGGTGCGCAGCGTCATGCGACCGCCGCAGAAGTCGGCGGGGTTGAGGTAACCGAGCAGCAGGTTCGCGTCGGTGACCGTGACCGCGGTGCCGCCGCGGTCGTAGCAGATCGGTCCGGGCTGCGCGCCGGCGCTGCGCGGTCCGACCTGCAGGGCGCCGGCGACCACCGCGGCGATGGAGCCGCCGCCGGCGCCGATCGAGTGGATGTCGACCATCGGCAGGCCGATCAGATAGCGGTGGTGCCAGTTCCAGCCCGCCTTCACCTCGGGGGCGCCGCCGCGCACCAGGCAGACGTCGTAGCTCGTGCCGCCCATGTCGGCGCAGATGAAGTCGCGCGTGCCGGCCTGCGTGCCGACCGTGCAGGCGGCGACCACGCCACCCGCCGGACCGGAGCTCAGGGTCGTCACCGGCCGGTGCACGATGTACTCGGGCGGCATGATGCCGCCGTTCGACTGCATCACCAGCAGCCCGCGCGCGTAGCCCGCCGCGCGCAGCCGGTCGACGAGGCGTTCGAGATAGCGCTGGATCGTCGGCCCGACGTACGCGTTGACCAGCGTCGTGCTGGTGCGCTCGAACTCCGGCGCGGCGGGCATCACCTCGTGCGAGAGCGACACCGGCAGGCCCGGGCACTCCTCGGCGGCGAGCTCGCGCACGCGTCGTTCGTGCGTCGGGTTGAGGAACGAGAACAGGAAGACGACGGCGAGCGATTCGGTGCCGAACTGGCGCAGGCGGCGCAGCGCGGCGCGCACCGCGTCCTCGTCGAGCGGCGTGACGACGGCGCCTGCGAAATCGAGCCGCTCCGGCACGCCGATGCGCCGCCGCCGCTGCGCGATCGGCGGCGGCGGCGGCAGCGCCGGATCCCAGATGCTCTCCTTGTAGCCGCGGCGCAGCTCGATCTCGTCGCGATGTCCGGCGGTGGTGATCAGCCCGGTGACGGCGCCGCGCATCTCGATCATCGTGTTGTCGGCGGTGGTCGTGCCGTGCACGATCGCGCGCGTGCGGCCGAGCAGCGCGCGCGGGGCGAGTCCCTCGCCGGCGGCCAGCAGCGCGATGCCGTCGAGCACCCCGCGCGACTGGTCGTCGGGCGTCGTCGGGCTCTTGGCGAGCGCGATCGATCCGTCCGGCCGCACGAGCACGAGGTCGGTGAACGTGCCGCCGACGTCGACGCCGATGCGGTAGCCCGTCGCCGCCACCCGCGCGTTCATGCCCGCTCCGCGCGGCGCGTGGCGCGCAGCGCCGCCGTCGCTGCCGCATCGACCGCGAGGTCGAGCGCCGCGAGCGTGCCGGTGAGCACGACGCCGTAGTCGCGTCGCGCGCCCTCGATCGAGACGTACTCGTCGAGCACGTCCTCGAGCACCGCCTGCGGATCGCGCGCGAGCGGATCGCCCCAGCCGCCGCCGCCGCCGTAACGGTAGACGTAACACTCGCCCGGCGCATGCGGGACGTAGAACGCCGTGGACTCGACGACGTGCTCGTGCGGCCCGCCGACGCGCAGGCGCAGCTCGTTCGGTGCGCCGTTGCCGCCACCGGCGATGCCGGGCATCGGGTACTTGCGGCCGACGACGTAGGTGTAGACCTGCGACGGCGCGAGGATCTGCTTCACGTACTGCGTGCCCGGACAGCCGCGCCACTGGCCCGGGCCGCCGCTGTCGGTCGCATAGTCGCGCGCCAGGTGGCGCACCGGGAAGATGCTCTCGTTGATCTCGCCGGTGGCGCGGATGAGGTTGCCGAAGCTGACGTTCATCGCGCCCCAGCCGTCCTGCCCCTTCACCGCGCCGCAGTAGGCGCCGAACGTGTCGACCGAATGGTCGATGAAGAGCTGCCCGGTGCGCGGATGCGTGCCGAAGATCACCGTCGGCATGCCCATCTTGTAGATCTGCGGGCAGCAGCGTTCGGGGATGACCTGCTCGAGCGCCCTGGCGATCGCCTCGCCGACCTCGGTGCCGGGGTGGTGCGTGCCGGCGGCGACCGACTTGTTCGGCGGCGGGTTCAGGCAGCAGCCCGGCGGCACGATGAGCTCGATCGAGTCGAAGAAACCTTCGTTCTTCGGGATCGAGGGATCCATCATGCTGGCGATCTGCGCGACGACGTAGCCGCGCGTGTTGCCGAACGTCGAGTACGCGGCGAGCCCGTCGCGCGTGTCGGAGCCGGTGAAGTCGACCGTCAGCCGGTCGCCGCGCACCGTCACCGTACAGTGGATGTGGATGTCGGGGTTCCCCTTCGGGTCGTGATCGACGTAGACGTCCGACTCGTACACGCCGTCGGGCCAGCGACGGACCTCCTCGCGGAAGCGGCGCGCGGCGTGGTCGATGAGGTGCTGCGTGGCGCCGCGCACCGCGGCCACGCCGTGCCGTGCGATGACCTCCTGCAGCCGCCGCACGCCGAGCTGCGCGGCGCCGACCTGCGCGCGCAGGTCGCCGAGGAACGTCGGCGTGCGGTTGTTCACCTTCATCAGGTAGGTGATGTCGCGCCGCTCGACGCCCTGCTCGAAGATCTTCACCGCCGGAAAGCGCACGCCCTCGGCCCAGATGTCGAGCGCGTCGACGTTGTAGCCGCCGGGCATGCCGCCGCCGGTGTCGGCGTGGTGGCACTGGATCGAGGCGATCAGCACCAGCTCGCCGTCGTGAAAGACCGGCGCGAAGATGTTGTAGTCGGGCAGGTGACCGCCGCCGTGGTAGGGGTCGTTGGCGACCAGCACGTCGCCGTCGAACAGCCCGTCGGCGCCGAAGAACTCGAGTGCGAAGCGCACCGGCAGCGTCGAGCTGAGCATGAACTGGGGGATGCCGACCGACAGCGCGGCGAGCGCGCCGCGCGCATCGAGAATCGTCGCGTTGCGCTCGTTCGACTGGTTGAGGATCGGCGTCGTCGCCGTCAGGCTGACGTGCGTCGCCATCTCGTAGCAGATCGTCTCCATGCAGCCGCGGATGATCTCCGCGGTGACGGCGTCGACCGCCGGCCGGCCGGCGCGGGTGCGGGCTGGAGGACGACGCGCCGTGCGCGTCGGCCTTGGCGTGCGGCGGCGTTTCGCTGCGAGGGACATGGCGCCTCCTTCCGCTGAGGTCAGTCGCGCGCCCGCCACTGGACGAGCGCGGCGTCGTCGCTCACGGGGTGGAAGACCGCCTCGACCGGCATGCCGATGGCGATGCGGTCGTGCGCGCAGTCGACGAGGTTGCCGTGCAGGCGCGGGCCTTCGTCGAGCTGGACGATGGCGACGACGTACGGCGTGTCGGGATTGAACGCCGGATGCTGCGACTGATGCACCACCACCCACGAGTAGATCGTGCCGCGCCCGCTCAGCCGCACCCACTCGGCCGCTTCCGACAGACACCGCGGACAGAGCAGCGCCGGCGGAAAGCGCACGTGCCCGCAGTCGCCACAGCGCTGCATGCGCAGCTCCCCCGCCCGCGCCGCCGCCCAGAACGGCGCGCTGTCCTCCGTCGGCCGCGGCAGCGGCTTCTCGATCGCAAACATCCGGACCCTCTCTTTACCGCGGATTACACGGATTTCGGGATTGCGCGGAGTTTCGGTGGGTGAGAACCAGGCGACGGACCTCGAGGCTGGGTTTGGCAAAGTTGATCAGGAGCCCGACCGGGAGCCGTGCCGCTGCAGGGTACGAGAGGACCTGCGCGCGGTGCTGATCATTCAAATCCTTCACCGCCTTGAGCTCGACGACGACCTGTTCGTTCACCACGAGATCAAGCACGTGTTCGCCCAGTGAGACTCCGCGGTAGGTGACGTCGATGCGCTTCTGCGCTTCGAAGCTCATCCGACGATGAGTGAGTTCCACCTGCATTCCGTTCTGGTACACGGATTCGAGGAAGCCCGGGCCGAGCGCTGCGTGTACGGCCATGGCAGCCCCGATGACCTCGAAAGTGAGCTGTTCACTGATCAGCACCGGTGATCGTCCGTTCCGCGCAATCCCGCAATCCGCGTAATCCGCGGTAGTCTCCTTCACCGCCCCAGGATCAGCGCGCTGTAGCTGACCGTGGGTGGGGCTTCGTGGGGGGCGCCGCCGTAGCCGGTGACGAGGACGAGCTCGGTGTCGGGGACCTGGCGGTCGCCGGCCTCGCCGCGCACCTGGCGTACCGCCTCGCGCACGTGCCCGAAGCCCGACAGGTGCCCCTCGGAGATCAGCCCGCCGGCGGTGTTGCACGGCAGCGCGCCGCCGTACGTCGCCTGTCCCGTGGCGACGAACGCGCCCGCTTCGCCGGGCTGACAGAAGCCGTAGGCGACGAGATCGTGCAGCACGCGCGGCGTGAACGCGTCGTAGAGCTGCGCACAGTCGATGTCCGCCGGCGTCACGCCCGCCATGCGGTACGCGAGCTCGGCGGCGACGCTGCCCGGCAGTCGCTCGGGATCGCGGCCGTCGGGATGGATGATCTCGGTCGCGTGCGTCTGCCCGGCGCCGAGGACGCGCGCCGGCGTGGCGCGCAGGTCGCGCGCGCGCTCGACGGAGGTGACGATGCACGCTCCGCCGCCGTCGGTGTTCGGGCAGCAGTCGAACAGGCGCAGCGGCTCGACCACCCAGCGCGAGGCGAGATAGTCGTCGAGCGTCATCGCCTTGCGCATCTGCGCCTCGGGGTTGCGCTGCGCGTGCTGTCGCCAGGTGACGGCGATCGCGCCGTACTGCTCGGGCGTGTAGCCGTACTCGTGCATCTGGCGGCGCTTGATGTGCCCCATCAGGGTCAGCGCGCCGACGTCGCCGTACGGCACCTGGAACTCCGAGCCGAAGAGCTGCAGCGCGACGCCCTGCGGCCAGTTCTGCGTCGCAAAGCAGCACAGCACCGCCGTGCAGTAGCCGGCATCGATCGCCGCGATCGCCGTCTGCACCGCGCCACAAGCGGTCGCGCCGCCGAGGTCCACGGTCGCCGAGAAGGTCGGTTCGATGCCGAGATAGGCGGCGACGCGCGCCGCCCAGCCATGCTGCTCGCCCATGATCGCCGGCATCAGCACCAGCACGCCGTCGATCGCGTCGCGCGCGATGCCCGCATCCTCCATCGCGCGCTTGCTCGCCTCGATGGTGAAGCCCATCGTGCTGACGCCCTGCACCTTGCCGAAGCGCGACACGCCGACGCCGGCGATCGCGTACCTGCCGCTCGGGTTGCCCATCGCGACTCCCGATTTTCAATCAGTTGATCCACGCCACTGCCCGAGCGCGCGCGGCACTGTCAACGGGAATCGCGCGGAGGATGCGACCTGGAGGGCGGCCGCTCCGTCGGCGCCTGTTGATCGGGCGCGTGTCATCCCATTCAACGGGCGCCGACGGCGCGGCGCCCTCCACGGGATGGATGATCGACACCACCGCCCGGCTCCCACGGGCGTGGTGGAGGATCAGGGCTTGGCGACGGGGGCGTCGGCCGCGGCGGCGGGCGGTGCGGCGGCGGTGCCGTCGCCGCCGACGGTCACCTGGGGGCGCAGCTGCTCGAGCATCTTGTCGCCGATGCCGCGCACGAGCTTGAGGTCGTCGACGCTCCTGAACTGACCGTTCTTGTCGCGGTGCTCGACGATGGCCTGCGCCTTCGACTGCCCGATGCCCTTCAGCGTCGCGAGCTCGGCGGCCGAGGCGGTGTTGACGTTTACGGGAGCGCCCTCGGCGGGGGCCTGCCGTGCCGTGCACAGCAGGAGCCCGAGCGTCAGGGCGGCGACGGTTCGCGTGAGTGGTGACATGGCATCTCCTTTCTTCGCAGGGCGACGCGCGCGGCGTCGCGGAGTCGACCCGTGGGGAGCCGGGCTGACTCCGCCCTAGCGCGTGAGCTGACAATCTGTAAAGAAAAAGGAGAGACGAACAGGCTACAAATTTGACTGCTGCGCAGCGTATTCCGTCAGCCATGCCATCGAGCGAGCGGCCGCCCGCGACGCCGCTGTACTGGGCGGCTGCCGGGCTGCTCGCCGGACAGCTGGTCGCCCTGCCGGCACCGGCGCTCGTCGCCCTCGCGGTGGCGGTGGCGCTGCTCTGCGCCGGGTTGCGCGCCCGCCGGCGGCGCTGCTGGCCGTGGGGGGTGGCGCTCGCCGCGCTGGCGTTTGGACAGTGGCAGGTCGCCGCGGGCGCCGGTGCGGCCGCTGCGCCGCACACTGCCAGCGCCGCCGCCGGCGGGCGGCTCTGGCTGCGCGGCGTGGTCGTCGAGCGACCGCTGCGCCTGCCCGGTCGCACCCGCCTCGTCGTTGCCGCCGCCGCCGGCCGGCGCGGTGCCGAGTGGCAGCCGCTCTCCGGGCGCGTGCAGCTCGCCATCGACCACGCGCACGAGCCGTGGCAGCGCGGCGACGGCATCGAGGCGCTCGTCACGCTGCGGCGGCCGCGCAATTTCGGCAACCCCGGCGAGTTCGACTATGAGGCCTACCTCGCGCGGCGCGGCATTCTCGCCACCGGCTACGCGCGCTCGGATCGCGGCTGGGGGCGGACGCCGGCGCCCGCCGGCGGGCTGCGCGTCGCCCTCGACGCCTGGCGCACGGCGACGGCGCGGGTCATCGATGCGACACTCGCGCCGCCGGCCGCGGCAATCGCCGCCGCGCTCCTGATCGGCGAGCTCGCCGCGCTCGACGATCCGGTGCGCGAGCGCTACGCGCGTGCCGGCGTCAGCCACGTGCTGTCGATCTCCGGGCTGCACATCGGCCTCGTCGGCCTGGCGACGTACACGGTCGCGCGCTGGCTGCTCGCGTCGAGCGTACGCCTGGCGCTCACCGGGCTCGTGCCGCGCCTGGCGGTCGCCGCGAGCCTCGGCGCGGTGCTGCTCTATGGCGCGATCGCCGGCGAGAACGTCGCCACGCTGCGCGCCGAGCTGATGGCGGCGCTGGTCGCCGGCGCGCTGCTGGTCAACCGGCCGCGCGAGTGGCAGGCGCCGATCGCCGCCGCGGCGGCCGTCATCGTCGCGCGGCAGCCGGGCGCGGCGGGCGACATCTCGTTTCAGCTCTCGTTTGCCGCCGTGCTCGCGCTCGTCCTCGGCGTGCCGCGCTGCGCGGCGCGCTGGCAGGCGTTCGAGGACGCGCGGCTCGCGCGCCTGCGCGCGCCGTGGCGCTGGGCGGCGCTGCGCTGGCTGGTGCTGTCGCTCGCCGTGACCTGCTGCGCGCAGCTCGGCACCGCGCCGCTGAGCGCCTGGCACTTCAGCCAGTTCTCGCTGGTGGCGCCGCTCGCGAATCTCGTCGTCGTGCCGCTGCTCGGCCTGGTGACCGTCGGGCTCGGCCTGCTGGCGACCGTGTGTGTCGCCGTCGCGCCGGCACTCGCGCCGCCGCTGTTCGTGCCGGTCGGCTGGGCGATCGGCATCGCCGACGTGCTCGTCGCGGCGCTCGCGGCGCTGCCCGGTGCCGCGGTGCGCGTGCCGACACCGACGGCGCTCGAGGTCGTGCTGCTCTACGCGGTGATCGGCGGCGGCCTGCTGCCGCACCGGTTGCTGCGGCGCGCGGTGCTGGCGCTCGGCCTCACCGGCCTCGCGCTCGCCACAGCGGGCTGGTGGATCGAGCGCCATGCCGCAGGCACGCTGCGCGTCACCATGCTCGCGGTCGGGCAGGGCGACAGCACGCTGATCGAGTTTCCCGGCGCGCACGTCATGCTCATCGACGGCGGCGGCCGGCCGGGCGGCCGCTTCGATGTCGGCGCGCGCGTCGTGGCGCCGGCGCTCTGGCGGCGCAAGATCCTGTCGCTCGACACGCTGGTGCTGACGCACGGCGACGTCGATCACCTCGGCGGCCTGCCGTTCGTCGCCGACGCGTTCGCGCCGCGGGCGTTCTGGTGGAACGGGCGCGACAGCGGCGGTGCCGCCGCGGCCGCTTTGTGGCGCGCCCTGGCGCGCGGCGGCGTGGCCGTGGAGCGGCCGCAGCCCGGGGCGACGCGCACGATCGACGGCGTGACCGTGACGGTGCTGCATCCCGCGGCCGGCGGCAGTGGCAGCGACAACGATCGCTCGCTGACGCTGCAGCTGCGCTACGGCGCGCAGGCGTTGCTGCTGCCCGGCGATCTCGAGGCGCGGGGTGAAACGGCGCTGGTCGCGCGCTGGGGCGCGCGGCTCGCGAGCACCGTGCTCAAGGTGCCGCATCACGGCAGCCGCACGTCGAGCACGCCGATGCTGCTCGATGCCGTGCGGCCGCGCGTCGCGATCGCCTCCGCCGGCGCCGACAACCGCTTCGGCTTCCCCGCCCCTGCCGTCGAGGCGGCGTACGCGGCACGCGGCATCCCGCTCTGGCGCACCGATCGCGACGGCGCCGTCACCATCGTGTTCACCGGCGTCGGCGACATCGCGCTGATCGGTGGCCGCGGCCGCCACGAGCGGCTGGCGCCGTGAGGCGGCGCGCGTCGGCGCGCCGACGCTCGCTTGACAGTCTGAAAAACGCACCGGTAAAACGCGGCGCACTGGGGGCGCGCCGATCTCCGCGCGTGCAGCACATGGTGTTGTGGGGCACCGGATGTCAGGCGGGCGATCACGATCGCGCGGCTCGCATCCGGCAAGGGAGGGGGGACATGCTCAGACGGCAGGCTTGGCTGGCGGGGGCGGCGGTGCTGCTGGTGGCGTCCGCCGCCGGAGCGATCTACCTCGACGAGGATCAGAACGTCACGCTGCGGGCGCGCATCTACAGCCAGGCGGCGATCCGCACCGAGGACTCGCAGGTCTTCACGGTGCCGACCACCAAGACCGGGCAGCTCATCCAGCAGCGCAACTTCGCCAACCCCGAGATCGATGCAAAGCTGACGCCGTACACGAACTGGATGCAGGGCAGCTGGCTCGAGTGGCTGGCGCCCGACGACCTGCGCTTCCGTGTCGCCGCGTGGGGCTTCTACGACGGCATCTACGACTACGGCGCGTCGCAGTTCGACCGCTCGCAGAAGATCATCAACAGCACGTTCAACGGCGCGGTGCCCAACATGCGCGGTCAACCGCGCACCAACGGCTGGTTCGTGCGCGGCGAGAACATCAAGCTGAGCGCCATGAACAACGCCGAGACGTTCGGCGACGTGTTCCCCGACTACGAGCTCTACGATCCGCGCGAGATCTACGGCTACCAGATCCGCGAGAACGAGCTCTATCTCAGCTACTCGAAGGGGCCGTTCTTCCTGCGCGTCGGCAAGCAGAGCATTTCGTGGGGCGAGTCCGACACCGTCGCGCTGCTCGATCAGAGCAATCCGTTCGATCTGACGCTCGCCGCGCCGGGCTTCTTCCAGGACATCGACGAGGCGCGCATCCCGCTCTACACCGTGCGCACCAGCTACAACCTGTTCGACGTGCTCGGCCCGCTGTCGAGCGGTTTCATCGAGGGCTATCTCGTCCCCGGCAACATCGACAACACGGTCGCGATCACGCCGCTGCTCACTGCCAGCCCATACTCGGTGCGCGGCGTCGATCCGCAGCAGCTCGCCGGCCTGCCCGGCGGCGTCTTCCCGCCGACGTTCCAGTTCCTGTTCTTCGATCACCTGCCGAAGCAGGATTTCGACAGCAGCCGCTGGGGCATCCGCTTCCAGACCGTCGTCAATCGCTTCCTGACGCTGCAGGCCTGGGTCTACCGCACGTTCCCGCAGAGCCCGGTGCCGGTGAAGGTCGGCTTCGGCGGCCGCAACCAGGCCGGCAGCACGCCGGTGCAGATCAACGGCCAGAACTTCTTCATCATCGCCCTCGAGCACAAACCGGTGATGGTCTACGGCCTCGCCGGCACGTTCTTCTCCGAGTGGCTCGACGGCATCGTCCGCCTCAACGCGCAGCTCTTCGAGCACGAGGCGAGCTTCATCCCGGAACGCAACCTCAACATCTGCTCGATCAACCCGGACGAGCCGCGCAACTGTCCCGGCGGCCGCAATCCGATCACCAGCCCGGGCCACATCCCGTACGCCGACGTCCTGCGCTACGAGATCGGCTTCGACCGCTTCTTCTTCTTCCGGGCGCTCAACCCGACGAACAGCTTCGTGTTCAGCACGTCGGTGGTCGGCTCGTACAACGCGTCGTACACCGCCGAGAACCACTTCCGCTTCGGCGGCCAGCTCAAGCCCGGCCCGGTGTGCTTCCAGGGTGACGGCAACGGCAACTGCGCCGTTTTCCGCCAGCGCGGCCAGTTCCAGGACGACTACACCAACGCCTACCCGCTCGACGCGCAGTTCCAGATGACGTTCCAGACGGACTACATGCATGGCCGCCTGAGCCCGCGACTGACCTACATCCAGTTCGTGCGCGGCACCGCGGCGCTGCACCCGACGCTCATCTATCGCTGGAACGACTGGCTGCTCTTCCAGGCCGACTACCAGTACATCTCCGGCGCGTTCCAGTCGCTCGGCTTCTTCCGCGATCGCGACCAGTTCGCGCTACGGGTGACGTACCAGTTGAACTGATCCGGATTTCACCGCGGAGACGCGGAGTCGCGGAGAACACCCTCAGCGGCTCCGCGTCTCCGCGGTAAGATTCCGGATCAGTTCTGACGGGCGTCGGCGACGAGATCGCCGATCGTCGCCGACCACGCCACCCGCGGGTGCCAGCCGGTGGCGGCGTGGAGCGCGGCGGCGCTGCCGACGAGGTGCGGGACGCGCGTCGGGCGCAGGCGGTCGGCGGCTTCGACGATCTCGACCGGCAGCCCGAAGGCGGCGACGAGGTCGTCGAGCACCGCGCGGATCGTGCGGCCGGTGCCCGAGCAGACGTTGTAGACGGCGCCGCGCGCGCCGCGCTCGGCGATGGCGAGATAGGCGGCGGCGACGTCGCGCACGTCGCTGAAGTCGCGCACCGGCGTGAGATCGCCGACCTCCAGGCGCGGCGGCCGCGCCCCGCGCGCGATGGCGGCGAGCTGGTGGGCAAAGTCGGCGCACACGAAGCGCGCAGCCTGGCCGGGGCCGGTGTGATTGAACGGCCGCACCCGCACGACGTCGAGACCCAGGCCGTCGGCCCACTGCGCGGCGACGATCTCCGCCGCCGCCTTGCTCGCGCCGTAAGCGGTCAGCGGCCGCAGCGGCTGCGTCTCGCGGATCGGCTGCGCCGCGACCGGCACCGCGCCGTAGGCGTCGGACGAGCCGATCGCCAGCACGCGGCAGTGCGGCACGTGCCGCGCCACCGCGGCGAGCACGTGCAGCGTGCCGAGCGCGTTGACGCGCAGGGCGGCGGCGGGATCGGCGGCGGCATCGGGCACGAAGCTGCGCGCCGCGAGAGGGACGAGCACCTCCGGCAGCGCCGCCGCGACCGCGGCGGCGACCGGCTCCGGCGCGGCGACGTCGACCGCGTGCACCGCCGCCGGATCGAGCCCCCGGGCGACCAGCGGCGCGAGCCGCGTCGCGCGTTCCGGCACGCGGATCGTGCCGTGCACCTCGTCGCCGCGGGCGAGCAGCAGCGCGGCCAGGTGCCGCGCCGCGAACCCGTCGAGGCCGGTGATCAGCGCGCGCATGGCGGCCCGGTGTCCGCGGGCGGACGGCTCACGCCGGCCAGTAGAGGACCGCGGCGGCGGTCACGATCCACAGCACGACGTCGGCGAGCAGCGGCCGGTCGCTGAGCAGCAGCTGCGTCGGATTGCCGCCCTCCTCGCGCTGGTGGACGAGGTAGAGGTAGCGGAAGATGCCGAACAGCACGAACGGGATCGTCAGGTAGAGCTTGTCCGTGCCGAGCTTCTCCTGCACCTCGGGCGAGGCGACGTAGCTCGCGTAGGCGACGACCACCGAGGCGGTGACCACCGACATCATCTGGTCGAGGAAGTACGGGCTGTACTCGCGCAGCGCCGCGCGGTGGTCCTCGGCGCGGCCCTCGAGCAGCACGAGCTCGTGCCGGCGCTTGGCGAAGCCGAGGAACAGCGCCAGCAGGAACGTGCAGATGATCAGCCACGGCGAGACCGGCACGGCGATCACGACGCCGCCCGCGGCGGCGCGGATGACGAAGCCGGTGGCGATCGCCATGACGTCGAGGATCACCATCTCCTTGAACGCGAACGTGTAGGCGACCTGGAGGACGAGATAGCCGGCGGTGAGCGCGAGGAACGCGCCGCCCAGCGCCGCCGCGCCGCCGATCCCGGCGGCCATCAGCGCCAGCGCCAGCAGCACGGCGGTGCCGCGCGGCACGCGCCCCGACGGCAGCGGCCGGCGCGACTTGAGCGGGTGCTGCCGGTCGCGCTCGCAGTCGCGCACGTCGTTCATCACGTAGGCGCCGCTCGCCACGCAGCAGAAGCAGACGAACGCGGCGAGGACGCGCGCGAGGTCTTCCCAGACGAACAGGTGCTTGGAGAAGATGATCGCGGCGAAGAGCACCGTGTTCTTCGCCCACTGCGTCGGGCGCAGGAGCTGCCAGACGTCGCGCAGCAGCACCCCGGCACGTGCCTC
>CBFGUK010000106.1:0-15828 GCA_965651925.1 uncultured bacterium | reverse complement strand
CGCAAGCGCTGGACGCTCGTGCCGAGTCACTATCTGCCGGTGATGAACCCGACCATCCGGCCGGCGGAGATCATCGCCTCGGGTGTCGACGCCCTGCATCCCGACCTCGACGCGTACCCGGCGTACGACTGCATCGACCGGCTCGAGACGATGCTCGGCCCCGGCGACCTGCTCTATTTCCCCCCCTGGATGTGGCACTACGTCGAGAACGTCGATCACACGATCGGCCTGCGCTACGGCTACGCGACGCTGCGCGATGCGCTGGTCGGCTCGATCGGCCTCACCTACGTCCGCGCCGCCGCCGCGCGGCCATCGCTGCTGTCCAACGCGTTCGCCACGCTCAGCCGCCGCGACCTCCGCAACCGCGAGGACCGCCTGCTCGCCCCGGCAGTGATCGAGGATTAGGGATGACTCGCGCGCCGGCTTGAGCACGCGTTGGAGGGCCGCGCGGAAGCGCGGCCGCGGACGGACGTTCCCTCGAGACCGCCGCATGAAGCAGCGCGCGTCCGCGCCCGCGCGGAAGCGCGGCTCCGGCGCGTCTCGCAGGCACCCGCCTAGGCGGATGGCGGGTCGGCGGCCAGGTGGCGATCGAGCACGTCGTGGAAGAAGGCGAGCGCCTCCTCCTCGCGATGCAGCGGCACCGGGCGATTGCCGGCGGCGGCGACGCCGGCCTGGAACTCGGGCAGCAGGCGCAGGTCCTCGCGCAGGATGAGCAGCGAGCCGAGCAGTGTCGCCCAGCCACGCGCACGGGCGACGAAGCCGGCGGGGCGGCGCACGTGGAACTCGTAGTGCAACCGGCAGGTATCAACGGTCAGCGGGAACACGCGGAACACCGTCAGGTGATACGGCATGACGTTGAGCAGCGTGTTGGGGAAGACGAGATACTTGTGGAACCGCTGACGCTGCGCGGCGTCGATCGGCAGATCGCGTGGTGTGGTGCGGGCATCGAGCCAGTCGCGCAGCGGGTAGTCGGGCACGGCGACCGTCTGCTCGTAGTGCGGCTCGAGCCCGCGCAGCTGCAGCCCGGTTTCGACCAGCTCGCCGAGGCGCGGGTGCACGGCGCGCAGGTGATAGGACTCCGTCGCCTGGTCGAGCACCGCCTTCCAGTTGCACGACAGCGTCCAGGTCCGCTGCAGCAGCGGGCGCATCTCCGGCAGCCGCCACGGCGCGAGGACCTCCGCGAGTGCGCCGAGATGGTCGCGCAGCGGCGGCGCGTCGGCGGCGAACGTCACCCAGACGAAGCCGCCCCAGCATTCGCTGCGCACCGGCGCCAGCCCGCGACCGTCGGCGTCGAGCGCCGCGAAGCCGGCGCGCTTCGGCACCGCGAGCAGGCGCCCGTCGAGCGCGTAGCGCCAGCCATGGTACGGGCAGGTGATCTGGGTGGTGTGACAGCGGCCGGCGACGAGCCGCGTGCCGCGGTGCAGGCAGGAGTTGCGAAAGGCGCGCACCACGCCGTCGGTGCCGCGGACCAGCAGCAGCGGCGTGTCGAGCTCGTCGATGGCGAGGCAGTCGCCCGGCCGCGCCAACGCCGCCTCGCGCGCCAGGACCAGCCACGTGCGCGCGAAGACGTGACGGCGTTCGCGGGCGAGGAACTCCGGCGATGCATAGCGTTCGCTGGTGAACCCGCGCCGGCCGGGCGCCGCCGGGCGCGAAGACGCGGATGCGTCGCTCATGTCACGACGGCGAGCCTTCCAGCAGGCGAATCGCGGCCGGATCGCTGGCGCCTGCGCCCGGCGCGCGGACGAGGACGAGGCCGGGCTCGCAGGTCGTGGCGTGCAGCTCGCCGGCGCGAATGCGGGCGGCCAGCGCCCGGCGGATCTCCAGGATACGCTCCGGCGTATCGTAGGGCCGGCCCTTCGGGTTCTCGTTCAGCCGCTCGGGCGCGACGAACACCACGCTATCGGCCGCCGGTACCGGCAGCTGCGCGAGATCGGCCGGCGCGTAGGTCGTCACGTCCGTGCAGCGCCCATAGATGCCGCCGTACAGGTCGGGCATCACCGCGCAGCGGGCCTGACCCGGCGGGACGCACCGCCGCACGTCGGCGAGATGCGGGCGCGGCGGATCGGGAGCGAGCGCGAGCGCCACGAGACCGTGCGGGCCGGCGAAGACGAACATGTAGAGCGTCGCGGCGACCGCCGAGCCGACCAGCACACGATTGCGGTGCGGCGAGCCGCCGGTGAACAGACCGGCGCGCACACCGAGGATGGTGAACAGGGCAATCGACGCCAGGCACGTGCTGTGGTCACGAACCCCCTTGTTCGTGCCGGCGTAGTACACCAGATCGACGATCGCCGGGAACAGGGCGCTCGGGTGCGCGAGGAGATACACGCAGGTGCTGGCGATGAACGTCACGATCTCGAAGAGCTTGACGGGCATCGCGAGCCACAGCGGCAGCCGGTACGGGAACACCGGATAGTTGAGGTTGTCGTCGAACGTCACGACCTCGGCGGCGAGGGTCGGCTGCGCCACCGGCCACAGCACGAGCACGCCGAAGTGCACGAGCCCGAGCGCCGCCGCGCAGATAAGCAGGATGCGCCAGTTCGTCCGCCGCTCGGCGTCGTCCCGGCTCCACCACCAGTCCTGCGCGGTGAGCAGCACGGCGGAGAAACCGGCGAGCGGATAGCTCCAGGTCGCGGCGAGCAGGCCGAGGGTGCGCACGACCGGCCGGCGCTCGATCCGTCCGATCTCCGACCAGAGCAGGAACTGTGCTGTGGGGAGCGAGTTGCACACCAGGATGCGGGTGATCGTGAACGGGGAGATCGCGTACAGCACGGCGAACGCGAACGCGACGCGACGGTCGGCGTTGCCATAGCGCAGCAGGCGGTACAGCAGTGGCGTGCCGAGCTGGTAGAGGCCGAACTGCACGAAGCGCGCGATGGTGATCGACTCGACGCTGCCGAAGAGGTCGGCGAGCGGGTAGTAGACGATCTGGTGCACCCAGAAGACCGGCGCCATGAAGATGACCGCGAACGCCGGCGTCAGCACCTCGCCGTCGCGCGGCAGGATGTGGCCGTCGATGCCGAGGTTGTTGAAGTGGTCCTCGAACAGGATGCGCGCGATCGGAAACGCGAGGGTCAGCATCTCGCGGATGAGGACGCTGCCGATGACGACCAGGACCAGCGCCGCCCAGGCGACGAGCACCGCGACCACCCGCCGGTCGGTCGCGTCGAGCCCGCGCCACCCCCGTCGGACCGGACCATCGGCGTATGCCGACGCCGGGTCGCGCCCCACCCGTACCGGCGCGACCGCGCCGCTTGCCGTTTCCCGCATATCCGTGCCCTGAGAAGTGACTGCCCGGTCGTCCGGTCCCCCCGGTGACCGATCGCCCACCGATCGCCAACTAGACCCGAGCGGTCAGGGACGGTCAAGCTCGAAGCACGGCTCGGCGAATCGCCTTGCGATCCTGGGTGCCGCTCTCCTATGGCTAGGAGCCGGGGGGACTCGGCGGCGGGTCGGCACTCGCCACACATCGGATGCACTCTCATCGAACCAGCAAGCGGATCCTCGTCACCGGCGTGGGCGGACTCATCGGCAGTCACCTCGCCCGCGCCCTGCAGCAGGCCGGCGCGTCGGTCGTCGGCTGTGACAGCTTCATCACCGGCCAGCGGCGCAACGTGCCGGAGGCGATCGAGTTCACCGAAGCCGACTGCCGCGACCTCGGGGTGATGCGCCGGCTGTGCGCCGGCGCCGACATCGTCGTGCACTGCGCCGCCACCGCCTACGAGGGGCTGAGCGTCTACTCGCCGCACTTCATCGCCGACCAGATCGTCGGCACGAGCGCGGCGGTGTTCAGCGCCGCGATCGGCGCCGGCGTGCAGCGCATCGTGTTCACCTCGAGCATGGCGCGCTACGGCGCCGGCCCGGTGCCGTTCGTCGAGGACCAGCCCACCGCCCCCGTCGATCCCTACGGCGTCTCGAAGGTCGCCGCCGAGATGCTGCTGCGCTGCCTGTGCACGCTGCACGACCGCGAGTTCGTCATCGGCGTGCCGCACAACGTCGTCGGCCCGGGCCAGCGCTACGACGACGTGTACCGCAACGTCGCGGCGATCATGATCAACCGCGCGCTCGCCGGCGACGACCTCGTCGTCTACGGCGACGGCCGGCAGCGGCGCTGCTTCACGCACGTCGCCGACGTCGCCGAGCAGCTCTGCGCACTCGCCCTCGCGCCCGGCATCAGCGGCACGGTGTTCAACCTCGGCAGCGATACCGGGTTCATCTCCGTCGCCGCACTCGCCGAACGGATCATCGCCCGCACCGGCGCGCGTGTCGCCATCCGCCACCTGCCCGGCCGCCTCGGCGAGGTGCGCGACGCGACCTGTTCGCACGAACGCATCGAGGCGTTCATGGGCGGCGGCTCGACGCGCACGCTCGACGACGCGCTCGATGCGCTCATTGCCGAGGTGCGGACCCTCGGACCGCGCCGGCTCGCTCCCGACCTGCCGCTCGAGCTCGAGCTGCCGAGCGTGCCCGCCCCGTGGCTGCCCGAGCCCGAGCAGCCGCGCGCGCGCCGCAGCGGGTGACCGTGCCCGCACGCCGCCGCGGCGGCCGGCTGCTGCTCATCGGGCTCGGCGGGCTCGGCGCGCTGCTCCTCATCGAGATCGCCGTCCGGCTCGCCACCGGCGGCATCCTGACCCACGGGGGCAGCCACAGCGACGGCCTGGCGACCGACCCGCTGCTCGGACGCGTGATCGTCCGCCAGGGCCGGGGCACGCACCCGACGAAGGGCTTCACGGTCACCATCGGCCCGCACGGCACGCGCACCAACGGCGACCGCGCGCCAGCCGCCGAGCGGCCGCTCGTCCTCGCCGTCGGCGACTCGTTCGCGTTCGGCGACGGGGTCAGCGACGAGGACACCTGGCCGGCCGTGCTGGAGGCCGAAAGCGGCGGCCGGGTGATCAATGCCGGCATGATCGCGTTCGGCGTCGACCAGGCGGTGCTGCGCGCCGAGCAGCTCGCACCGGTCTACGCCCCCGACACGATCGTCCTCGGCTTCATCCCGCACGACGTCCTGCGCTGCGAGATGTCGTACTGGTCGGGGTTCTCGAAGCCGTGGTTTTCGATCGATGCCGACGGGGCGCTGGAGCTGCATCCGGCCGAGGTGCCACAACCCTCGCTCGGCCGCTCGATCAAGCGCCTGCTCGGGCGCAGCATGACGCTCGATCTGCTCTTCCCGGCACAGCTCCACTGGCAGGGGCCGCGCGAGCTGCGGGCGCACGACCGCGGCCGCGAGGTCGCCTGTCTGCTGATGGCGCGCCTCGCGCAACTCGGGCGCGCGCGCGACGCACAGGTGGTGATCCTCGCCTACCCGCAGGAACCGGAATCACAGCCCGACGACGTCGCTGCCAAGGATGCCGTCCTCGCCTGCGCACACGACGCGGGCCTGCGCACGCTCGATCTCTTCCCGGTCTTCGAGGCGCTCGCGCCCGCCGAGCGCGAGCGCCTCTTCGACCGCCACTACACCGCTGCCGGGTACGCCCTCGTCGGGCGCGAGCTGGCGCGCTTCCTCGCCGGCACCGCGGCGGCAGCGGACACGCCGGCAGAAAGCGATTGACCCGCGGAAGCGGGCGACGCTAACGGATGGGAGGGGCAGAGGGAGCCAGGGTGCAGGCGCTGATCTTGTACGTTCGCAACGGCGACTTCGCGTTCAATACGTCGGTCGCCGCACTCGTCGGGGTGGCCCGCCAGCACGGTCATGCCTGTGCGGCGCTCGGCATCGAGGACGGCCAGCGCGTCGACGACGTGCTCGCTGCGGTCCTCGCCCACGAGCCAGACGTCGTCTGCGCGACGTTCATGACCCGCGATGTGCTCGGCTTCCGCACGCTGCTGGCGCGCCTCAAGCAGGCGCGCGACGTGTTCGTCGCCGTCGGCGGCTATCACGTCACCGCGCGCACGCGCGAAGTCGCCACCTGGTCGGGGGTCGACGCGATCGGCATCGGCGAGGGCGAGCGCCCGTTCCGCCGCCTGCTCGACACCTGCGCGCGCGGCGAACGCCCGCAGACCATGCCCGGGCTCTGGGTGCGCACCGCCGACGGCTTCAGCGATCCGATCCCGCCCGCCGATTCGGAACCGGACATCACCAACCTGCCGCCGTGGGATTACGACTTCGTGTCCGATCCCCTGCTGCCCGGCGAGGACGGACGGCGCTATCTCGTGACGCGCACCGGCCGCGCCTGTCCCTTCGCCTGCACCTACTGCACGGTCCCGCTCTGGGAGTCGACCAACGGCCTCCGCCAGCGGACGTTCGTCAATACCCGGCCGGTGGCGACCGTGTGCGCCGAGCTCGCAGCACTGCGCGACCGCTTCCACCCGACGAACGTCGAGTTCTGGGATCCGCAGTTCCGCTTCGAGCGCGACTGGCTGACGGAGTTTGCCGAGCGCTTTCCCGCCGAGGTCGGCCTGCCATTCCGCGTGCTCATGCACGCCAAGACGCTCAACCGCGAGCGCATCGCCCTGCTCGCCCGCGCCGGCTGCGCCGAGATCTACTGCGGCATCGAGTCCGGCGACTTCGACTTCCGCAAGCACGTGCTCAACAAGTCGTGCTCGGACGACGACATCCGCAACACGACGGCCTGGGTGCGCGAGGCGGGCATCCAGGCGTCGGCGTTCGTCATGTGGAACATGCCCGGCGAGACGCGCGCGCAGGCGGAGAAGACGCTGGCGATGATCGAGCAGGTCGAGTTCGATCACCTGCGCATCAACAGCTACATCCCCCTCCCCGGCACCGGCCTCGGCGACGCGCTCATGCCGCCGCTGGCCGACGGGGACGTCGAGGAGTTCGTGCCACTGCCGGAATGGCGCATGGATGCGTTCGTCAACCGCTCGGCCATGAACGATGAGGACTTCCGCGAGGTGTTCCGCGGCTTCATGCAGGTCCACGACCGCTTCGGCGAACAGCAGCGCGCCCGCGAGCGGGCCCGCCGGGCCGCGCAGGACGGTCGCCGGCGCGCGCTGGCGGCCGACGGCACGCTGCTCGACGCCGTCGCCGGCGAACGCCGGCGCTAGCCCGCCGCCCGGCCGCCGTCACGCCGCGGCGTCGGCCTGCAGCAGGAAGATCATGTAGCGGCCCTTGGCCGCGAGCGGCTCGACGCGGCCGGTAAAGAGCTGGCGGAGCTCGTCGGAATCGACGCCCTCGAGCACCTCGTGCACGCGCGTGGCCAGCGCGCGATCCTCGCGCGCGAGCACCGCGAGCAGCGCCGTCCGGTAGGCGGCAAAGGCACGCTGGCGCTGCAGCCACCAGTCGAACGTCGGCGCGACGTTGGCGGTGATGTCGGCGGAGCGCAGCAGGCGGAACACGCGCTGCGACGTGATCCGGTCGATGCGCTCCGCGCTCAGCTCGTCGGCGAGCAGCAGATATCCCGGCGGTGACAGGAAGCGCCGGCAGTGGAGGAAGAAATCCTCTTCGAGGGGGAAGTGATTGACCGATTCGGAGAACAGCAGCAGGTCGTAGCGCGCCTCCGGCTCGAGCTCCTCGAAACGCGCGCAGCGCGCCTCGATCCCCGGCACGCCGGCGGCCGCAATCGTCTCGCAGTGATGCGGCACCGGCGTCACCGCCGTCACCTGCTTGCCGCGCGCGGCGAGCAGGCGCGCATTGCCGCCCAGTCCGCAGCCGACATCCATGATGCGCGTCGCACGCTCGGGGACGTGGTCGAGCAGGTTCACCGAGAACGCCTCGAACGGATCGTCCTCCGCTTCCCCCGCGGTCGGCGGCGTCGGCCAGAAGCCCCAGTGCAGCGGCATCAGCGGCTGCCCGGGCCGGCCGATCAGCGCGGCGCACAGGTCGAGAAAGATCACGTTGAGCTCGCGCGTCGCCGGCCGCTCCCAGCGTCGCGCCGACGGAACCCATGCGGGTTCGTCCGCCGCATCCCCCTGGGCAGCCTGGCTGGCGGGCCGGACGCCATGGCGCGCCGCCACTCGCCCCGCCACGTCCGCAAACGTCGCCGCGGCATCGGGAATCGCCACCGCGTCGATCGACTGGATCTGCGCGACGACGGCGTCGAACGCCGCCGGTGGCCGATTCTCGGACGGCTGGCCGCCGTGCGAGATGGCAAACGTCGCCGACCGCGCATAGCTGCGTGCCGCAGGGTCCGCCGCGAGGCGGATCTCGAGTGCGCCGGTGGCCTCGGTCGTGAACCAGAGCGCGCGCGTGTCAATCCCGGCGACGCGGCCGCCGACACCGGTCAGGATCGCAGTAAGACGTTTCTCGAGGTGCTCCTGCGTGTTGCCCACCTCCCTTTGCCGGAGCTTGCGTGCCCCCCCGCACGCACCAGGGAATCTGCAACGTGGCGCGCGCGATGGTCAAGGCGGAATACAGCGGCCAGCGTAGCGTGCGGCATGACCAAGTCGTCGCGGCATCGGTGGGGAGTGCCCTGCCTGGCGCGCCGCTTGAGTCCCGGAGGAGCGGCCGGGTAGGGTCGGCCGGGCAGAGCGATTCCGGGCGGCGTGCACGGTTCACGACACATAGGCGGCCCGGTGAGCGGCCGCGCGGCGTTGCCGAACGGCATCCGCCTCCTGGCCGAGCTGCTCGGTTTCGCGGCGCTGCTGTTCGTCACGCGCTTCGTCCTGCGCGGCCATCTCGCCGTGCAGATGGACCAGGAGTGCCAGATCGGCGGCATCGCGCTCGAGGTCCTGCAGCACGGCATCCGCTTTCCGCTCGTCGCCTATGCACCGAACGAGTACGACAACGGCTCGTTCTTCAGCGGCCTGCTGACCGCCGCCTCGTTCACGCTCTTCGGGCGCAATGTCCTGGCGCACAAGCTCGTCACGCACACGATCGCGGCGGCCGGAGCGGTGGCGGCGCTCTGGCTCCTGCGCGCCTGTCTCGACGAGCTCGGCCTCACCCGCCGCCGCCAGCGCCGGGCGGCGATCGCCGTGCTGGTGATCGCGCTGGCGCTCGCGCCGCGCGTCGTCACGCTCTTCTCGCTGTACGCCGTCGGCAACCACGCCGAGGGCTCGGCGCTCGGCATGATCCTGCTGGCGCTGTACGTGTACCGGCCGCTGACCGGGGCCGCCTGGCGGCGCGGTGCCTACTGGCTGCTCGTCGGCCTCGGCGTCTATCTGAACAAGGGCGTGCTGCTCGTCGTCCCGGCGCTCGCCCTCGCCGAGCTCGTCCGCCTGCGCTGGCAGCCCCGACCGCTCGCCGCCGCCGCCGCCGGCTTCCTGCTCGGCGTGCTGCCCGAGCTGCGCGTGCTGCTCCTGCAGTGGCGCAGCGGCTGGGGCCTGATCAGCTGGATGACGTTCGTCAACAAGCCGCGGCGCAACGCGCAGGCGTTCCCCGAGGCGTTCCTCGCGACGCTCGGCTTCCTCGGCGAGTACCGTCCGGCGCTGCTCGCGCTCTGGGCGGCGGCGCTGGTCACCGGCGGCGCGCTGTTCCTCGCCGCCGCACGCCGCGCGCGCCGCGGTGCCGGCGCGGCGCCCGCGATGCCCGCCGCCGCGCCGGTGGCGATCGGCCTCGTGCTCGCCGTCGCGCTCTCGCATCTCGCGGCGCTCAGCATCACGGCCAAGAACGGCCTCGATGCGTACGTCATCTACGGCTACCCGCCGCTCTCGATCCTCGTCGCGCTGCTGGTCGCCGCCGGTTGCGCGCGGGTGACCGCGGCGCGCGGTGCGCGCGCCGGCGCGTGGGCGGGCGCGGCCGCGGTGGTGCTGGCGCTCGTGCTCTACCGGCCGCATGCAGTGCACTGGGACGGGGCCGCCGTGACCACCCTCCGCCAGGACACCCAGGCGGCCTGCGCGTGGCGCTTCGCCGAGGGCTTCCGCCGCGAGCACGAGTACGGCCTCGTGCCGGCGGACATCCCGTACGAGCAGCACGTCATCGCGCGCTGCCGCTCGCTCGGCGAACCGGATCTGGTGCTCGACTGCATCGGCGGCATCGCGCGCGAGCTGCTCTGGCGGCAGGCCGACGTTTCGGTCGCCGACGGCCTGCCCGCCGGCCTGAGCGCGGACGAGCGCCGCGCCTACGCCTGGCAGTCCGGCACGCATCGCAAGGGCCGCGCGGCGCCCTGTGCCGAGTTCGGCGATGCGGAGCTCACCGGACTCTGCGCTGGCGCGGTGGCGCTCGAGTGCCTGCAGTACGCGGACCTCTACACGCGCATCACCGCCGGCGAGTACCTCGGCCGGCCGCGCTGCGCCCTGACGGAGCCCCCGCACGACGGCTTCTGGGCCGCGCGCCGCCGCGAGTTCCTGTCGCGCCCCGAGGGCACCGCGCCGGTGCTGACCATGGCGCACGGCGACGACGACCTGTCCCCCTGCGCCTCCGTCTTCGCGGCCTGCTACTGACGCCCGGCGCCGGCTCGACTGCGCGTCCCCCGCGCCACTGCGGAATCTCCACCTGGCCAGAACGCGCTTGACCGACCGAGAACGGGGCGAGTAGCGTCCGAGGCGGTTCCCCGATGGCCCATCTGCAGCCGCAATCCGCCGCCGCGCGCGCGCCGCATCACGTGCGGTTGACGGCAATGCGCGGCTTCATGCCCGACACCGTTTGGCTCGACGGCGAGCAGGTGCGCGCCCTGTGGGAAGAACGCTTCCGCGCCCAGGGGCCTGGGCACGGCTTCTGGCTCTACACGCACATCCCGTTCTGCCCGCAGATCTGCAGCTTCTGTCAGTGCAGCACGTCGCTGAAGAAGTCCGACGCGCAGGTCGCGACCTATCTCGACTGGCTCGCCGGCGAGATCGACTTCTTCGCCGGTACGGCCGCGGACGCCGAGGTGCAGTTCCAGTACGTCGGCGGCGGCACGCCGAACCTGCTCGACGACACCCAGCTCGCGCGCCTGCTCGGCACGCTCAACGACCGCTTCCGCTTCGCTCCGGGCAGCCGCCGCACGTTCGAGCTCCTGCCGAGCGCGCTGCGCCCCGACACGCTGCCGCTGGTGCGCGGCTTCGGCTTCAACCGCCTGAGCTGCGGCGTGCAGTCGGCGAACGCCGAGACGCTGCGCGCCGTCAACCGCGCGCACGCCGGCCTCGAGGCGCTCGGCGCGATGATCGAGTCGGCGTACGGCCTCGGCTTCGACGAGGTGAACCTCGATCTCGTGCACGGCATCGGCCGCGAGGACGCGGCGCGCTTCCTCGACAGCGTGCTCGCCGTGCTGGCGCTGCGTCCGACGACGGTGACCATCCACCACGTCATCCCGACGCCGACCAACCCGGTGTACGCCAGCATCGACGACGAGCTCGCCGCGCATGCGGCGTTCGTGCGCCTGCACGAGCGGATCGGCGCGGCGGTCGCGCAGCGCTTCCCCGACATCGAGTGGGTGCTGCGGCCGAACTCGTGGATCCTCGTCGACCGCCGCTTCCACCGCAGCGACGACTTCAGCCTCTGGTACTACTCGGACAACGAGCGCATCCACATCGATATGCTGAGCGTCGGGCGCTTCGCGCACTCGAACATCCTCGGCACCGTCTGTTACGAAAACCTCGCGCAGGCGGAACGCTACGACCCGCGCGAGGCGCGCTACCACACCTTCCGCAAGTCGCCGGCGGTCGATGCCGCACTCGACGTGGTCACCGATCTCGTCGGCGACGGGCGCAGCGACCTCGCCCCGATCCACGCGCGTTACGGCGAGGCCGGCCTGCGCCCGCTGATGCCGGTGCTGGCGCAGCTGCAGGACGCCGGCCGCGTCCGCGAGGAGCGCGACGGCGTGTGGCAGGCGCTCGCCGGCGACGGCGTGTTCATCGACCCGTTCTGGCCCCTGCTCGAGGCGGCGATGCAGGACATGACCGCCGGCTGGACGATGCCGATGGGCAGGCAGCCCGACACGGCGGTGCGCATCGGCGACGGCGCCCAGTCGCTGCTCGTGTTCATCGAGAAGCGCTCGCCCGACAAGCGCTACTACCGCGAGGTCGGCCGCCTCGGCGTCTACTACCGCCTGCCGCCGGACACGGCGCAGGACGACCGCGCCCCGTGGATCGAGACGGTGATGGCCGGCGTCCTCGCCGACGTCCAGCGCCTCGTCGACCGCGTCCCCGACATCTCCCCGCGCGCCGCCGCCGCCCAGCTCCGCCGCACGCGCGGGTGAGTCGGCGCAGCCTCGATCGCGACGCGGCCCGGCGCCGCGGCACCCCCGCCCAACCGTCACGCCGGTGCATGCGCGACGCGCCTGGAGGGCGCCTCATCATCGTCACTGTGCGCACGGATCCTCGATTCCCAGCTGCTCGGCGGCGATGGCGAGGTTGTCCTGCGCGATCGGGTCGTCGGGGGCGAGCGCGTACGCCGTGCAGTAGGCATCGAGCGCGGCGGGGAGGTTGCCGGCGAGGTGGTGGGCGACGCCGAGGTTGACCCAGGCGCGCACCCGGCCCGGCGCCTTGTCGGTCGCATCGAGCCACAGCGACACCGGCGACTGCCACACCTGGTTGCGCGCGAACGTCAGCGCCACGAGCGCCACGGCTGCGACCAGGGTACCGGCGACGGCGAGGCGCGGCGCGCGTTGGCGCGCCGCGGCGACCAGCGCGCCGGCGGCGAGCCCGACGCCGGGCATCGCGAGATACATGCGGTGCTCCATCATCAGATCGCTGATCGGCAACACGCTCGACTCGACGCTGAGCGCGACGAGCAGCCAGAGGAGGCCGAAGCCGACGAGCGGCGCGCGACGCGCGGCGGCGAGGCCCGCGGCGAGCACCGCGAGCACCAGCGCCGCGCCGGCGACGACGGCGAGCGTCGGCGCGTGCGCGACCGGCACATCGTGGTCGACGTTCAGTCCCCACGGACGCACCAGCAGCGCGAGGTAGCGCGGCACCACCGTGCACTGCGTCAGCAGATAGGCGAGCGGATCGACGGTCCCCATCGCCGCCGGCGGTGCGAACAGCATCTGCCACAGGCGCGTCCCCCAGCCCGGCGCGCTGCCGCCGGGCAGCACCGGTCGCCAGGCGCGGACGACCAGCACGAGCGGCACGAGGAGCGCGAGGAGCGAACCGGCGGCGCCGGCGAGCAGCGCGCGCCGCGACGGCCGGGCGCCGAGCAGCACCAGCTCGGCGAGCAGCAGCGTCAGCGGCAGCGTCACCGCGTTCTCCTTCGAGAGCAGCGCCGCGAGCCCGCAGGTGGCGGCCGCGGCAAACCAGACGCCGGCGCGGCCGCGGCGCGCACCGCGCTGCACCAGGCGGGCGCGCAGCCAGCAGGCGACGGCGGCGACGTAGCCGAGCGTCGCCAGGACCGTGGCGCGCTGGATGATGTAGGTGACCGCCTGCGTCTGCAGCGGATGGCAGCCGACGAGCAGCGCCGCGACGGTCGCGGTGACGAGCGGATGGCGCGCCGCGGCGCGGCCGGCGAGCCGCGGCGTGGCGGCCGCGAGGCGCGCCAGCGCGAAGACGGCGGCGACGGTCGCGAGGTGCAGGCCGAGGTTGACGACGTGGTAGCCGAACGGCTCGGTGCCGCCGAGCCGGTAGTTCGCGATCACCGTCAGGCCGGGCAGCACGCGCCATGCGCCGAGCCAGCCGAGCGCAAGGCCGAGGCGGCCGTCGGACAGGCCGGGGTTGTCGGCGATGCGCGCCCAGTCGTCGAACTGGAACGGCGCGGCGAGCGACGGCAGGTACGCGAGCAGTGTCGCGATCAGCACCGCCGCGAGCGCCGCGGCGGCGCGCGCGCGCCCGTTCACGCGGCGATCCGGTAGGAGCTCCCGGCGACCAGGCGCAGGACGTCGCCCTGCCACTCGCCGATCCAGCGCTCGATGATCGCGTCGGCCGGACAGCGGCCGCGGCGCACGAGATGCTCGAGGCGCTCGAGATAGATCGACTCGTCCTCGCCGTTCCGGTTGCGCACGTTCTGGCGGCGCAGGCCTTCGGCGGCGATGGCGACGAGCTCGCGCGCGATCTCGGCGAGCTGGATGCGGCGCACGCGCGCCTGCAACGCCTGCCGGTGCACGTCGTGCCAGAGCTGCAGGCGCTCCTCCCAGCTCCAGCCCTTGACGAGATCCCACGCGGCGAGCAGGCAGTCGTCGTCGTAGAACACGCCCTTGGCGAGCGCCGGCACGGCGAGCATCAGCTCCGGCGCCTGGCTGTCGGCGCCGCGCAGCTCGATGTAGCCCTTGAGCCGCGCCTCGGGGAACAGCGTCGTCAGGTGCGCCGCCCAGTCGGCCATCGTCGCGCGCTCCCCCTGGACGCCGTGGGTCAGGAAGTCGCGGAAGGTGTGCGCGGTCATGTCGATCCACGCGCCGTGGCGGACGATGAAGTACATCGGCACGTCGAGCGCCCACTCGACGTAGTGCTCGAAGCCGGCGGCGGGATCGAACGCGAAGCGCAGCAGGCCGCAGCGCGCGCTGTCGGTGTCGGTCCAGATGTGGCCGCGGAACGAGGCATAGCCGTTCAGGTCGCCGTCGCTGAGCGGCGAGTTCGCGAACATCGCGGTGAGCAGCGCGCTGGTCCCCATGCCGACGCGCAGCTTCTGCATCGCATCGGCCTCGCTCGCGTAGTCGAGGTTGACCTGCACCGTCGCGGTCTGCGTCATCATGCGCTGGCCGAGCGTGCCGACGCGCGCCATGTGCGGCCACATGATGCCGTAGCGCTTCTTCGGCACGCGCTCGAACTCGGCGACGCGCGTCACCGGCTGCATGCCGAGGCCGAGGAACGCGATGTCGAGCTCGTCGCCGACGGTGACGATCTGGTCGATGTGCGTCGCGAACTCGCCGGCGGCGCAGTGCACGCTCTCGCACAGCTCGCCGCTCAGTTCGACCTGGCCGCCGGGCTCGAGCGTGATCGACGCCTTGTCGCCGCGCAGCGCGATCACCCGGCCGTCGTCCTCGACCGGCTCCCAGCCGTAGCGGTCGGCGAGGGCGCACAAGAGCCGCTCGATGCCCTGCGGGCCGCTGAACGGGACGGCGTGTCCGGTGGCGCGCTGCACCGCGACTTTCTCGTACTCGGTGCCAATGCGCCAGTCGGCGCGCGGCTTGGCCGCGGCGGCGAAGTACTCGACCAACTGCTCGCGTCGCTCGATGATCGGCGACGCGTCGGCCTCTGGGATGTACTGGGACATCGGCAGGTGTCCGGAACGCGCGACGGACTCTACTCCGCAGCGCTTCCGAGCGGCAAGCCGGGGCGGATCGCCCCGGACGGCCGGTGCAGACCAACGGGTGGCGGCGCCAGGACGCGCCTGGAGCGCGCCGGAGGTGGGCAACGATTCCGCTTCCGGCGACGTCGGACGGCGCCGAGCGCGCGTCCCCGTGTTTCACGGCCTGCTGACGGCTGACAGCTGACGGCTGACGACTGTCAGCTGACCGCTCCCCGCGTCCGTGCTAGCCCACGGACCGTGCACCCGACGTCCGAGGCCCGAGCGCGCCTGCGCTTCATCGGGCTGCTGCTGTTCATTGCGCTGTCGATCGTGCTGGCGGTCGTCGTCCTGCGCCAGGCACCGATGACGCCCGAAGGCGTGCGCGAGGTGGTGCTCGCGTGGGGAGCGCTCGCACCGCTCGCCTACATCGCGCTCGTCGCGCTGCGGCCGCTGGTCTTCTTCCCCTCGTGGCTGCTGTTCGTCACCGCCGGCATCGTGTTCGGCCCCGTCCTCGGCACGCTCTACGGCGTGACCGGCGCGGTCATCGCCGCGTCGTTCACGTTCCTGCTCGCGCGCCGCCTCGGGCGCGAGTTCGTGCAGGCTCGGCTGCCCGCCCGGCTGCAGCGCTTCCAGGATGCCGAGCTCGGCGCCGGGGTCGTGTTCTTCTTCAACCTCGTGCCGATCGTCCCGGTGACCGCGATCAACTACGGCGCCGGGCTCTCGCGCGTGCCGTTCCCGCACTACGCGCTCGCCGTCGTCGGCGGCCTGACGCCGCGCGCCTTCGCCTACACGTACTTCGGCGACGCGCTCCTCGACCCGACCGCGAAGCAGCTGCTCATCGCCGTCGCCGGCCTCGC
>CBFGUK010000105.1:0-15834 GCA_965651925.1 uncultured bacterium | reverse complement strand
GCGTCGCGTCGCCGGCGACGGCGAGCAGCGCGTCGACGTCGCCCGGCGCCAGCGCCGCGGCGAGGTCGGCGGCGACGCGCAGCTGCGCGAGCGCCGCGCCGGCGAGCGGCGCCTGCGCCGCGGCGACGAGACGCACCAGCGCCGCCGGCCGTGCCGCGGGCGCGGCGTCGAGATAGCGGATGACGAGATCGAGCTCGGCCGGCGTCGGGTCGAGGAGGAACGCGTCGCCGTCGGCGGCGACCGCGTACAGACCGGGAACCCGCGCCACCCGCTCGCGCCAGAGCGAGCCGGAGGGCGGCGGCGCGAGGGCGACGAGCACCGTCCGGCCGTCGGCGAAGCGCGGCGGGCGGCGGCGCGCCAGCTCTTCCCACGCGAGCGGCAGCGGCGCGCCGGTGCGCGACCCGCGCAGGCTGCGCGTCACCGTCAGCGTCGCGCGGTACGCGCTCTGGTCGAGCCGCTCGACGCCGCCGATCGTGCCGGCGGCGACGATCGGCGCCGTGTCGGCGGCGGTGAGGAACGCGGTCGCGGAGGCCGGTGCGGCGGCGCAAAGGGTGCACAGGGCGAGCGCGAGCCACCGCCCGCCACGCCGCGCCGACCGATCATCCGCAGATGACGCAGATGCCATCCGTGTCACCTGCGCCATCTGCGGATGCAGAGCGCGCGGCATTCCTCACTGGCGCGGCGGGTTGAAGCCCGGCGTGCCGTCGACGTCGGCGTAGAGCGCGTTGGTCGCGCCCAGCGCCAGCACGCCGACCTCGCCGACGTTGCCGTCGAGCAGATCCTCGAGGCTGGTGTTGATCCCGCGCGCGAGGTTGTCGGGGAAGACCGGGAACATCGGCGCCGAGAAGCCGTCGGTGCTGCGCACGACGACGACGAACCACGTGTCGCGCTCGAGCGTGAACGGCACCTCGAGCGTCGCGCGCCAGCGCTCCGCGCCGGGCACGTCCTCGCGGACGACCTCGCGGGCGAGCGTGAAGTCCTCGTTCTTCAGCAGCACGCGCGTCGGCTCGGCGCCGTAGAGCGTCGGCACGCCGCCGCGGCTCGCCGCGACGACCGTCTCGGCGTTGGCGTAGATGTCGATGCGGTCGAACGGCGCCCAGAGCGGCGCCTGCGCGTCGATCTCGAGCACCACCTGGCCGTTCGCGCTCGTGACGTCGACCGAGCCGTCGAGAGTGAAGTCGGCGACCGCGCCCGAGTCGTCGTCGGCGCGCAGGCGCGTCTGCACGTACACGCCCTGGCCGAGCACCGCGCGGCCGGCGGTGACCGCGCGGGCCACGTCGGCGGGATCGATCGCCGCCGGGTCGTCGGTCGGCGAGGCCGTCCAGGTGCGCGCCCCGGCGGCGCCGAGCGGCAGGAACTCGTGCGTGTCGGTGTCGCCGATCGCCGTCGTGCGCAGGCCCTGGTTCAGGTGGTTGAACCAGATGCCGATGCGCTCGTTGAGGAACGAGCCCTGGTGCCCGCGGCTCGAGCCGTTCCACAGCTCGAGCGCCGGGAAGTGCGCGAACAGCTCGCCGCCGTCGGGATCGAGACGGAAGCGGCGCCGGTCGTCCGGGCTGATCAGCGCCCGCGGCGGCACGAGCGCGGTGTCGATCTGCAGCGGATCGAAATGGCCGTCGATGTGGTTGATCTGGATCGTCGTGTCCGGCGTGCTGAGCGGCCCCTCGGTGGCGAGCTCGATGATCTCGGCAGGCGGCAGGCTGTAGGCGCCGTAGGCGACGAAGTCGCGGCCGGCCGGCGCGGCGCCCGCCCAGTCGGTCGAGCCGCCGGTGGCGCGCGTCGGATCGATCAGCAGCGGATACGCGTTGAAGTGCCCGTAGTCCCAGGTGGTGATCTCCTCGCCGACGGTGGCGTGCACGAACGCGGTGAAGCCGAGCTCGGTGATCGTCGGCGTCAGGTCGGTGTGCGCGTGGTGGTCGGTCATGATGATGTTGTCGACGCCTTCGCCGGCGTACTGGCGCACGCGGTCGCGGTGCGGCACGCGCGCATCGGCGCTGGCGATGCCGTGCACGTGGAAGTCGGAGGACACGAAGCCGGGGCTGTCGACGACGCGCGCGATCGTCGCCTCGACCTCCACCGGCGCCTCGCTGCCGACGGTCACCACCTCGGTGAACAGCGAGTACTCGACGCCGCGCGAGACGGCGATCTGGTACATGCCGGGCTCGAGGTCGAAGGCGACGGCGCCGCTGCTGTCGGTGTAGTGGATCGCGGCGATGCCATACGGCAGCGCCTCCTTCGGATCGTGGAACAGGCCGGTGCCGCCGACGATTTCGATCTCGGGGCTCGGGTCGAAGCCGACGGCCATGACGCGCGCCGGCACCGCCGCCCCGCTCTCGTCGCGCACGGTCACCGCGACGCGCCCGGTGGCCGGCAGCGCGAGATCGACCGCTGCCGTCGACCCGGCGACGATGCCGACCGGGTGCACCACCGGCAGCGGCCCGCCGCCCTCGTACGGCACGCCCTGACGGGCAGCGGCGACGCCGTACTCGCCGGGCAGCAGCGTGCCTGCGTAACAGCCATCCTCGCCGGTGACGAAGATCGAGCTCACGGAGGCGATCGCGCCCTCCTGCAGCGGGCCGACGGCGACGCGCGCCTGCGGCGCCGGCGCGCCGCCGGCGGTGACGCAGCCGCGCAGCGTGCCGACGGTGAGCTCCTTGACCGCGTGCTCGAGATCGAGCGCGTTGCTGCCGCTGCCGTCGCCGACGGCAAACCAGCGCGTGAACGCATTGCTGCCGCCGGCGGGAATGACGAACGACGGCGCGCCGCCGAGCAGGACGCCGACGACCGAGTTGCTGTGCATCACGTACGAAACGCCGGAGGCGGTGAAGAAGCTCGACGACAGCGTCGCCCCGTCGAGCGGCACCGTGACGTGCGCGTAGTCGACGCCCGCCGCTTCACCGAAGCCGATGTAGCTCAGCACGCCGAGCTCGCTGGTGAGGATCTCGCCGAGCCCCTGGCCGGAGCTCGTCCACTGCTCGAGCTGGCCGCCGGCATTGATGTAGTCGCCGACGAACAGGCCGAGATCGGTGTCGCTGTTGTTGAAGATCGTCGTGGTGATGCGCAGCGCGCGGCTCTGCGGCTCGAGGGCGTACTCGGTGCAGCCCTCGACGTCGTAGTCGGTGTCGTTGGCGGCCGGCGGGAACGGCAGGCCGCCGATGTCCTCGATGATCGTCGACGGGTTGACGAAGTCGAGCACGTCGTCCGGCCCGCAGGTGCGGATCACCGCGGCGTTGCCGTCGCTGCCGTCGTTGACGATCTCGACCGTCTGCGCGTTGATCACCGTCTCGACCTGCACCGCCGGCTGCAGCTCGAGGAAGTTGTCCTGCCCCGGGCGGCTGCGCAGCTCGGCGTCGATCAGGTTCCCGCCGAACGTGCCGACGCTGTACAGATCGCGCTGCGGCGCGTCCTGGATGATGAAGCGCGCCACCGCGTTGGCGAGCAGCCAGTCGCCGACGCGCCCGTCGGCGAGCGGCCCGGTGATGAGGTCAACCTCGTCGGTGATGCGCCGAGCGACCGCGCCGTTGAGCGGCGTGCCGGTCGCGGTCGCCGCGACCGTCGCGGTCGGCGAGGGGACGGGCGTGTCGGTCACCGTCGCCGTCGGCGCGCTCGGCGCGATCGTCCGCGTCGCGGTTGGCGCGCTCGGCTCGATCGTCGGGGTCGCCGTCGCCGGCCCCGACGTCCCGGTCGGCCCGACCGTGCCGGCGACGAGCGTGCGCGTCGCCGTCGGCCGCGGCCCGGCGTCGTCGTCATCGTCATCACCACACGCCGCGAGCAACGGCAGAACCAGCAGGAGCGCAAGCAGTCGTCGCATGAAGAGACCCCCTCACGACGACGCATATGCCGTCACGGTACAAAGTGACAAGCCTGCGCCAGAGACCGGCGTGACCGGTGACCCGGCGACGCGGCTACTGTCGTTCAGCGCGCGCCAGCGGAATGGCACCGACCATGTGAGCCGCCCAGCACCCGCAGCAGCGCGACCCCGAGCAACAGCGTCCCCGCGAAGATCTGGGGCCGCGAAGACGCGGAGGACGCGAAGCTCAGAGCGGAGTCCGATCCGTCACGCATCGGCACCCCTCTCTTTCCGGGCTTCGCGCCCTTCGCGCCTTCGCGGCCCAACGCCGGTCGCGTCAGAACTCGACCACCACGTCCGGATCGCCGTCGAGCTTCACGCTGTCGACGAACTGGATCAGGTTCTCGCTCGTCGACATCAGCACCGAGTTCGTGCGGCAGCCGTGGCCGAAGAAGCGCACGCCGCGCAGCAGGTTGCCATCGGTGACGCCCGACGCGGCGAAGACGATGTGCGGGCCGGGGGCGAGGTCGCGCTCGGTGTAGATGCGCCGGATGTCGGTGATGCCCATCGCCCGGAAGCGCTCCTCCTGCCCCTCCCTGGTGGGCACGAGGCGCGCCTGCATGTGGCCGTTGAGGCAGCGCAGCGCCGCGGCGGCGAGCACCCCCTCGGGGGCGCCGCCGATGCCCATCACGGCGTGCACGTTCGTGCGCCGCACGGAGGCGCTGATGCCGGCCGACAGGTCGCCGTCGCTGATCAGCTTGATGCGCGCGCCGGCGCTGCGGATGTCCTCGATCAGCTTCTCGTGGCGCGGCCGCTCGAGGACGATCACCACGAGGTCGCGGACCGAGCGGTCGAGCCGCGCGGCAATGGCGGTGAGGTTCTCCTTCACCGTCGCGTCGAGATGCACCGCGCCCTTCGCCGACGGGCCGACGATGATCTTCTCCATGTAGCAGTCGGGCGCATGCAGCAGGCCGCCCTTGTTCGCCGCCGCCAGCACCGCGATCGCGTTCGGCGCGCCGGTCGCACACAGGTTCGTGCCCTCGAGCGGATCGACGGCGATGTCGACCTCGGGATCCTCGTCCTGCCAGCGGCCGACGTGCTCGCCGATGTACAGCATCGGCGCCTCGTCGCGCTCGCCCTCGCCGATGACGATCGTGCCGCGCATCTGCAGCCGGTCCATCGACTTGCGCATCGCCTCGACCGCGACCGCATCGGAGTACTTGCGCTCGCCCTGCCCCATCGTCCGCGCGCAGGCGACCGCCGCGCTCTCGACCACGCGCAGGAAGTCCCGCGCCAGCAGCTCATGCAGGCTCATCTCGATCCCCTTTGCTGTCTGAAAGCAGTGTGGTCGTTAGCCGACCCCGACTCAATCCTCAACAACACGGCAGACTTTCCGCTTTCCGCTTGTCACCTGCCGCTCGCGTCAGGCATCCGCGTTCATCTGTGGCCATCAGTGTCCATCTGTGTTTTTCCGAGGTCGTGACCCTGCCGCTCGACGGCATACGCCTCCTCGACATCGGCACGCGCATCGCCGCGCCGTTCGCGGCGACGCTGCTCGGCGACTTCGGCGCCGAGGTGATCAAGGTCGAGCTGCCCGGGCGCGGCGACTTCATGCGCGGCATCGGCCCGTTCGACGCCAGCGGCTATTCGCTGTGGTGGGCGGTCGAAGGACGCAACAAGAAATCGGTGACGCTCGACCTGCGCACCGCGCGCGGCCAGGAGCTGTTCCGCCACCTCGTCCGCCGTGCCGACGTCGTCGTCGAGAACTTCCAGCCCGGCACGCTCGAAGGCTGGGGGCTCGGCCCCGAGGTGCTGGCTCGCGAGCAGCCCGATCTCATCCTCACCCGCGCCTCGGTGTACGGGCAGACCGGCCCGTATCGCGACCGCCCCGGGCTCGACCGCAACGGCATCGGCTTCGGCGGCCTCCTCTATCTCACCGGCTATCCCGACCGGCCGCCGGTACGCCCCGGCATCCTCGTCTCCGACTATCTCACCGGCGTGTTCAACGCCTTCGCGATCCTGCTCGCGCTCTATCACCGCGACGTCCGCCGCGGCGGCGGGCAGACGGTCGATCTCGCGCTCTACGAGTCGGTGTTCCGCATCCTCGAGCACACGCTGCCGGCCTACGATCGCCTCGGCGTGGTGCGCGCGCGCGAGGGCAACCGGCTGCGCAACTCGGCGCCGCTCGACACCTGGGAGACGGCGGACGGCGAGTTCGTCTGCATCGTCGCCGCCGGCGACGGCCTCTTCCCGCGTCTCGCCGCCGCGATCGACCGGCCGGAGCTGCTCGACGACCCGCGCTTTGCGACCTTCGCGGCGCGGGTCGCGAACGCCGACGCGATCAACGCCATCGTCGGCGACTGGTGCCGGCGCCACCCCGCGGCGGAGATCGAGCGCCGCCTCGTCGCCGCCGAGGTGCCGGTGACGCGCGCCTACTCGATTGCCGACATCGCCGCCGATCCGCATTACGCGGCGCGCGGCGACATCGTCACGGTCGACGACCCGACGATCGGCCCGGTGAAACAGCCGGCGGTGTATCCGCGGCTCTCGGCGACGCCGGGGGCGATCCGCCGCGGCGCACCGAAGCTCGGCGAGCACAACGACGAAATATTCGGCGGCCTGCTCGGCCTGTCGGCCGGCGAGCTCGCCGCGCTGCGCGCCGACGGCGTCATCTGACCCGGCGCCACGCGACGCCGCGACGTCGCACCGTCGGGACGGCCTTCGCGTCTTCGCGTTGAGAATCTCCCGCTGTAAACTCGCCGATCGCATGGATCACGCCCTCGCCTACGAATTCTCGATCGCGCTCGCGGCCGGGCTGGTCGCGCAGCTCGTCGCGGCGCGGCTGGCGATGCCGAGCATCGTGCTGCTGCTCGCCACCGGCGTGCTGCTCGGGCCCGACGGTGCCGGCTGGTTCAATCCCGGCGCGTTCGCGGCGAGTCGCTCCGATCTCGTCGGTCTCGCGGTGACGGTGATCCTCTTCGAGGGCGGCCTCGGGCTCGACCTCGATCGGCTCGAGCAGCAGCGCCGCGTGCTGCTGCGCCTGCTCATTGCCGGCGGCATCGCCTCGCTCGCCGCCGGCACGCTCGCCGCCCACCTGCTGCTGCCGCTGCCGCTGTCGATCGCGTTGCTCTACGGCGCGCTGATGATCGTCACCGGCCCGACGGTGGTGACGCCGATCATGTCGCGCCTGCGCGCCGACCGGCGCGTGCGCGAGCTGCTGATCAGCGAGGGGGTGCTCATCGATCCGTTCGGCGCGATCATCGCGCTCGTCCTCGCCGGCTGGGCCGCGGGCCAGTACGCGCTCGCCGAGTCGGGCTGGCTCGCGGTATGGCGCATGGCGCTCGGCGCGACCACCGGCGCGGTGGCGGGCTGGGCGCTCGCCACCGCGATCCGCCGGCGCTGGATTCCCGAGGAGCTGGAGAACGCCGTCGTCCTCGGCGGCGCGCTGTTCATCGCCACGCTCAGCACCCGGCTGTCGGCCGAGGCCGGGCTCATGTCGGCGGTCGTGCAGGGCATGGTGCTCGCGAACAGCGGCCTGCGCGGCCTGCGCCGGCTGCGCGAGTTCAAGGAATCGCTCACCATCGTCCTGCTCTCGTTCGTCTTCGTGCTGCTCGCCGCCGACCTGCGCCTGAGCGCGATCCGCGATCTCGGCTGGCACGCGCTCACCGTCGTCGCCGTGCTCTGGCTGAGCCGCGTCCCGGCCGTGGCGTTCGCCACCGCCGGCAGCGAGCTGTCGTGGCGCGAGCGCGCCTTCGTCGCCTGGATCTGCCCGCGCGGCATCGTCGCCGCCTCGGTCGCCGGCCTGTTCGCCGTGCTGCTCGAAGACGCCGGCGTCCCCGGCGGCCGTTCGCTCGAGGCGCTGGTGTTCGTCACCGTCGCCGTCACAGTCACCATCCAGGGGCTCAGCGCCCAGTGGCTGGCGCGCGTGCTCGGCATCGACGTGCTGCGCGAACGCAGCACGCTGATCATCGGCGCCGACGAGCTCGCCCGGCGGCTCGCGCGACTGCTGCTCGAGCACGGCCGCCAGACGGTGATGCTCGACCGCAGCCCGCGCCACTGCCGGATCGCGCGCCAGGCCGGCCTGCCGGCATTCGAGGGTGATGCGCTGTCGATCGACGATCTCGAGGATGCGGGTGTGCGCTACGCCGACACGGTGATCGCGCTCACCCGCAACCCGGAGCTCAACGAGCTCGTGCTGCTGCGCATCGCCGACACCTACCGCGCCGAACGGCTGCTGACGCTGCCGGTCGGTCCGGAGGACGCCGCGGCGCCGCGCAGCCGCAGCACGCGCATCTTCCCGGGCAACTTCCCCGGCATCGACCGCGTCAACGAGCTGCTGCGCAGCAACCGCCTCGACCTGCGCCCGCTGCCGCCCGCGCCGGAGGCGATCGGCCAGCCGCTCGCGCAGCTCGACTGGCAGCCGGACGAGTTCGCGGTCGCCATCGCGCGCGAGGATTCGTTCCTCATCGCCACCGGCGATTACGTCGTCGGCCCCAGCGACCGGCTCTGGCTGGCGCGTCCGGCGCTCCGCGACCGGGTGCCGGAACCACCGGACGCCGCGCCCGATCCGGTCACCCGCGCAGGATCTCGGGCTGCTTGAAGGCCGTCCAGCCGCGATCGCAGGTGAGCACCGCGCCGGTCAGGCTGCGCGCCGCGTCGCTGGCGAGGAAGACGACCAGCTCGGCGATCTCCTCCGCCGTCTGCAGTCCCGTGGCATGTCCCTTCGCGAAGCCGTCGCGGAAGGCCTCGTTGCCGAAGATCAGCGCGTTCATCGGCGTGTCGACGTAGCCGGGGCTGATCGCGTTGACACGGATGTTGAGCGCACCGCAGCCGACGGCGAGCGATTTCGTCAGCAGCGCGACGCCGCCCTTCGACGCCGCGTAGCCGTCGAGCCCGCCGAGCGGCAGGTGCGCCATCGACGACGCGGTGTTGATGATCGCGCCGCCGCCGGCGGCGGCGATCGCCGGGATCGCATACTTCGCGTGATAGAAGACGCTCGACAGGTTGACGCGAATCACCGTGTCCCACACGTCGACGTCGACCATCGGGCTGAACCCGTCGCGCCCCGGCCAGGCGACGCCGGCGTTGTTGTAGAGGATGTGGAGCGCGCCGTAGGCGTCCACCGCCGCCTGCACCGTGCGCTCCGCGTCGGCGGCACGGCCGGCATCGGCCTGCAGCGCGCGGGCCTCGCCGCCGGCGGCGCCGATCGCCTCCGCCGTGCCGCGCGCCGCCGCCTCGTCGAGATCGCTGACCAGCACCCGCGCACCGGCGCGCGCCAGCGCCAGCGCCCCCGCCCGGCCGAGCCCCGATCCGCCACCGGTGACGATCGCCACCCTGTCGCGCAGTTCCATGCGCCGCCGCGTAACAGCCGCGGCCGGCGGACGTAAAGGCGCAGCGGGAGTGCTCCAGACGCAAAGCGCCGGGTCCGGAGTGAGAATCCGGCAACGCTGCCCGTATCCGGGCGTGTTTCGAAACCTGGCGTCCTGGCGGTTCGGATTGCTGCGGCGTCGACGTCAGCACATCATTCAGCCCGCCGCCGAACCTCTGCACACCTTTCTTTCGCGCCCTGCCGCTATCTCGTTCGCAAGGACTGCAGAGCCGTGGCCCGGATGTTGATAGACTGCCGGCGGAGGCACGCATCCGAATGACCGGTACGGAGGACCTCCGGCGGGCGCTGCTGCACCAGCGATACCGCCTGCTCGCACAGGTGGCGCGCATCGAGGACGAGCTGCACTGGCTCGAGACCGAGGTCGGTCCCGAGCTGGTCGAGGCCGGCCAGGAAGCGACCCTGGCGCTGCTCGCCGAACGGCTCGACGCCCATGACCGCGCCGAGCTGGACGCGATCGACCGCGCGCTGGCGCGCCTCGAGGCTGGCACCTACGGCCGCTGCGTGGACTGCGGCAAGCCGATTCCGCCGGCCCGTCTGGCGGCACTGCCGGCCACCGAGCACTGTCGACCGTGCGCCGAGGCGCGCGAGGGGCCGCCCCGTGCCTGAGCCCGCGTCGCAGCGCGCGGCGCCCGCGCCATCCTGCCACCTCGAGAGGAGGACACGATGCCCGAGACGCTGATCCTGGTCGCCGATGCGGCGCGCGCGCGGCTGTTCGCGGCGCGGCGCAATGCCCGGTGGCAGCTCGTGCGTGCGTTCGAGCACCCGCGCAGCGCGATGAAGACGAGCGAGCTGGTGTCCGACCGGCGCGGGCGCCTGCGCCAGCCGGCGGGCGAGAGCCACCGGACGGCCGCCGACCCGCGCACCGATCCGAAGACGGTCGAGATGCAGGCCTTCGCCCGCGAGCTCGCCGGCGCGCTCGAGACCGTGGTGACGGCGCGGCATGCACCGCGCGTCGCGCTCGTCGCACCACCGAAGTTCCTCGGCGAGCTGCGCGACGCGCTCGGCACCCCGGTGCGCCAGGTCCTCTCCGGCAGCCTCGACTCCGACCTCACCGGTCTCGCCGACCACGAGCTGCCGGCTCGACTGAGCGATCTGCTCTGAACGATCGCCGGACGCTCCTCCGAGGACCGCGGGCGTCCCCGCCCGCATGAACATCGCGGGCGAGCGACACGCGTCCGGGAGCGCCTCGCTCGCGAGCGATCGTGTCGAGCGCGCCTGCACGCCGGCGCGCTGCATGCGGGCGGGGACGCCCGCGGTCCAGGGACGGAGGTGCCTTGCCCATGAGGCGGCGCGCGTCCGCGGCCGTGCGGGAGCACGGCCCGCCAACGGTGGTGATCACCATCCACCTTGCGCACCGAAGCCGCCGGTCGTGTGCAGCCGGTGGATGGCGCGGCTCCCGCCGCGCCGCCGACGGACGCCGGCTCTTCGCATGAGGCAACGCGCGTCCGGCAGTGACGACGGACCGCGCGTCAGCGCAGCAACGCCGCGCCGCGCTCGAAGCACCAGAACGCCGCGAGCGTGCCCATCGCGTAGAGCGGCACCGTGCGCAGCCAGGCCGGCGCACGCAACGGCAGCCGGGCGAGCGCCGCGGCGGCAGCGAGCCAGACGGCGACGAAGGCGAGCTGCCCGACCTCGATACCGGCATTGAACGCCGCGAGCGCCAGCGGCACGTCGCCGGCGGGCAGGCCGATTTCCTGCAGCGCACCAGCAAAGCCGAGGCCGTGCAGCAGGCCGAACGCGCCGGCCAGCAGCCACGGCCGGCGGCGCAGCGCGGACGCCGGCGCCTCCGGGGCGCGCGCCAGCTCGACGGCCAGCCAGAACACGCTGAGCGCGATCGCGAGCTCGACCGGCCCGGTCGGCACGCGCACGAGCCCGAGCGCGGCGAGCGCGAGGGTGATGCTGTGCCCGGCGGTGAAGGCGGTCACCGTGGCGACGAGCTGGCGCGGCGCACGCACCAGCAGCAGCAGGCCGGCGACGAACAGCAGATGGTCGACGCCGCCGAGGATGTGCTCGATGCCGAGCCACGCGTAGGCGCGCGCGATCGCCAGCGGCGCCTCGCGCGCCGGCACGACGAACGCCGGCGCCGCGGCGCGCAGCACGCCGCGCACGACGCGGCCGTCGGCGAGCGTGACGCGCACCAGCGCGTCGATGCCGGCACCGTCGAGGCCGTCGACCGCCACCGTCGCGCCGACCAGCCCCGCGGCGCCGCAGTCGATCTCCCAGCGGGTGAGCACCGCATCGCCCGTGTGGCGGCGCTCCGGCTCGGCGAGCGGCCGGCAGTGCGCCGGCAGGTGCGCCGTCGGGGCCCGGCCGGGCGGCTGCAGCGCCGAGATCTTGAACCGCACCTCGGCACGGCCGCCGGCGTGCTCGTGCAGCTCGAGCAGCGCCGGCGCGAGCGGATGGCCACCAGCGGCCTGCGCCGCGAGCAGCACGAACGCGAGCGCCGCGACGATCCGCCGCGCGCCCAACGCGTTCACCCCGGCCCGGCCGCGCCCCGCGCGGCGGCCTGTCGCTGATCGGTCGTTCGCCATCCGCGATCGGCGAGCCGCGCGGCGCTCAATCCTCGTACCGCGGCCGGCGCTTCTCGCGGCGGGCGCTGATCGCCTCCTGCAGGTTCTGCGTCGTCAGGCGCACGAGCAGCTGATTGCGGTTCTCGAGATCGATCGCCGCCTCGAGGCTGGCGGTCTCGAGGTTCGCCCACAGCACGGTCTTGGTCATCGCCAGGCCGTGCGGACTGAAGCCGCACAGCTGCTCGGCGAGCGCCAGCGCCGCCGCCTCGAGCGCATCGTCGGGGTACACGCGCGAAACGAGCCCGATGCGCTCGGCCTCGGCCGCGCCGAGCTCGCGGCCGGTGAGGATGATGTCCCACGCGTGCGCGGCGCCGACCAGGCGCGGCAGCAGCCAGCTGATGCCGAGCTCGGTGCCGCTCAGCCCGTTGACGATGCCGGCGTTGCAGAAGCGCGCCGATGCCGACGCGAGGCGCAGATCGGCGCCGAGCATCAGGCACAGGCCGCCGCCGTAGGCCGGCCCGTTCACCGCCGCGATGACCGGCTGCGGCATGGCGCGCAAGGCCGGCACGAGATCGGCGAACGTCTCCATGGCGCGGATCGCGATGCGCGACATCGGCAGATTGTCGCACCCCGGCGGCATGCCGTGATCCTCGAGATCGAGCCCGGAACAGAAGCCGCGCCCGGCGCCGGTGAGCACGACCACCCAGGTGTCGTTGTCGGCGGCGACCTGCGCGATCGCCGTCGCCAGCGGCACGACGGTGTCGAACGACAGCGCGTTCATGCGCTCGGGACGGTTGAGGCGGATGACGCCGACATGCGGCCGCGGCCGCTCGATGAGGACGTAGGACATGCCAGCGATGTCGCGGGCCGGCCGTGGAGAAGTCAAACGCGCCTCGCCTCCGGGATGCGCACCGGCAAGGCGGCGTCTCGTCCGACGGTCGTCGACTCCGCATCCCCTTGCACCGCGGCGGCTGATCGCTCCGGCCGGTCGGGGCGCGCGCAGGCCGGCAATGCCTCTCGCACCAGCGCGTGCGGCGTGCTTTGGGTATCCCATGTACCGGCCCGCCCGTCCCGCTCCCGCGCCCCGGGCGATGCCGTTGGCGCTGCTCGCGGTGCTGCTGCTCGCCGGCTGTGCGAGCCGGCAGATGTCGCCGGAGCTGCGCGCCGCGATGCAGCGCGAGGCGGCGGTGCTGCCGCTGCGCGCCGCGGCCTCGGCCGATGGCCAGGTGCGCATCGAGGTCGAGGCGGCGGCACAGCCGCGCATCGAGGCCGAGCCCGGCCAGGACGCCAGCGAGGCGAACTACGAAATCGACGTGCCGATCGGCAGCGAGACGCCGATCCGCTGCTGGCTGACGGCGCAGCCGGTGGCGGTCGGTTCGACGATGGCCGAGCTTGCCTCGCGGCGCCTGTTCCCCGCCGCCACCGCGCAGGAGATCGCCGGCATCGAGGCGTCGGTGGTCGGCGAGCGGCCGTACCTGCTCGTCGACGTGCTCGGCGTCGCGCAGGACGGCGACGAACGCGGCCTCTATCACGGCAAGCTGTTCACCGCGCCGGTCGGCCTCGGCGCGCTGCGCTGCGTGCACGTCGATCTCGGCTACCGCGGCACCGTGCAGCGCGTGCTCACCGGCCTGTTGCGCACGCTCGCCTTCGCGCCGGCCGACGAGGAGCAGCCGCCGGCGTACATCGAGGTGTCGTTGACGCGCGTCGGGCCGCTGACCTGCGGCTTCAACGACCTGCGCGCCTACCGCGATCCCGACGGCGGCTGGGTGTCGATGCAGCGCTCGGTGCTGCTCGCGCCGCGCTCGCGCTCCGAGGCGATCGGCGTCGACCACCTGCGCCTGACCATCGCCGATGCCGACGGCACGGTGCGCGCCGCCTCCGCCGATGCGGTGAGCAGCGGCGACGCGGGCCACTCGCTCGAGCTGACGCGCGCGCCCGACGGCAGCTACACGGTCGCCGGCGAGATGCAGGGCCGACGCCTCGACGGCGCGGTGCGCGGCCCGATGCCGCTGCGCGACGACCTCAGCCTCGCGCGCATGGCGGCGGCGCGCCCGCAGGGCGGCACGTTCTCCGCCGCGCAGTGGATGCCCGAGCACGACCCGCTCGCGGCCACCGAGCTCACCGTGCGCTGCCAGCCGCGCGCCGGGAGCGAGCAGGCGTGCGAGGTGGTGAGCGGCGCCGTCGTCCTCGACGCGACGCTCGATGCGAACGGCATGACGCGCGCCGCCACCGTGCGCGGCGGCGGCATCGACCTCGAGCTCGAACGCGCCGTCTCGCGCGGCGGCTTCTGACGGCAGTGAGGGGTGAGCCACCGAGGCGGAGAGGACACCGAGTCGAGTGGGCCATCGCCTTCGAAGTGATCCAGCCGACTCGACTCGGCGTGCTCTGCGGCCAGCCGATCGAACCCGTGCTCCCTCAGTCCGTCGGCCGGTGACCGGTCACCGTCAGAGTATCTCCTCGACGCGTTCCGACGGGCGGGCGATGACGGCGCGCGTGCCGCGGACGACGACCGGGCGCTCCATCAGCTCGGGGTGCTCGAGCAGGAGTGCGATCACCTGCTCGCGTGTCGTGTAGTCGGCGGCGTTCAGCCCGAGCTCGGCGAACCGCTTGTCCTTGCGCACCAGCGCCGCCGGATCGCCGCCGAGCAGCTCGAGCAGGCGCGCCAGCGTGGCGCGGTCGGGCGGCTGCGCGAGATACTCGATCACCTCGGGCGCGAGCCCGCGCTCGCGCAGGATCTCGAGCGCGCCGCGCGACTTGCCGCACTTCGGGTTGTGGTAGATCGTCACCCTGTCCATCGCCCGCAGCTAGCCGACCCGCGCCGCGGCACGCAACCCGATGCCGGCACCGCCGTGCTCGCGGCGAGGCAGCGGGGTGAAGCACCGCGCCGGCCACGGCGACCGCCCGGATGGCGGCGCGCACCAGCCTTTTTCATTGATCCATTCCGCATGCTCGTGATCGAGTGTCCGCGTGCGTGCTGCCGGACAGATCCGCGGGGCGGCGCTCCGCCGCTGGCTGCCACGTGTGCTCGCCCTCGGGTTCGGCATCCTGGCGAGCGTCGTGGCACTCGAGCTCGGGCTGCGCGCGACCGGCGCATCGCCGTGGCGCACGCTCCTGCCGCTCGACAACGAGCCGCGGGTGCTCGTCCCCGACCCCGTGCTCGGCTGGCGCCCGGCGCCGGGCCGGCACGTCTTCGCGCCCTATGTCCCGCACGGTGCCGAGGCGTACGTCACCGTGCGCACGGACGGGAGCCGCTGGGCGGGCGCGCACGCGGCCAACGACGCCACGCTGCTCCTCGTCGGCTGCTCCTTCACGCAGGGATGGGCCGTCTCGGATGACGAGACCTTCGCCTGGCATCTGCAGGCGCGCGTCCCGGAGCTGCAGGTCGTCAACCGCGGTGTCGCTGCCTATGGCACGTATCAGTCGCTGATGGTGATGGAGCGCGCGCTCGCCGGTCCGAACCCGCCGCAGACGATCGTTTACGGGATGATGGAGGAGCACCAGGCGCGCAACGTCGCCGCGGCCGCCTGGCTCATGCTGCTCGCCAGCGCGGCGCGCCGCGACGTCGTGGCCGTGCCGCATGCCACGCTCGACGACGACGGCCGGCTGGTCCGCCATCCGCCGGTCGAGTACCCGCGGTGGCCACTGCGCGAGCAGTCGGCGCTGGTCGCCGCCGCGGAACGCCGGTGGGTGGAGTGGCAGGCACGCGAGCGCACGGCACAGCAGCGCGCCGTGACCGCCCAGCTGCTGCTCGAGATGGCCCGCACGGCCGCCGCGCATGGGGCGCGCTTCGCGGTGGCGCTCCTGCACTTCAGCCCGGCGGCGAAGGCGCACTACGCCGCCTTGCTCCGCGAGCACGGCATCGAGGTCGTCGACTGCGCCTTCCGTCTCACGGCGGACCTCCGCGTGCCCGGCGATCCGCACCCGAACGGGCTCATGCACGCGCGCTATGCCGAATGCCTCGCGCAGGGGCTCGGGCTGGGCGGCATGCGGGAGGCGGTGTTGCCACCCGCGCCCGAGGGTCCCGAGGTGAGGTCCTCCGACCCGGCGTGAGCGGCGCCGCGGCGCGCCACCTTTTTGAATGCCGATGGCGTCCGCGAACGGCACGCGCGGAGCGTCCAGGATCAAGGGCGGGGACGAGTACGTGTACG
>CBFGUK010000104.1:0-15978 GCA_965651925.1 uncultured bacterium | reverse complement strand
CGGCGCCCTCCCGGGCCGCGGGTCAGTTCTGCAGCCGGCCGAGGAAGGCGCGGATGCGCGCCGCGTTGATGCCGAGGTCGCCGCGGCCGTCGCGCGACTTCGAGCGCATGTGGACGACGCTCTGGCCGTTGTCGGTGGCGCGCACCTCGATGACGAAGTCGTCCTTGAAGCGGAACACGCGGCTGGTGTCGTAGCCCTCGAGCGCGCGCGCGCCGGCGTCCTCGCGCGTGATGTTCCAGGTCGGCACGCTGCGCGCCGCGGCGGCGACCTGCTTGAACGCCTCGTCGGGCGGAACCGCGAGCGTCAGCGGGCCGAGATCGGGATAGCCGGCGCGCTGCTGCTCGGCGAACGTCTCGCCGGGATAGGCCATGTCGCGGCCCTGGTTCTCCGGCAGCGTCGCCGCGGTGACGAAGCCGGGCGGGTTGGCGAGATCGGTGGTGATGTCGTTGATGCGCGGCGGATTCTCGCCGGCGCCGGCGGCGACGAAGACGAGCAGGAGGATCGCCACCGACGGGATGAGGCCGGCGCCGCTCGCGGCGCGCGTCGGCCCCGGCCCGAGCAGCAGCGCGAGCAGGCCGATGGCGAGGCCGAGCACGGCACAGATCAAACCGGCGGCGAACGTGTAGAAGCCGGTCAGCGGCGCGACGAGCTCGAAATGCGCGATCGCCGGGCCGAGCAGCGCGAGCAGCACCGCCAGCCGCCCGAGCCACGTGCTCGTCCGTCCGAGGCGTGACGTCGTCGCAGGAGTCGTCGGATCGGTCATGTTACTGCGGCCCGCTGTTAGGCGTCCCGCGCCACCGCTGTCAAATCCCAAAGCTGCCGAGGGCCGCCGGCAGCGCGCGGCCGCGCGTGCCGGCCACCCGTCAATGCCGGTCGCCCACCCCGGCTGCCGGCGGTCTGCGGCGGCGCAGATTCCTTCACACACGCCGCCGCTCCGTCGCGCCGCGGACGCACGGCGCATTCCGCATGAGGCAACGCGCGTGACCGGTCGTGCGGACAGACGGACGTCGCCTGCCCAACGCTCTGGAGGGCGTCGCTCCGTCGGCGCCCGTTGAACAGGCAACGTTCGTCCGTGACGCGGGGAACGCCCGTCGTCCCGTGCGCAGCGAGCCGGAATCATCGGAAGCGCAATCCTTCACACGCCGACGCGGCCGCACGCGGCGCGTCAGCCGCGCACCTTGCGGACGTCGCCGAGACGCAGCGTGAAGCCGGTGCGGTCGAGGTAGGTCAGCAGGCCGATGCTGAACTTGCGGCTGGCGCCGATCAGATCGCGCAGCTGCGCGGCGGTGATGGTGCCATCGTGCGCGCGCGCGAAGTCGCGGATCAGCGCGCGCGCGACGTCGACCGCCTCGGCGGCGAAGCACAGGCCGGCGTCGGCGCGGGCGATGCGGCCGTCGCGCTCGAGCGCGGCGAGCAGCGCCGGGAGGCGCGCCGGGGCGACGCCGAGATCGGTGGCGAGCTGGCGGACGTCGGGCGGCGTCAGGCCGCCGGCCGCGAGCTGCGCGACGAGCGCCTCGCCGGCGGCGCGCTCGGCGGCGGAGAGCCCGCCGGCGTGCTGCGGCAGGCGCACGAGGCTGTCCTCGCGCACCAGCACGCGCTCGCGCGCCAGCTGCTCGACGACGGCGCGGAAGAGCCGCGGCTCGAGCGCCGCGGCGAGCTGCGAGCGCAGCGACTCCATCTCCAGGCCGCGCGCCTGTGGCGCGGTCCGATGGAATGCCGCGAGCGCGGCGCGCACCGCCTCGCGCAGCGCCTGCCACTGCGCGCGCGTCGTGAACGCCGCCGCCGGCGCGCCGTCGGGGATGGCGCGCAGGTCGGCCTCCGCCGCGAGCAGCGTGCGCACGGCGGCCGGCCGCAGATCGGCGGCGGCGGCGAGCGCTTCGGGGGCGACGGCGAACGTGTCGGCGAGGGCCAGCAGCGCGCGCAGGCGGGTGCGCGGGCCGTCGGCGTCGCGCAGCGCGACGAGGCCGTCGGGCACGGCGTCGCCCGACCGCGCCGGCGGCGCGAACGGCTGCAGCACCGTGCCGCCGCCGATGGTCGCGCGCGCGTTCGGCGCGCGCAGGATGAAGCGGTCGCCGCCGCAGGCGACGAGCGGCGCGCGCAGCACGAGCTGCGCGAACGCCGCGCTGCCCGGTGCGACCGCCGCCGCGCCGCGCCACACGAGGCGGCCGAGGACTTCCGCGGTGCCGAGGTGGACGCGCACCGGCGCGTGGCTCGGCAGCGGCCGGCGCGCCGCGGGGCGCAGCTCGACCCACGCGTCGAGGCGCGCGGTCGTGCGGTCGAGCGCCGGATCGCAGACGACGTGCCCGCGGCGCAACGCCGCGGCCTCGATGCCGGCGAGGTTGAGCGCCACGCGCTGGCCGTACGCCGCCGCGGCGACCGCCTCGCCGTGCACCTGCACGCCGCGCACGCGCACCGCGGTCCCGCCGGGCAGGACGCGCAGGGTGTCGCCGGGGCGGACGCTGCCGGCGAGCGCCGTGCCCGTCACCACCACGCCATGGCCGTGGCGGATGAAGACGCGGTCGACCGGCAGCCGGAAGCAGCCCGGCGGCGCCGGCCGGGCGGTGTCGCGCAGCACGGCCTCGAGCGCCGCGCGCAGCGCCGCGAGTCCCTCGCCGCTGACCACCGACACCTCGATCACCGACGCGCCGGCGAGGGCCGTGCCGTCGAGCAGCAGCGCGATCTCCTCGCGCACGGCGCGGCGGCGCGCCGCATCGGCGAGGTCGACCTTGGTGAGCGCCACCACCGCGCGGCGCACGCCGAGCAGGTGCAGGATGTCGAGGTGCTCCTCGGTCTGCGGCATGACGCCGTCGTCGGCGGCGACCACCAGCAGCGCGACGTCGATGCCGTGCGCGCCGGCGAGCATGTTGCGGATGAAGCGCTCGTGGCCGGGGACGTCGACCACCCCGGCGCGGCCGGCGGCGCTGTCGAAGCACGCGAAGCCGAGGTCGATCGAGATGCCGCGCGCCCGCTCCTCCGCGAGCCGGTCGGTATCGGTGCCGGTCAGCGCCCGCACCAGCGCCGTCTTGCCGTGATCGATGTGGCCGGCGGTGCCGATGATCAGGTGCATGGGGGACAGTGAGCGGTGACCGGTGACCGGCAACCGGTGCGGGAAGGCGTGCGGAGGTGCGGAGGTACGGAGGTGCGGAGGTGGGGATCGGTGTGCATCCGGCTCATCCGCGTTCATCTGTGTTCCAACGCGGCACGACGTCCGTCGCCGCCTCCACACACCTCAAATCGAGGCGGAAGCGGCCGTGGCGCACGGTGCCGATGATCGGCGGGGCGGCGGCGCGGAAGCGGGCGGCGATCGCCTGTGGCGCGAGCGTCGCGTGCGCGACGGTGATGGCGCGCGACGGCAGCGTCTCGGTCGGCTGCGCGCCGCTGCCGATCGCCGCTTCCGACGGCTCGAGCGCCAGCGCGTACTCGGCGCCGAGCGTGGCGCCGAGCAGCGGCAGCGCGGCGCGGCCGAGTGCCTCGAGCACGGCGAGCGGCCGGGTCAGCAGGCGCAGCACCGGCAGCGCCGCGGCGAGGTCGGGCGCGGTGCGGTAGAGGCACAGCGTCGCCTCGAGCGCCGCCAGCGTCAGCTTGTCGCAGCGCAGGGCGCGGCGCAGCGGGTTGGCGCGCAGCCGGGCGATCAGGTCGGCGCGCCCGACGATCAGCCCCGCCTGCGGCCCGCCGAGGAGCTTGTCGCCGCTGAACGTGACGAGGTCGGCGCCCTGGCGCAGGCGTTCGGCGACCACCGGTTCGTGCGGCAGGCCCCAGCGTGAGAGATCGACGAGCGCGCCGCTGCCGAGGTCTTCGATCACCGGCACGCCGTGCGCGCGGCCGAGCGCCGCCAGCTCGGCGAGCGGCACGGCGGCGGTGAAGCCCGTGATGCGGTAGTTCGACGGATGCACCTTGAGCAGCACCGCGGTCTGCGCGCCGATCGCCCGCGCGTAGTCGGCGGCGTGCGTGCGGTTCGTCGTGCCGACCTCGCGCAGGGTGACGAGGCTCTTCGCGCACACGTCGGGCAGCCGGAACGCGCCGCCGATCTCGATCAGCTCGCCGCGTGAGACGATCACCTCGCGCCCTTCGGCGAGCGTGTTGAGCGCCAGCAGCACCGCGGCGGCGTTGTTGTTCACCACCAGCGCCGCCTCGGCGCCGGTGAGCGCGGCCAGCTGGGCGGCGACCGCCGCGTCGCGCTCGCCACGCCCGCCGCCGGCGAGCTCGAGCTCGAGCGCGCACGGCTGCGCGGCGACGGCGGTGAGCGCCGCGACCGCGGCGTCGGCGAGCGGCGCGCGGCCGAGGTTGGTGTGCAGGACGACGCCGGTGGCGTTGATCACCGGCCGCAGCTGCGGGGCGGTCAGGGCGGCGAGCCGCGCGGCAGCGTCGGCGACGAGCGCGACGGCATCGGGCACCGCCGCGCCGGCGGCGATCGCCTGCCGCGCGGCGGCCAGCGCGTCGCGCAGGGCGTCGGTGACCGCGGCGCGCGCGTGCCGCGCGAGCAGCGGCACGACGTCGGGGTGGGCGAGCAGGCGGTCCACCGACGGCAGCGAGCGCAGGCGGGATCCGCGCGCGGGCATGGCGGGCGGAGTCTCGCGCGATCGCGCCGCCGCCGCAACGCCGCCCGGTCACACTGTTGGCCGCCGTTTAACGGACCACGGGCGAGAGCGCCGCGCGATCCCCGCACGGCGCCGGAAGGAGGTCGCCATGCTGCTGCCGACTGCCGTGCTCCTCGCCCTGCTGTTCGCCGCGCCGCCGCTCGGCGCCGCACCGCCCGATGCCGAGGCGGCGCGCCTGCCCGGCCTGATCGTCGACGAGGACGCCGCGCCGCGTGACGCGCGCGGCCGCGTGCTCGACACGGCGGTGCGCGGGGCGCGCGCCTGGCGGCCGCTCGCCGGTGCGGTCGCGCAGCGGCGTGCCGCGCTCGCCGAGCAGCATCGCGCCGCCGGCCGGCACGCCGCGGGCGCCGCGTTCGCGCCGATCGCACCGCTGCCCGGCGATGCGGCGGCGCCGGCGCGCATGGACAGCGGCGATCCCGATCCCGACCGCCTGCGCTCCACACCGCCACCGCCCGTCGTGCCCTGATCAGGAGGAGGCTGCCATGGTCCGCCTGCCCGTCATCGTGCTCGTCCTCGCGCTCGCCACGTCTGCATCTGCCGACACCGGGTCGACGCTCGGCGATCGCTCCGGCGAGGGCTCGACGCCGTTCACCGGCCTCGCCCAGGCGCCGGAAGCGAATCTGTTCACCGGTGCCCTGACCACCGGCATCCCGCTCGCGCTGCCGCCCGGGCGCGGCGGCATGACGCCGCAGCTGACGCTGCAGTACGCGAGCAGCGCCGGCGCCGGCGTCTTCGGTTACGGCTGGGATCTGCCGCTCGGCCGCATCGAGCGCAGCGGCACCTGGGGGGTGCCGCGCTGCACCGGCGCGCACACCGACGATTTCGTGCTCGTCCTGCCGACCGGCGCTTCCGAGCTCGTGCGCGAGAGCGCGAACAGCGCGTACTACCGCCCGCGCGTCGAGCAGGCGTGGGTGCGGGCGCAGCGCTTCGAGGCGGAGAACCGCTGGGAGGTCGTCGACCGCAGCGGCCGGCGGTACACGTTCGGCGACGTCGACGCGGCGCGCATCGCGACCGGCACGCCGGCGGTGTTCCTCGCGGAGCAGCCCGACGGCAGCTGCGCGCTGACCGCGCAGTGGGCGCTGACGCGGGTCGAGGATCCGAACGGCAACACGATCGACATCACCTGGGCGAAGATCTTCAACGTCCTCTACCCGATCACGGTGCGCTGGGGCGGCAACGCGGCGGCAGGCGTGCCGCACCTCTACACGGTGCGGTTCGCCCTCCAGTGGCGCGCCGAGGATGACCGACCGATCTCGTACCGGCTCGGCGTGCGCAGCCGGCTCGCGCTGCGCGTCACGACGATCGATGTCGAAACCGACGCACCGACGCCGGGCACGTTCGTGCGCCGCTACGCGCTCGAGTACGAGGATGCGGCGAGCGGGCAGCCGTCGCTGCTCGCGGCGGTCGTCACCACCGGCCAGCCGACGCAGCACTTCCTCTACACGCCGGCGGTGAGCGGCCATGCCGGACCGGCGGCGGTGCCGGTGCCCGCGGGCGCGTATCAGGCGCTGCGCGTGAGCAACGCGAGCCAGGAAGTCGCGCAGACGGTGCTCGACATGAACGGCGACGGGCTGCTCGACCTCGTGCGCAGCGACGATCCGCCGGCCGGCTCGTGGGCGGTGTGGTGGGGGACGGTCGACGCGAACGGTACGGCGGCGTTCGCCACGCCGCCGGTGGCCTGGGCGGCGCCGGGCAACTGGACGTACCTGCGCTACGTCGCGGAGAACGGATCGGGCTGTCCGAGCGACTGGAGCTGTACGCGCACCGACACGCTCGATCTCACCGGCGACGGCATTCCCGATCACGTCGACGCCGACAATGCGTCAGGGTGGACCGTGCACCCCGGCCGCGGCGCGCCGCAGTGGGGCTTCGGGCCGCCGCGGATCTGGAGCAGCCCGCGCCGCTTCCTGCGCCGCAGTCGCGCCGGCGACACGTTCCAGGACGTGATCGACGTCAATGGCGACGGCCTGCCGGATCTCGTCGAAAGCGGCGCGCCGGGGCAGAGCCCGCCCTACCAGTGGCAGGTGTACCTCAACACCGGCTTCAGCTTCGCCGCCGCGCCGCTGCCGTACTGGCCGGCGCCGGTGCACAGGATCAGCGACGGCGAGAGTAACGGCGTGCGGCAGCTGCTGACCGATTTCAACGGCGACGGGCTGCCCGACATCGTCCGCTCCGGCTACAGCGGCTCGGGCGCCGCGTTCGATGCGCGCTGTGCGCCGTCCGCGTCGCAGGACACCTCGTGTCTGGAGGTGTACCTCAACACCGGCCAGGGCTTCGGCGAGGCCGAGCCGCTGATCGCCGTCCCGCCGGCGACCGGCGTGCAGCTGCGCAGCGGCGGCGAGGTCTACCAGGACCTGTTCGACGTCAACGGCGACGGCCTGCCCGATCTCGTGTACCGGCGCTTCGACTGGAGCCTGTCGAGCTTCGATCCCGAGTGGCGTGTCCTGCTCAATCTCGGCGGCACGTTCGAGCCGCTGATCTACGTGCCGCACACCTTCGTGCCGACCTGGACCGAGGGAATCCCCGAACGGGTGTGGAGCGGCGGCGCGGGCTTCTTCCGCCGCGCCGTTCAGGGCCGTTCGGAAATCGACGTCATCGATCTCAACGGCGACGGGATGCTCGATCACGTCAGCGCCGGATCCGGTGCCTTCAGCGTTCGCTTCCACGATGCCGGCCAGCGCCCGAACCTGCTCGCCGTGATCGAGAACGGCATCGGCGGCACGAGTAGCGTCGTCTACCGGCCGTCGACGGCGTTCGACAACACCGGCGGCGACGGCGTGCCCGACCTGCCGTTCATCCAGTGGGTGGTCGATCGCATGCGTCAGAACGACGGCCTCTGCACGCCGCCGCCCGACGCCGATCCGTTCGTGGCCGGAACCGGCGCGGGGCAGAACCCCTGCATCGATGCCGGCCACGAGCTGGTCAGCAGCTACCAGTACGAGGACGGCCGCTTCGATCCGGTCGAGCGCGTCTTCCGCGGCTTCCGTCGCGTCGTGCGCGCCAGCCACCAGGGCAGCGGCGCGCCGCCGAACCTCACCGCGACGGTATTCGCGCAGGACGCGCTCGCCGCCGGCCGCATCCTGCAGGTCGATACGTACGCCGGCGACAGCACGCTGGTGCGCAGCGAGCTCAACCTGTGGGGCACGCGCGACACCGGCCTCGAGCGCAGCCAGATCTGGCTGGCCGAGAACCGCCGCACGGTGTTCGACCCGACCGGCGGGATTCCGCAGCACACCGCGACGTGCAGCGCCCCGCCCGATGCCTGGGGCAACGTCACCCACCACTGGACCGAAGGGCTGTTCGGCACCGCGCGCGTCGACACGTTCACGACCTACGCCGTGCCGACCGGCGAGGACCACGTGTACGACAAGCCGGCGCTGGTGCGGATCACCGACGCCAGCGGCGTGCTCGCCGAGCAGTGGCTGTTCTACGACGGCAGCACGGCCGGCTTGCTGAACGGGCAGGTCACGAAGGGCAATCTCAAGCGCATCCGCCACCGTCTCACGCCGACGGACGCCGGCGGGCCGCAGACGCGCATCGCGTACGACGCCGCCGGCAATCCGGTCAGTGTCACCGACCCGAACGGTCGCGTGACGACGACGGCGTACGACACCTGGCTTCTCCATCCGCGCACGGTGACGAACCCGCTCGGTCACGTGACGACGATCACCACCGACTACCGCTGGGGGCGGCCGGTGCGCCACGTCGATGCCAACGGCGCGGTGACCGAGTTCGCCTTCGACGCCGCCGGCCGGCCGACGTGCACCGCGCGCCCGGGCGCGTCGCTCGCCGCCTGCTCGACGACGCACACGTATCACTTCGCCAGCACGCCCGGGGCGCTCTCCTGGGTCGAGATCGCGCACCGCCAGGACGGCGGGCGTCCGCCGCTCCGGGCGCGGCACCACTTCGATGCCCTCGGCCGGCCGCGCTACAGCGATACGGCGCGGGTCGTCGACGGCGAGCCGACCGTGGTGCGGTCGAATCACGTCGAGTACGACGCCGGCGGCCGCCCGCACGTGCTGCATCATCCCTACCCCGCCGCCGCCGGCACGCCGAACAACGGCGCGACGCGAACGGACTACCACTTCGAGGGCGGGACGCTCATCGATCCGCTCGGCCGGCCGCATCAGGTGACGAACAGCGACGGCACCACGCGCCGCACGCGCTACCGCGGCTCGCTGACGCAGAGCTGGGATGAGGAAGACCACCTGACCGAATCGCGCGTCGATCCGCACGGCCGCGAGATCGAACGCCGCACCGCCGCCGACGCGGGGACGTTCGTCACCGTATCGCAGGTGTACGACGGCCTCGGACGCGTGCTCGAGGAACGGCAGAACGGGCTCGTGCTGCGCGCCTCGGCCTACGATTCGCTCGGGCGGCGGACGATCATGGTCGACGCGGACTCGGGCACGTGGCGCTACGGCTACGACAACGCGGGCAACCTCCTCTGGCAGGACGATCCGCGCCCGGCCAGCCACGTGCAGATGTGCTACGACGCGCTCGATCGGCCCACCCGGCGCTGTGCGCTGGCGACCGACTTCGACACGCTGCGCTCGTGCACCAGCAGCAGCGCCTGCCCCGATCCGGAGCAGGTGCACTACGCGTACGACGATGCCGCCGTACCGCACGCGCGCGGGCGGCTCGTCCGCGTCGAGGACGCCTCCGGGACGACCGAGGTGATCGCCTACGATGCGCGCGGCCGGCGTCTCGGCATGCGCAAGCGCATCGACATCGACGGCGTCGTCGGCACCGGCGAGTTCGCGTATGCGTACGACGGCAACGACCGGGTGACTGCGATCACCTATCCCGACGGCGAGATCGTCCGCACCGAGTATGACGACGCCGGGCAGCCGATCGCGCTCTACAACCAGTCGAACGTCTTCTACGTCACCGACGCGCACTACGATCTGTTCGGCCGGCTGACGCGCCTCCAGCACGGCAACGGTCTGACCGACACGCGCGTCTACGGCGGTGCCGCCGATCGGCACCGGCTGCGCGCGCTGCGCACCGCGCCGCCGAACGGGACGCCGCTGCTCGATCTCGGGTATCCGTCCTATTCGCCGCGCGGCCTGCTGCGCACGGTGGCCGACGGGCGCGATCCGAGCGGTCCGCGCAGCAACGCGGCGGACTACACCTACGACGCGCTCGGCCGGCTGACGGCGGTGGACAGCGCCTGGGACGGAGCGGACCGCACGTTCACCTACGACTGGATGGGCAATCTCGTGCGCAACGGCGACCGCCTGCTGCTCTACCTCGACGCGAACCGCCCGCATCAGCCGACCGCCGTCGTGGCCGGCGCGCGCATCGACGGCATCGGGCACGACGCCAACGGCAACCGCACCGGCAAGGGCGCGCAGGCCTACACGTATGACGCGTTCGATCGCCTGGCGCGCATCGAGGTCGACGGGTACAGCGTGCGCGTCCTGCACGACGCCGACGGCCGGCAGGTGGCGCGCGTCGTCGAGGGGACCACGCTGCTGTCGCGCACGCGCTTCTACGATCAGCTCGTCGAGGTCACCGGTGCCCTGCAGACGAAGTCGTACTACCTCGGCCCGCTGCGCGTCGCCTCGCTGACCAACGAGTCCGTCCTCTGGCAGGTGGCGGCGCGCCCCGGCGGCGGCATCCTCACGGCGTCCGCCTCACCATTCGGCCCGCAGCTGTTGGTGCGGCTCGCGCCCGCGGCGGCGACGTGGACCGTGCTCCTCGCCGTCATGTTCGGCGCAACGCTGCTGCGCCTCGGCCGCCCGCGGCGTGCGGTGGTCGGCTGGCGCGTGCGCCCCGGTCAGGCGCTCGGCGCCGCGCTGCTCGCGCTCGTCGCCGGTCTGCCGTGGCCGCTGCACGTCGCGCCGGCCGAGGCCGGCGGCTACGGTCCGGCGTTCGCGGCGCTGCGCCACTACCACACCGACCACCTCGGCTCGACGCAGGTGATCACCGATGCCGCGGGCGTCGCCGTCGAACAGATCCGCTACCTGCCGTACGGCGGCGTGCGCGGCCGCTGGGCATTCGACGGCACGCCGCTCGCGCAGCCGGCCAATCCCGCGCCGCACGAGTTCGCCGGCTATCAGCTCGAGCCGCTGTCCGGGCTGTCGTACGCCGGCGCCCGCTTCTACGATCCCGAGCTCGGCCTGTTCCTCACCCACGACCCCGGAGCGCAGTTCGCGAGCCCGTACAGCTACGGTGGCGGCGATCCGCTCAACTGGAGCGATCCCGACGGACGCTTCTTCCTCGAGCTGCTCGGGGCGGTGGCCATCGGCGCCGTGCTCAGTGCCGCGGTCAGCACCGTCATTGCCGCCGCCCAGGGCGCGCCGCTCAGCGTCATCGGCAAGGCGGCGCTCGGCGGCGCGGTCGCCGGCGCGATTGGCGTCGGCCTCGGCGTGGCGTTCGCCGCCACCGCCGCCGGCGTCGCGAGCGCCGCCGGCACGCTGGGGACGAACGTGACACTGCAGGCGGTCGGCCAGCAGCTCGTCAACGTCGCCTGGCGGTCGGTGTTCAGCACCACGCTCGCCAATACCGCCGGCCAGGCCGCCGCCGCCGCCGGCGCGCCCGCCGAGCTCGCGATGTTTGCCTCCATGGCCGCCGGCTATCTCGGATCGTTTGCCTTCGACCAGCTGCTTGCGGAACACTTCAGCGGTCCGATCGTCCGCGCCCCCTCGGGGCAGAACGGAGCGCAGATGTGCAGCAACACGTCGACGCATTCCGACATCACGACGATGGCCGCCCTCGACGCCGGCTTCAGTCCGGCCGAGGCGGAAACCCTGCGCAACGCGAATCTGCTGCAGGACACGGATGTCTGGAACAACCAGACGCACTTCGACTTCGGCGCCCGGCGCCTGGCGGACGATCTCACTCAATCCGCAGAGGTCCTGCAGGGAGGCGAGGACTTCCTCGAAACGTTAGGCGCCGCGTCCCATCACGTGCAGGACCAGTACGCATTCGGGCACATCCTTCCCGGAACGAGCAGCCTCTCAGGGCCGTATGGCTCTCCGCTGCGCTTCCTCATTCACCAGACGATCGGCGGTGAAGTGACGTTCCGGCAGGCGTCGTACGACGCGACGCTGAAGCTCTTTCAAAGGTTCCAGAGCGGCGTCCCGGGGGCCGCGTAATGCGCCCCAGCGTCATCATGGCGATGCTGCTCATCGCCTCCCTGCCGGCGCGTGGCGATGATGCGGTACTCACGTTCCATCCGGCGCACTGGGTCGAACGGCAGGATGCCCTCCGACCGCGTGTCGCGGCGTTCTCGTTCCGCGACATGGCGTTCCGCTCGCCGGATGACGGGTGGTTCGTCAGCAATCAGTTCATCCTCCACGTGACCGGTGACCGGCTCGAAGTGGCGTTCCCACGGTTCCATGGCCTGTGGCCGTCGACCATCGCCTTTGCCGGTGCAGAGACAGGCTGGATCACCGGCTATGCGCGGGAAGGACCGAGGCGCGGCAAACTGTACCGGTATCAGGCAGGCGCCTGGCATCGTGATGCGCGTCTCGATCACACGTACCTGGCAGGACGTGACTGGAGCATCGGGAATCTTCTGCCGGTTGCGCCCGACGACATCGGGCTGCTCGTCAAGGTGACGTACGGGCGTGATCCGCTCTACTATCAGGTGTTCGGCGCCGCGCTGTTGAAGGACGACGAATGGCTGCGCTTCGATGGTGAACGGTGGCGGTTCACGCCTTCGCTGCTGAGCTGGCCGGGAGTGTTTCCGACGGAGACGTGTCACGCCGGCGACGGCACGCACTGGGTCGCAGGACGCACGGCGTGGACAGAGCAGGGCTACCGGGCGCTCGTCGCGCGTCGCCGGAACGGCGGCTGGCAGGACGTTTCACTCCCGCAGGACCACGATCAGCTGAGCTCCGTGATTGACCTCGCCTGTGTCGGGCACGGCGAGGTGGTGGCACTGGTCGGTGGCAGTGACGAGCCGTTGGGGGCTGTGCGGCGGCTCTCGCTCCTGCGGTTTGACGGCGCGTGGCACCGCCTGCCGTTGCCCGAGGGAGTCGAACAGGGACACTCGGCAACCATGGCGGCGCGGAGTGCCGACGAGCTGTGGCTCGTCACGCAATGCACGAATCTCGTCAACGATTGTCCCGCGCGCTTCTGGTCCTGGCGGGACGGCCAGTGGACGGAAGCGCCGCCGCCGTACCTGCCCGGTGGACGTCGCAACAAGTATTCCGTGACCCGCCTGGTCTTCCCTTCGCCCGAGCAGGGCTGGGCGATCGCCACCGACATGCACAGCCCGCCGCTGCGCGGCCTGATCTTCCACTATCGCGACGGCGTGTGGCGCAACCGGAACTGGGACTGGCACTTCTGGGACCAGCCCTGGTTCGGGCTGCTCGGATACTGATGCGCTTCCTGTTCCACAGCACTGTCGGCGGTGAAGTGACCTTCCGGCAGGCGTCGTACGACGCGACGCTGAAGCTCTTCCAGCAGGCGCGCGGCGTCATGGGCGGGACGATATGATCGTCGCCGTACTCTTCGCGGTCCTCTTCGCCGGTACCGTGGCCGAGGCGCAGACGCTGGAGTTTCGACCCGCGCACTGGGTGGAGGATCAGGAAGTCCTCCGCCCCCGCGCGCCGGCGAACGATTTCTCCGACATGGCGTTCCGCTCGCCGCGCGACGGCTGGATCGTCGGCGACCTGTTCGTGCTCCATCTGCGCGGCGACGATCTCGAGGTCGCGTTCGTCGGACAGGGGAGCTGGAGGCCGATGCACGTGCTGTTCACGCCGGACGGAACCGGATGGATCTCCGGGATGCGCGGCGGCGCGCGCGGCGGCGTGCTGCTGCGCGACGGAGGCGACGGCTGGGCAGAAGCGCATCCGCCGGCGCTGGCGCCGCTCGCGCACCGCGCCTCTTCCTACAGTGTGCAGTTCTTCCATCCCGACGACCTCTACCTCTCCGCCAGCCTGCGCGCCGACGTGACGCGTTCCAGGGACGTCAGCGTGTTCGGCTGGGACGAGGAGTGGCTGCGCTTCGATGGGTCCGGCTGGCGCTACGATGCGGGCGCTCCCCTCATCGAGGGTCGGCGCTTCACCGGCAGCTGCCAGTTGCCTGACGGAACGGTGTGGCGCGTCGGCGGCAGGCGCATCGCCCCCGGGCGCATGCATGCGCTGGCCATGCGGCAGTCCGGCGGCGACTGGAGCGAGGTGCCGCTGCCGGCGATTGCTGGGAACCTCGTCGTGCTGTCCGACGTCACCTGTCAGGCGGACGGCTCCGTCGTCGTGCTGGCCAACGCGCGCAGCGATGTCCGGGCCACGCCGTCGGTCGGCATCCTGCGCTTTACCGACACCTGGGAGTCGATCGCGGTCCCCGACGAGGTGGCGCGCGAGCACACGGCCCTCCTCGCAGCGCCGCGGCCCGGCGAGCTGTGGCTCGTCGCGCAATGCGCGGACATCTTCGGTGACTGCCGCGCGCGCTTCTGGCACTGGCGCGACGGTCAATGGTCAGAGGCGCCGCCGCCGTACCTGCCCGGCGGACGGCGGGACAAGTACTTCCTCGACAAGCTGCTGTTTCCCTCGCCCGACGAAGGCTGGGCGATCGCCACCGACATGAATGGTCCGACGCTGCGTGGGCTGATCTTCCACTACCGCGACGGCGTGTGGCGCAACCGGAACTGGGACTGGCACTTCTGGGACCAGCCCGGATTCGGTCTGTTCGGATACTGATCCGCTCGTTCGGCAACTGACGCGGCGGCGGCGCCCGCGGGCGGGCGAGCCGCCGGGTCCACGACCCGCGCGCGGCGTGCGCCATCGGCGTGCGCGCCGGCGCGCTGACGGGAGGAGTGTGCGATGAGCTCGATCCGCAGACGGACCCGACTGCTCAGCGCGGCGACACTGGTGATCGGCCTCGCCGGGCTCTCATCGCCGGCCGCCGGCGCCGAGCGGCCGGCGGCCGGCGCGCTGCGCGGCAGCGGCACCTGGCAGCGCCAGGACGCGCGGGCCGCGGCGCAGCGCTGGTCGGTCGACCTCGACGAGCAACGCGACGGCACGGTGCAGGGCACGGTGCACCTCGACGGCTCGCGGCTGGCATCCCGCGCGACGCTGCAGGGACAGATCAGCGGCCGCCGCATCCGCGGCGCGCTGACCGATGCCGCCGGCAACCACCTCGCGACGTTCCACGGCCTGCGCTCGGCGTCGGGCACCTGGAGCGGTACCTACGAGGACCGCAGCGGCGAGGTCGGCCGCTGGAGCTGGAACGGCAGATGAGGGGGAAAGTGCTGACGTGCTGACGTGCGGACGTGCGGACGTGCTGACGTGCGGACGTGCGGAAGACTGTGTGCGGAGGTGCTGAGGTGCGGAGGCCCGGACGCAAACCGGCAGCGCGGCCGCAGGTCGCCTCCCCACGTCAGCACGTCAACACGTCAGCACGTCCGCGCGTCTCTTCACGCGAGATCGAAGATCAGTGCCTCGGCGAGCGCGTCGGCGGTGAGCGTCAGCGCCGTACCCGGCGGGCAGGCGGCGCCGTCGCCGGCGGTGAGTGTCGTGCCGTCGACCGTGATCGTGCCGCGCGTCACCTGCAGCCAGCCGTGACGATCGGCGGCGAGCGTGTAGGGCACCGGTTGCTCGGGCAGGACACGCGCGGCGAGCAGCAGCACGTCCTGATGGATGGTGACCGAGCCGTCGCGCGCATCGCGCGAGCCGATGACGCGCAGGCCGCCGTTGGCGGGCGGCGGCAGGACACGCTGCTCGTAGCCCGGCGGCAGGCCGGTGCGCTCGGGCAGGATCCAGATCTGCAGCAGGTGCACCGGCTCGGTCTTCGAGGCGTTGAACTCGCTGTGGCGGATGCCGGTGCCGGCGCTCATGCGCTGTACCTCGCCGGGCCGGATCACCGAGCCGTTGCCGAGGCTGTCGCGATGCTCGAGCGCGCCGGCGAGCACGCAGGTGACGATCTCCATGTCGCGATGCCCGTGCGTGCCGAATCCCGCGCCGGGCACGATGTCATCCTCGTTGATCACGCGCAGCGCCCGGAACCCCATGTGCGCGGGGTCGTGATACTCGGCGAACGAGAACGTGTGCCGGCTGTCGAGCCAGTCGACCTGCGTGTGGCCGCGCTCGCGCGCGCGTCGGATGGTCAGCATGCGCGACTCTACCACGCCCGCCCCGCGCCGGAACCGGTTCCGCAAGCGGACCGCGGGCGTCCTCGCCCGCATGCCCCGCGCCCGCGGCGATACGCGTCCCGCCATCGCGTGTTGAGGCGGGGCATCGCCCGGGATCTACACCGCGCATCCCGAGACGCGTTGGAGGGCGCGGCTTCTACCGCGCCGCGGACGGACGTTGCCTTTCGCATGAGGCCACGCGCGTCCGCGGCCGCGCGGAAGCGCGGCCCTCCAGCGCGTGCTGCAGGCAGCGCGCTACCTCGGACCCACCGCGTACCATCCCCATACGCGTTGGAG
>CBFGUK010000103.1:0-16063 GCA_965651925.1 uncultured bacterium | reverse complement strand
GCCGCGCGGAAGCGCGGCCCTCCAGCGCGTATCGACGCGAGCCGCTCGCGGGCAGCCTTCCCGGCGGGATCAGCCGGCGGGGACGGGCGTCGGCGTGCGCGTCGAGGCGGGGGCGCCGCCGGGGTGCTGGACGTCGATCCGTTCGGCGGAGGCCTTGCGGCCGCGGAAGTCGAGCGCCAGGCCCTCGAGGGTGATCAGCTCGCCGCCCTGCAGGCCGGCGAACGAGGAGGCGGTCAGGACGGCCACCGGGTCGCCGCCGTCGATCACGCCGTCATGCGAGCCGTCGGCGAGGAAGACGAGCGTGATCTCGCCGGCCGCCGGCGTGGTGAACGCGAAGCGCCCGTCGGCATCGATCGTCGCCACCGACAGCATCTCGCGCTCGCTCGGGTCGCCGGTCGTGCCGGCGAGTGCGAAGACGAGCAGCGGGCCCTTCGTGCCCGGTTCGGTGAGATGGCCGTGAATCGCCACTTCGGTGCCGGAGCCGGCGGCGGCGCCGGTTTCGAGCGTGGTGCCGGAGCCGCCGCAGGCGGCAAGCGTGAGCAGGACGAGCAGTGCGGAGAGCGATCTCATTCGTCGACACGCTAGCCGCGGCCAGCGTGTCATTCAACTCGTGATGCGGAATCACCGCGCGCCACCGCGTCGCCTTTCCCCTGCGCACGGATTTCGCTACACGACCCTGGATTCCCCGGTGGCCGTCGTCCGGCGGCCCGAGTCCCACATTTCGAGGAGCGAGCAATGCCGACGCCGAGCACTGGCCAGCCGATCACCATGCAGGGCGGCACCCTCCGGGTGCCCGACCATCCGATTCTGCCGTTCATCGAGGGCGACGGCACCGGCCCCGACATCTGGCGCGCCGCGCAGCGCGTCTTCGATGCCGCGGTGGAGAAGGCCTACGGCGGCAAGCGGAAGATCGCCTGGCTCGAGGTGCTGGCCGGCGAGAAGGCGTTCAACCAGACCGGCAACTGGCTGCCCGACGAGACCATCGAGGCGTTCAAGACCTACCTCGTCGGCATCAAGGGGCCGCTGACGACGCCGATCGGCGGCGGCATCCGCTCGCTCAACGTCGCGCTGCGCCAGATCCTCGATCTCTACGTCTGCCTGCGCCCGGTGCGCTACTTCACCGGCGTGCCGAGCCCGGTGCGCCGCCCCGAGCAGGTCGACATGGTGATCTTCCGCGAGAACACCGAGGACATCTACGCCGGCATCGAGTGGGCGGCCGAGACGCCCGAGGCGCAGCAGATCATCGCGTTCCTCGCCGAGCAGATGGGCGTCACGAAGATCCGCTTCCCGCAGACCAGCGGCATCGGCATCAAGCCCGTTTCGCGCGAGGGCACCGAGCGCCTGGTGCGCGCCGCGATCGAGTACGCGCTGCGCCAGAAGCGCCGCAGCCTGACGCTCGTGCACAAGGGCAACATCATGAAGTTCACCGAGGGCGCGTTCCGCGACTGGGGCTACGCGCTGGCGACGCGCGAGTTCCGCGCCCAGGTGGTCACCGAGCGCGAGAGCTGGATCCTCGGCAACCGCGAGCAGACGCCGGGCCTCTCGGTCGAGGACAACGCGCGCGCGATCGATCCCGGCTACGACCTGATGACCCCGGCCCAGCAGGAGAAGGTGCGCGCCGAGGTCGAGGCGGCGCTGACGCTCTGGCCGACGCATGGCGACGGGCAGTGGAAGCAGAAGCTGATGGTCCGCGACGCGATCGCCGACATCACCCTGCAGCAGGTGCTGACGCGGCCGAAGGACTTCGACGTCATCGCGACGATGAACCTCAACGGCGACTACCTCTCCGACGCGCTCGCCGCGCAGGTCGGCGGCATCGGCATCGCGCCGGGCGGCAACATCAACTACCAGAGCGGCCACGCGATCTTCGAGGCGACGCACGGCACCGCGCCGAAGTACGCGAACCTCGACAAGGTCAATCCCGGCTCGGTCATCCTCTCCGGCGAGATGATGTTCCGCTACCTGGGCTGGGACGAGGTCGCCGACCGCATCATCACCGGCATGGACGGCGCCATCGGCGCGAAGACCGTCACCTACGACTTCCACCGCCTCATGGACGGCGCCACCCTCGTCAAGTGCTCCGAGTTCGCCGAGGCGGTGGTGAAGCACATGTGAGCGCGAGTGCTGACGTGCTGACGTGCTGACGTGCTGACGTGCTGACGTGCTGACGTGCTGACGTGAGTCCGGAGCTCGTCCTGCACGCGCTCTGGAGGGCGCCGCTCCGTCGGCGCCTGTTGAATGAGGGCACCCGTGCCGAATCCAACAGGCGCCGACGGAGCGGTGCCCTCCAAAACTCTCCACGTCAGCACGTCCGCACGTCAGCACGTCAGCACCCCATCACGTCTCTGTGCGCTCGAGTGCGCCGTCGATGAGGATCGCCGTCTGCATCAAGCAGGTGCCCGCGGTTTCGGCGCTGGAGTTCGATGCCGCGACGCGGACGATCCGGCGCGAGGGGGTGCGCAACGAGATCAGCGCCTTCGACGTGCGGGCGCTGCTGAAGGCGGTGGCGCTGCGCGACGCGCATGGCGGCGAGGTGGTGGCGGTGACGATGGGGCCGCCGCCGGCGCGCGAGGCGCTGCTCGAATGCCTGGCGCTCGGTGCCGATCGCGCGCTGCATTGCTGTGACCGCGCCTTCGCCGGCGCCGACACGCTCGCTACCGCACGCGCGCTCGCCGCGGCGCTGGCGCGCGAGCCGTTCGATCTCGTCCTCTGCGGCCGCAACAGCGTCGACGCCGAGACCGGGCAGGTCGGCCCCGAGCTCGCCGAGCTGCTCGACTGGCCGCAGGTGACGATCGCGCGCACGCTGGCGGTCGACCCGGCGGCGCGCACGCTCACCGCCGAGCGCGAGACGGACGACGGCATCGACACGGTGCAGACGACGCTGCCGGCGGTGGTCACCGCCGCCGAGGATCTCGCCCCCGAGCGCTTCACGACGCGCGCCGAGCGCGAGGCGGCGGCGGCGAAGCCGATCGAGACGCTCTCCGCGGTCGACCTGCGCTTGGACTCCGATGCCGTCGGCGCCGCCGGCTCGCCGACCTGGGTGCTCGGGCTCGACGCCGTCGAGGAGCATCGCCGGCGTGAGCGCATCGAGGCGCCGACGGCGGCGGAACAGGTTGCGGCGCTCGTCGACCGCCTGCTCGCCCATGGCCTGTTCGGCACCTGGACGGCCGAGCGGCCGGCGCCGCCGCCGCATCCGACGCCGGCCGACGTGCCGCGCGCCGGGCAGCGCGACGTGCTCGTCGTCGTGGAAACGCTCGACGGCGCGCCGCGGCCGGTGACGGTCGAGCTGCTGCACAAGGCAACCGCGCTCGCCGCCGCGCTGCGCGGGCGCGTACTGGCGCTGGTCGCCGGGCGCGATGCCGCGCGCCACACCGCGGCGCTCGCCGCGCACGGTGCCGACCGCGTGCTGGTCGCCGACGACGAGGGCTTCCTCGCCGGCGTCGAGGCCTACGCGGCGCTGCTCACCGCCGTGCTGCGCGACGCGCACCCCGGCATCGTGCTGCTGCCGGCGACGGTGTTCGGCCGCGACGTCGCGCCGCGCGTCGCCGCGCGCCTCGCGCTCGGCCTCACCGGCGAGTGCGTCGACCTCTCGATCGACGCGGAGGGCCGCCTGCTGCAGCACAAGCCGGCGTTCGGCGGCAGCGTCGTCGCGCTCATCGCCTCGCGCACGCAGCCCGAGATGGCCACCGTGCGCCCCGGCATGCTTGCCGCCGGCGCGCCGCACGCCGGCCGCACGGCGGAGGTCGTGCGCCTCGCGCTGACGCCCGCGCCCGAGCGCGTGCGCGTCGTCGCCCGGCAGCGCGAGGCGCTCGCCGCGGCCGAGCTCGAGGAGGCGCGGCGCGTGGTCGGCGTCGGGCGCGGCATCGGCGGCCCCGAGCACCTGCCGGCGATCCGCGCGCTCGCCGCGGCGCTCGACGCGGCGCTGTGCACGACGCGCGACGTCACCGACGCCGGCTGGCTGCCGAAGCAGTACCAGGTCGGCATCACCGGCCGCGCCATCGCCCCCGAGCTCTACGTCGCGGTGGCGCTGCGCGGCGCGTTCGAGCATACCGTCGGCGTGCGCCGCAGCGGCCTGATCGTCGCGATCAACCGGAGCCCCAGGGCCCCGATCTTCAAATCCTGCGACTACGGCCTCGTCGGCGACTGGCAGACGATCGTGCCGTTGCTCACCGAACGGATTGCAACGCGAAGACGCGAAGGCGCGAAGCGATGATCGCCTCCGCGCCTTCGCGCCTTCGCGTTGAAGCCTTGTGATGATTGCTTTTCTGTTCCCGGCTTTCCCGAACCTGCACCAGACGTTCGTGCTCTGGGAGGTGCTGGCGCTGCGGCAGCGCGGGGTCGACCTCGCGCTGTATTCGATCAAGCGGCCGATGACGAAGACGCAGCAGCCCGAGGGGGCGGCGCTGCAGCGCGAGGTGACGTACCTGCCGTCGACGCTCTCCGCCGCGGTGCTCGGTGCGACGGCGCGCTACGCCGTGCGCCACCCCGGGCGCCTGCTCGGCGCGCTCGGCGGCATCGTGCGCGGCTGGTGGGCCGACCGCGACGCCGGCGCCGCCTGGCAGCGCCAGCAGGTCAGCGCCGCGGCGCCCGACCGCGAGCGCACCGCGCGCGAGGCGCTGCGCGGCTGGTTCAACCGCAGTCCGGTGCTCTACCTCCTCAAGTCGTTCTGGCTCGTGCCGCTGGCGATCTGGCTCGGCGCCGACCTCCAGCGGCGCGGCATCGGCCGCCTGCACGCGCACTGGGCGAGCTACGCGGCGACGCTCGCGCTCGTCGTGCACTGGCTCTACGACGTGCCGTTCAGCTTCACCGCGCACGCCTACGACATCTACCTCGTGCCGCGGCTGCTCGGCGTGAAGGTGCGCGAGGCGGCGTTCGCCGTCACCTGCGCGCGCGTCAACAAGCAGTTCCTCGACCGCCTGGCCGGCGACGCGCCCGACGAGCGCGTCATCGTCAACTATCACGGCGTCAGCCTCGACCGCTTCCGGCCGCTGCCGCGCCCGGCCGCGGCGCCCGACGCGCTGCCGGTGATCGTCACCTGCGGGCGGCTCGAGCCGTACAAGGGGCATCACGTGCTCCTGCGCGCCGTCGCGCAACTGCCGCGCCCGGCGCGCGTCGTCCTCGTCGGCGAGGGCCCGCAGCGCCAGAAGCTCGAGCAGCTCGCGCAGGCGCTCGGCATCGCCGCGCGCGTCGAGTTCACCGGGCCGCTGCCGCAGGCGCAGCTCGCCGGGATCTACGCCGGCGCCGACCTCTTCGTCCTCGCCAGCGTCGTGCTCGAGCGCTCCGGCAAGCGCGACGTGATCCCGAATGTCCTCGCCGAGGCGATGGCGATGCGCCTGCCGGTGGTCGCGACCGCGATTTCCGGCATCGGCGAGCTCGTCGCCGACGGCGTCAGCGGCCGGCTCGCGCCGCCGAACGACGCGGCGGCGCTGGCGCGCGTCCTCGCCGAGCTGCTCGATGATCCGGCGCAGCGCGAACGTCTGGCGCGCGAGGGCGCGGCGACGGTGGCGCGCATGTTCGATCGCGAGGTGAACATCGAGGCGCTCGCGGCGCTGTTCCGCGGCGCCACGGCAGGCCGGCGGGCGACGGCGTGAAGCTCGGCACGGCGCTGCGCGACACGCTCGGCATCCTCGGGACGCGCGTCGCCTGGTCGGTCATGGGCGTCGTCAGCGGCGTCATTCTGGCGCGCTGGCTCGGCCCGCACGATCGCGGCGTGCTGGCGCTCGTGCTGCTCGTGCCGTCGACCGTGCTGACGCTGGTCAAGCTCGGCATCTCGCAGGCGACGGTCTACTTCATCAACCGCAAGGAGGCGACCGCCGACCAGGTCGCCTCGAACTCCGTCCTCCTCGCGCTGGCGCTCGGCACCGTCTCGGCGGCGCTCGTCTGGGCGCTGCGCGACACCGTGCTGCACGGCTTCCTCGACGACATCCCCGCCTGGGCGCTGCTGCTCGCGCTGCTGCGCGTGCCGCTGCTGCTGCTCGACAATTACCTGTACGGCGTCCTGCAGGCGACGAGCCAGTTCGGCATCTACAACCGCCGCCTGCTGCAGAGCGAGGCGCTGCGCCTCGTGCTCGTGGTCGTGCTGGTGATGGGGCTCGACCTCGGCCTGCCCGCCGCGGTGGCGATCTACACCGTCATCGGCTTCGTCAACATCGGCTGGCTGCTGGCGACGATGCGGCGCACGATCCACTTCACCGCCGGTCTCGACCGCCGGCTCCTGTCGCGCATGCTGTCGTTCGGCCTGCGCTCGTACGTCCAGGTCGCCACCGCGCACCTGCTGCTGCGCGTCAGCGTCTACCTCGTGCAGTGGTTCCTCGGCCCGGCGCAGACGGCCTTCTACGCGCTCGGCATGCACTTCACCGAGCTGGTGCTGGAGATCCCGCAGGCGATCGGCCTCGTCCTCTACCCAAAGCTCGCGGCGCTACCCGAGGAGGAGATCCACCGGCTCACGGCCCAGACCTGCCGGCGCACGCTGATGATCACCGTGCCGGCGGCGATCGCCCTGGCGCTCGTCGGCCCGTGGATCATCGTCCTCTGGTACGGCGCGCCGTACGCCCCCGCCGGCGAGCCGCTGCCGTGGGCGGCGGCGGGCGTGGCAATGATGTCGATCTTCGTCATCATCACGCGCGACTTCACCGCGCGCTCGAAGCAGCGCGTCAACACCGCCGCCGGCCTCGTCGCGCTGGCGACCAACGTCGCGCTCAGCCTCGTCCTCATCCCGCGCCTCGGCATCGTCGGCGCCGCCATGGCCACCGCGCTCGCCTACATCGGCGCCTGCGCGATCCTGATCGGCTTCTTCCTCGCCGAATCCCGCCTGCGCCTGCGCGACGTCCTCATCCCCACCGGCGAGGATGTGCGCTACTACCTCGGCATCGCCGAACGCGGCCTGGCGCGCGTCGTCCGACGCTGATCACCACGACGCCGCCGCGTCAGACGGGCGTCGCACCGGTCAACGCCCTGGAGGGCGCCGGTCCCTCGGCGCCTGTTGAACGGGGCAGCCGCGTTGCGGGGGAGATCGCCAATCGCCCCCGGCGGCGCAGGCGCGCGTTGCACATTCAACAGGCGCCGAGGGACCGGCGCCCTCCAGGGCGCGTCTGAAAGGGCGACAGCCTCAACCCGGCGCGCCGTCGGCGCGCGGCGCCCATTCAACCGTTGAACGGGGCAGCCGCGTTGCGGGCGGAGATCGCCGGTGTCGCGCCCGGCGGGCGCAGACGCGCGCGTTGCGCATTCAACAGGCGCCGAGGGACCGGCGCCCTCCAGGGCGCGTGTGAAGTGACAGTCTCACCCCGGCTCGCCGTCGGCGCGCGCCTGCACCAGCATCGGCGCGTGCACGACGACGAAGATCGCGAACGCCGCCACCCACAGCACGCCGGCGATGAGCACGGTGGCGGCGTACCAGGCGGGGAGGGCGGCGGCGACGAGGACGCGCACGACGGCGGCGGCGTTGATCAGCGCGAACGCGACCGCCATCGGCCGCGAGGCGCGCAGCAGGCGGCCGGTGTGGCCGAGCGTGACGCGCGCCATCATGCCGAGCGTCAGCACGCCGATCGCACCGACGGTGAGCGCGTGCAGGCCGACCCACGGAATGACGAGGCCGAGTGCGGCGAGCGCGCGCAGCGCGAAGCCGACGACGAGCCACGCGTAGCCGAGGTGCAGGACCCAGAGCAGCGGCACGCCCCAGATGCGCGCGTCGTACCAGCCGGCGAGGCGCACCGCGTGCATGGCGGCGGCGAGCGCGGCGAGCAGCGCGAACACCGCCGGCGGCGCGCCGGCGAGGTCGGCGATCGCGACGCCGACGGTGGCGGCCGCGACGAGCCACTCGACCGGCACCCACGTGCGCGGCGACGTGCCGGCGCCGCGCTGGGTGAAGAACGGGATGACGCGGCCGCCGATGATCGTGATGACGATCATCACCACGTCGACCGCGACGTAGAGCCCGGTGCGCGCCGTGGCGAGCGTCGCGCCGAGCATCTGCAGGTGGACGAGCAGGTTCATCGCCGCGAGCGCGACGAGGAGCGGCAGGAAGACGAGCTGACGCGCCTGCGGCGCGCGCAGCAGCGGCGTCGACAGCGCGACGGCGAGCGCCGGCAGGAAGGCGAGGTCGATCGCCGCGATCAGCCAGCGCGGCACGACCGCCGGCAGCAGCGGCGCGACGCGGCCGGCGAGCCACAGCAGCACGAGCAGCGCCAGCGCCGTGCCGGTCGCCGTCGGCACGTTCGTCCAGTTGCGCACCGCGGTGAGCAGGAAGCCGGCGATCACCGCCACCGTGTAGCCGAACACCATCTCGTGCCCGTGCCAGGTGATCGCGTCGTAATACACCGGCAACCCGAGCCCGCCGCGGTAGACGACGAGCCACACCCCGACGAGCAGCAGGGCCGCCACGCCGGCGGCGAGAAAGAACGGCCGGAACCCCAATGCCAGCGGCGCATAGCCGAGACTGCGCTGCTCCCTCGCGACGTTGATTTGCGTGATCACGAGGCGAGTGTAGCACGCCGGATTTCACCGCGGAGACGCGCAGGAGCCGGTCTCCGCGTCTCCGCGCCTCCGCGTTGAATCCCGTACTTCAGCGCACGAGATCGGCCAGCGGCTTGCCGTGGCGCAGACGGCCGAGGTTGTCGGCGAAGTGCTCGACGCAGGCGCGCATCTTGCCGCGCACGTTGACGGCGATGTGCGGCGTGATCAGCACGTTCGGCGCGCGCCACAGCGGGCTGTCGGCGGCGAGCGGCTCCTCGACGAAGACGTCGAGCCCGGCGCCGGCGATGCGGCCGGCGCCGAGCGCGCTGGCGAGCGCCGCCTCGTTGACCACGATGCCGCGCGCGACGTTGATCAGCACCGCGTCGCGCCGCATCGCGGCGAGCTCTGACGGGCCGATCAGGTTGACCGTCTCCGGCGAGCCGGAGACCGCGAGCACGACGACGTCGGCCTCGGCGAGCATCTCGAGCAGCTTGCGGCGCGGGAAGACGCGCTCGACGTACGGCGGCGCCTGTTCGTGCTGGCGGCGCGTGCCGATGACGCGCATGCCGAAGGCGTCGGCGATCTTCGCCGTCGCGCGACCGATGTTGCCGAGCCCGACGATCGCCATCGTCGCCCCGCGCAGCTCGCGCAGCTCGACGCCGCGGCCCGCCCAGCGCCCGGCGCGCTGCGCCTCGCTGAAGAGATCGAGGCGCCGCCACAGGCCGAGGAGCAGCGTGAAGACGTGCTCGGCGACCCACGGCGCGAACAGGCCGCCGACGGTGGTCACGGCGACGCCGGGCTGCTCGAGGAGGCCGGTGCCGGTGAGCTGGTCGTAGCCGGTCGCCGGCGTTTCCACCCAGCGCAGGCGCGGCGCCAGGGCGGCGCAGTCGACCGGCGGCGCGAAGGCGAGCAGCGCCTCGGCGTCGGCGAGCGCCGCGGCGAGCTCCGGCGTCGCGCGCGTGCCGCCCCCGAGCCTGCCGGCGCGCCGCGCCGCGACCTCGTCCCACGGCACGGCGAGCTGGTGGTGCGCGATCTCGACGTCGAGCCCGCGCGTCAGCTCGTCGAGCCGCGCCGCATGCTCGGCCACGTTCAGTGCGACGATCTTCACTCCGCGTCTCCGCGCCTTCGCGTTGGACTAGTCGAGAATGCTGCGCACGTCGACCAGCGATCGCAGGACGTACGTCGGCTGCGGACCGCCCGGCGGCACGGCGGCACCGTGCCAGTTCACCCAGGCGCTGGCGATGCCGGCGGCCGTCGCCCCGCCGACGTCATCGCCGAGGCTGTCGCCGATCATCAGCGCCTCGCCCGGGGCGGCGCCGAGGCGGTCGAGCGCGGTCTGGAAGATCTCCGGATGCGGCTTGCGGCGGCCGGCCTCGATCGAGATCACCGCCGTCGTCAGCACGCGATCGAGGCCGTGGCGGGCGAGCAGCGCGTGCGCGGTCGGGCCGTCGTCGTAGTTCGAGATCACCGCCAGACGGCGGGTCGCTGCCAGCTCGCGCAGCAGCGTCGCGTGCTCGGTCGGCAGCTCGGTGTTCGCCGCCTGCGCCTCGAGCTGCAGGGCGGCGAGCCGCCGGGCGGTCTCCTCGGCCGCCGCGCCCTCGAGGCCGAGGCGGGCGAGGGCGCGCGTGTAGCGGGCGGCGATCGGCGTCTCGCGGTGCTCCGGGGGCCGCGCCTTGGCGATCGCGACGCTCGCGTCGTAGAGCGCGTCGACGAAGAAATCGAACTCGACGTTGCCGAGCAGCACCTGCGCCCGCCCGCGCAGCTCGTTCATCGCCGGCCGCCAGGTCGGTTCCTTCACCTGCCCGGTCGGCGCGTGCCGGGTGAACAGCAGAATCGTGCGGAAGAGATCGAACAGCAGGACGGGATAACGCATCGGCCGGCGGTCCATACCACCACCCCCGCCCCCCGGGCCACCATCCCCCGTCCGCGGACCCGTACACGTACTCGTACTCGTACTCGTACACGGAAAACGACGGGTACGAGTACGAGTACGTGGTACGGAGCGGAGCCCCAGGACCCGTCCTCCCGAACCCTCTCCCCTGCGGCGCGAGAGACCCGCCGGGCGCGGGGCGGCGGAGGGGACCGGTCACCGGTCACTGGTCACCGGTCACCATGCAATTCCTTTGTTTAACCCCGCACCCGGTGGTAGCGTTTCGCTGTTTACAGGCGCGCCGCGGTGCAGGCGGCCGGGGTACAAGAGGCCGCGTTCGGGGGCAGGGTGTCGTACACGAATCGGTTGCAGGAGCTGTTCCAGGATCCGGAACGGACGCGCAAGCCGCGTCAGGCCGGTCTCACCCACGTCCTCGACAAGGGCCTGTCGCTGGCCGAGATCGAGGGCCTGCTCGAGGTGGCGGCGGGCTACGTCGACATCATCAAGTTCGGCTGGGGCACCTCGGTGGTGGTCGAGAACCTCACCGAGAAGATCGCCCTCTGCCAGCGCCGCAAGGTCGACATCTACTGCGGCGGCAGCCTGTTCGAGCTCGCGCTGCGCCGCAATCGCGTCGACGACTACGTCGCGTTCCTCAAGGACCACGGCATCGCGATGATCGAGGTGTCCGACGGCGTCATCGAGGTCGCGGCCAGCGAGAAGCTGCGCTACATCGAGCGCCTGTCGCGCGACTTCCGCGTGCTCTCCGAGGTCGGCAGCAAGGACGAGGCAGTGGTCGTGTCGCCGACGCGCTGGGTGCGGCAGATCAAGGCCGAGCTCGAGGCCGGCGCGTGGAAGGTGATCACCGAGGGGCGCGAGTCCGGCACCGTCGGCCTCTACCGCGGCACCGGCGAGATCCGCACCGGCCTGATCGACGAGATCGAGACCCAGCTCGACACCTCGCGCCTGATGTTCGAGGCGCCGCAGAAGGCGCAGCAGGTCTGGCTGATCAAGCACTTCGGCCCGAACGTCAACCTCGGCAACATCCCGCCGGCGGAAGTGATCTCGCTGGAGACGATGCGGCAGGGCCTGCGCGCGGACACGATGGTCTGAAGGGTCCGGCGAGGGGGTTACGGGGTTCGGGGTTACGGGGTTCGGGGCCGGAGCATCTCGTCGATGCAGCGCTTCCGGCCCCTAACCCCCAACCCCTAACCCCGTAACCCCCGTCCCCCACCGGCCACCTGCATCGCCGATGTCGAACCCAGCAGTCGTCCTCAACCCCGGCACTGCCGGCGTCGGGCTCATTCATGCGCTGAGCCTCGGCGGGGTGGAGATCGTCACCGTCGGGCGGCGCTGGCCGCCGCTGCTCGGGCGCTTCTCGCGCTTTCCGGTGCGGCACTTCGCCTATGATGCGCGCCGCGAGTCGCTCGCCGACTGCCTGCTGCGCATCGCGCCCGAGATCGGCGGGCGCGGCGTGCTGTTTCCGGCCATCGACATGGACCTCGAGGCGATCCTGCTGGCGCAGGAGCGCCTCGCGGCGCGCTATCACGTGCCGGCGGCGCCGCACATCGGCGCCGACATCTTCGCCAAGAACTGGCAGTACGATCTCGCCCGCCGCGTCGGCGTGCCGATCCCGGCGTCGATCCGGTTCGTCGCCGGCACGACGCCGGATCTCACCGGGCTGCGGCTGCCGTACATCATCAAGCCGTCGTCGCGCACCGAGGCGGTCGGCGGCCGCGCCTTCCGGCTCAAGGTCGTCGAGGACGCGCCCGCGGTCGACGCCCTGCTCGCCGAGCTGGCGCGCGACTACCCCGGGCGCGAGTTCCAGCTCGCCGAGAACATTCCCGGCGATCCGTCGACGCTCTACACCGTCGGCGCGTACGCGAACCGCCAGGGCCGCGTGCTGCGCACCTACACCGGGCGCAAGCGCTCGCAGCATCCGTACACGCACGGCGACGCGAGCATCGCCGAGACGCTGAGCGTGCCCGAGGTGGTGACGCGCCAGGCGCGCGCGCTGCTCGAGGCGGCGCGCTTCCACGGCATCAGCCAGGTCGAGTTCAAGTACGACGCGCGCGACGACCAGTACAAGCTGCTCGAGATCAACGGCCGCTCGTGGTCGTGGATCAAGCTGCCGGCGTTCTCCGGCGTCAACCTGCCGCTGATCCAGTACTACGATCTCACGAACGATCCGCGCCTCGACGCCGCGCTCGCCAGCCCGCAGCGCGACCACTTCTTCCTCGTCCGCGACGCGCTGATCGCGCTCAACCGCCTGCCCGTCGAGCAGCAGCTCATCGCCGAGCTGTCGCGCACCAAGACCCGCATCGGCGCGGTTCCGTATCAGAAGGATCCGCTGCTCAACGCCGTCCACGCCGCGGCGCTGTTTGCCGTGCAAGCAACCGGGAAACCTCTGTTCGGCTGACAGCAGAATTTCACCACGGAGGCACGGAGACACGGAGTCCCGTTCTCCGTGTCTCCGTGCCTCCGTGGTGAAAATTCAGTCGGAATCACTCAGCAGCTGCATCGCGACTGCTCCATCAACCGGCACACCCGGCTCGATGCCGAGCAGGCGCGTAACCGTTGGATGGATGTCGATCGCGTCGATGCGCTCGACCTCGTGGCCGCGGCGGATGCCGGAGCCCCAGGCGTAGAGGACGCCGTGCACGCCAGGGGTGTCGGGCGGATAGCCGTGACTGGCGTGCAGTGAGGTGCCGAGCTCGACCATTTCCGGGCCGGTCCACGCGAGCCAGCGCAGGAACCACGGCAGCTGGCCGCGATCCTCGATGACGTACGGCGGCTTCGCCGAGACGATCAAATCGCCGGTGCGCGGCCCGTTACCGAGATGCGACCAGTCCGGCTGCGCCTCGGGGAGGATCACGTCGAACGTGTCGTACGCCGACAGTGCCTCGATCGCCGCCGGTCGGGTCTGCGGATCGTCGAGGTAGATGAAGCCCGTCGTGCCGGTCGCGACCATGCGCGCCGCGATGCCGTGCCGGCGCAGGATGTACTCGAGATTGATGAGGTGCGTGACCGGCAGCATGCCGTGATCGGTGGTGACGATCAGCGTCGCCGCGGGAATGCGTTCGAGCGCCGCGAGCATCGTGGCGACGGCGGCGTCGGTCTCGGCGAGTGCGGCGCGCGCCTCGGGCGACTGCATGCCGTGGAAGTGCGCCGCGCCGTCGGGCCCCTTGAAGTAGGCGAGAATGAGCTGCGGCCGTTCGGCCGCCGGCCGTTCGAGCAGCGCGACGACCTGGCGCGCGCGCTCGCGGTCGGTCGGATACTCCGGCCACGTCGCCTCGTACGCGACCTCGCGCGCGAGCCGGCCGCGCGTCGCCGACACGTGTCCGTACCAGCCGAGCGCGGCGCTCGGCACGCCCTGGCGCTCGGCGGCCTGGTGCAGATGCTCGCAGCCGGTCAGCCAGTCGGCGTCCTTCGCGTGGTCGTAGAAGCCGCGCGCCGGATCGAAGAAGCGGTTGGTGACGATGCCGTGCCGCGCCGGCCAGCAGCCGGTGCTGATGGTCACGCCGCCGATCAGCGAGATGGTCGGAAACGGCGGCACCATGTGATGCGTCCACGCGCCCTCGCGTCGCAGCCGCTCGAGCGCCGGCAGCGGCACGCCGTCGAACAGCGCCGGCGCGAGCCCGTCGAACAGCATCACCACCACCGTGCGCCGCGCCGGCGACTGCACCGGCGCACCCGGCGGCGCCTGAAACGGCAGCGGCGCGGTGACGATTGGCGGCAGCAACGCCGGGTCCGGATACTCGCGCCCCGTGTACCAGAGCGCCCCGGCCAGGATCGCGATCAGCAACACCGGCGCGCCGGCAATACGGCGCAGCCACCGGCCAGCACGTCGCGTCGTCATCGCTGCGCGCTACGCCACCGCTCCGCGCCGCGCAACCGCGCCACTACCACGCTCGTGTACGTCCTCCGCGTCTCCGCGCCTCCGCGGTGAGATGCAGGACCCAGCGGATCAACCCGTCCGTCACACCCGGTGCCAGCGCCGCGAGCTCTTCCAGCAGCGCCGCACCCGGCGGTACCGCGACCTCGCGCAGCCGGAACCGCACCGCGAGCGCGACGGCGGTGGCGACCCACTCGACCGGCATGTTCAGCGCCATCGGCCACTCGGGAATCGTCTCGGCCTGGTTGGCCGCCTGGACCATCGGCGTCTCGACCACGCCGGGCAGCACGAGGCCGACGTGCACGCGGGCCGGGTCGACCTCGGTGCGCAGCGCCTCGGTGAGGCCGACGAGCGCGAACTTCGTCGCGCAGTAGCCGCCGATCGGCGTCACGCCGCGCCGTCCGCCGAGCGAAGCGACATTGACGATCGACCCGCCGCGTTCCGCCATCGCCGGCAGCACCGCCTGCGTGCAGTGCAGCGCGCCGAAGAGGTTGACGCGCAGCATCGCGTCGAGGTCGGCGGGGCGCAGCTCGGCAACGCGCGCCGGCAGCAGGATGCCGGCGTTGTTCACGAGGATGTCGACCGCGCCCCACGAGCGCCGCACGCGGCCGAGCGCGCGGCGCGCCGCGGCGCGGTCGGTGACGTCTGCCGGCACCGCCCGCGCCGTCCCGCCAGCGGCGCCGATCTCCTTCGCCAGCGCGCCGAGCAGCTCCCGCCGCCGCGCCACCAGCGCCACGCGCGCCCCGCGCGCCGCAAACAGCCGCGCCGTCTCCCGCCCGATCCCGCTCGACGCCCCGGTGACCACCACCACCTGCCCGTCGAACGACCCCAGCAACGGCCCCAGCATCTCGACGATCATGCCGGGACTATAGCGCGGCGTGACAACAAATAGTTCGAAGGTAACTGCCCCTTCCGAGGCAGCGCCCTGGAGGGCGCCGGTCCCTCGGCGCCCGTTGGATCAGGGGACGCCCCGCCGTGCGCAACACGCGCCGGCGGCGCGGCCCCCCTCCAGGAAACCAACCCGCTGTCAGCCGTCAGCTGTCAGCCATGGATCACTGACACGCGCACGCCCGCGCCACCGTCGCGCCGCCCGCGGCACACGTCGTCGGCGGCGCCGTGCAGCGGGCGGCGACGAAGCCCGGGATGACGGCGCAGCCGAAGCCGTCGAGACACTCGGACGACTCGGTGAACGGCTCGACGACGCCGAGTGCGGCGAGCACGTTCTGGCAGTTCTCACTCGTCCCGTCGCTGCCGGCGAACGTGATCGTCGCCGCCGCGCAGGTCGCGCCGATGCCGGAACACGTCGCATCGCAACTGGCGTTCTCCGCGCCGAGATACCAGCAGAAGCCGCCGACCGCGGTGCCGCCGCTGGCGCACGGCGTCGGCGTGACCGTCGGCGTGTCCGCCGGCGGCTCCGTCGCCGTCGCAGTGGCCGTCGACGCGGGCGCGGTCGACGTGAACGTCGCGGTCGCCGTGGCGGCGTCCGTCGTCGGCGTCGCCGTCGCCAGATTCGGATTGCCCGCCACCGCCGTCGCGGCGGCCGGCGGCAGGCAGACCACGTGGCCGGCGGGATTGCTCACCGGCACGGTGCCCGGTCGGCACTGCCCCTGAGCGGGCGCGCCGAGACACAGCAGGCCCAGCGCCACGCAGAACGACCGTGTGCGCATGACACCCTCCTCGTAGACACTACGGGATGCGCGGAGCGGTACTCGACCGCCCATGGCGAATCAACACGCATTCGGTGATCGCCACCGGCGGAGGGCCGCGCTTCCGCGCGGCCGCGGACGCGCGTCGCCTCATGCGGACGGCACCGTCCGTCCGCGGCGCGGCGGGAGCCGCGCCCTCCAACG
>CBFGUK010000102.1:0-16253 GCA_965651925.1 uncultured bacterium | reverse complement strand
CCTCGGCGCCTGTTGAATGGGCGTGCGTCGCTCAATCCAACAGGCGCCGAGGGACCGGCGCCCTCCAGATGGCGTGTTGAATGCCGGTCCGTTGCCTCAGGCGAGAGGCAACATGCCCACAACGCAAACGCGCCGGTCGATGCCAACCGGCGCGTTCGCGACTGCCGTGGGTGACCAGCGACCGGTCACCGGTCACCGGTCACCGTCTTTCACGCCATCTTCGTCTTCACGGTCGCGCCGATCGGGCCGGCGTGGCCGATCGACTCGTAGGTGGCGGTGGTGCCGAGGGCGCCGCCCAAGACGTAGGCGGCCTCGCTGTGCTCGGTGAGGTCGAGGCCGGTGACCTCGTCCTCCTCGTCCGGCCGCAGACCCATGACCGCCTTGATGCCGAGCAGGATGACGATCGTGGCGAGCGGTGCGAAGACGGCGGTGAAGACGATGCTGATCACCTGGATGACGACCTGCTGCGCGTTGGTGTCGACGCCGGAGCCGAGCGTGGTGGCGAAGAGGCCCGAGGCGAGCGCGCCCCACGCGCCGCCGATGCCGTGCACGCCGAACGCATCGAGCGAATCGTCATAGCCAAAGGCTGGCTTCAGGAAGGTGACCGCGCCATAGCAGATCACCGCCGAGCCGAGGCCGACGCCGAGGGCGCCGAGCGGGCTGACGTTGCCGCACGCGGGCGTGATCGCCACGAGGCCGGCGACCGCCGCCGTCGCCGCGCCGAGGGCGGTCGGCTTGCCGCGGTGCAGCCACTCGATCGCCGCCCAGGCGAGCGTCGCCATCGAGGCGGCGGTGCTGGTGTTGAGGAACGCCATCGCGGCGAGGGGGCTGGCACTCAGTGCGCTGCCGGCGTTGAAGCCGAACCAGCCGGTCCACAGCAGGCCGGCGCCGGCGAGGCACAGGGGCAGGCTGTGCGGCGGCATCGGATCCTTGCCGAAGCCGCGCCGCGGGCCGATGATCAGCGCCGCGGCGAGCGCCGAGAAGCCGCTCGACATGTGCACGACGAGGCCGCCGGCGAAGTCGATCGCGCCCTTCTCGAAGATCCAGCCGCCGCCCCAGACCATGTGCGCGAGCGGCGCGTAGACGACCAGCAGCCAGATGGTGATGAACGCCGCGTACGCCGAGAACTTCATGCGCTCGGCGACCGCGCCGATGATCAGCGCCGGGGTGATGATCGCGAACATCGCCTGGAACATCACGAAGAGGTACTCGGGGATGTTGCGCCCGGCGGCGTTCTCGACCAGCGAGTCCATGGTCACCCCGGCGAGGCCGACCTTGCCGAAGTCGCCGATGAACGCGCCCTCGCCGCTGAACGCGAGGCTGTAGCCGACCAGCACCCACAGGACGCCGGCGAGCCCGGCGCTGAAGAAGCACTGCACGAGCACGTTGAGCACGTTCTTGGCGCGCACGAGGCCGCCGTAGAACAGCGCCAGGCCCGGCAGGGTCATCATCAGCACGAGCGCCGACGAGGTCAGCACCCAGGCCGTATCGCCGGCATCGGCGACCGGGGCCGCCTCCTCCTGCGCCAGCGCGGCCACACTGAACAGGAGCGGCAGGCTCCCGGCGAACAGGCGCGCGCCCCGGCGCGACACACGAGCAGCGATCGACATGTCCAGAATCCCCCTGTTGATGGCGTGGTGGGCACGAGGGCCCGTCCGTGCGGTTGAGCAACAGGGGTGCCATCACGTCTGCCACTGACCGTCAGAAGCCGGGCCGCAGGGGCGGCCGGCGCGCTGCCTATCGCGTGGGCAGGGCGCTGCGTAGCAAAGCAGCAGGGGGGCGGAGTCCGCAGATGACGCAGATGCCTGCCCGCCGGAAGCGGGTGGCCCTCGAACGGGCGCCGGCCGTGCGGGAGCACGGCCCTTCAGCGGTTGTGATCAGTCGCCGTCTCGCGGGCGTGGGAGCGGCGAAATCTGCGTAATCTGCGGATGGCTGCTACGCGCCGGCGGCGACCGACTTTGCCCAGCGGTAGTCGGCCTTGCCGGCGGGGCTGCGGAGGATGCGTTCGACGAAGACGACCTGCTTGGGCGCCTTGTAGGCGGCGAGGCGGGCGCGGGCGGTGGCGATCAGCTCGGTGGGGCTCGCCGACTGGCCGCCGGTGAGGGCGACGACGGCGACGATGCGCTCGCCCCAGGTGTCGTCCGGCACGCCGACGACGGTGCAGTCGTCGACCGCCGGGTGCAGCTTGAGCGCTTCCTCGACCTCTTCGGGGAACACCTTCTCGCCGCCGGTGTTGATGCACACCGAGCCGCGGCCGAGCAGCGTGATCGTGCCGTCCGCCTCGACGCGCGCCCAGTCGCCGGGCAGCGAGTAGCGCACGCCGCCGATCTCGCGGAACGTCTGCGCGGTCTTCGCCTCGTCCTTGTAGTAGCCGAGCGGGATGCCGCTGTCGGCGGCGACGGCGACCATGCCGATCTCCTCCGAGCCCGGCTGCACCTCGCGGCCGTCCTCGGTGAACACCTTCGTGGTCGGGTTGAGCTGGAACTTCGCCGTCTCGAGGCTCATGCCGGCGGTGGCGATCATCATGCCGATGCCGGTCGCCTCGCTCGAGCCGAGCCCGTCGATGAGCATCGGGACGCCGCGATCGAGGAACGCCTGCTTGAACGGCGGTGTCCACATCACGCCGCCGGAGACGACGACCATCAGCGAGGAGAGATCGTACGGCCGCCCGGCGCTCTCGGCCTCCTCGAGCGCGCGCACCATCGGCCGCGCGAAGGCGTCGCCGACGATCACGCACATCGCGACGCGATGCGTCTGCACCAGCGTCCACAGCTCGTGCGGATCGAACGAGCGCCCGGCGAGGCTGACCACCGTCGAGCCGACCATCAGCCGGCCCATCGACGTGAACCACGCCATGCCGTGCATCAGCGGCGCCGCCGCGAGGCACGGTCCCGACACGCCCATCTCGCGCATGCGGCGCGCGATGTCGCCGGCCTCGGCGGGCGTCGTCGGGATCTCGCCGATCGCCTGGTAGCTCTGCGAGAGCACGCGGAACAGGTCGGCGTGGCGCCACATGACGCCCTTCGGCAGCCCGGTGGTGCCGCCGGTGTAGAGGAAGACGAGGTCGTCGGCCGAGCGCTCGATGCGCGGCAGCGGGGCGTGCGCGGCGCGCAGCGTCTCGTAGTCGTGCGCGCCGGGCAGCAGCGGGACGCGATCGGCCTCGGTGGTCGTCACCTGGATGAGCAGGCGCAGCTTCGGCAGGCGGTCGCGCACCGCGGCGACGCGCTCGGCGAGCGCGCCGTGGTAGACCAGCACCTCGGCGTCGGCGTTGTCGAGCAGGTAGTGCAGCTCGTCGGCGAGGTAGCGGTAATTCACGTTCACCGGCACCGCGCGCAGCTTGAACGCGGCAAAGCAGGTCTCGAGGTACTCGTTGGCGTTGTAGACGTAGAGGGCCACCTTGGTCTGGTGGCCGACGTCGTGCGCCTGCAGCGCGGCGGCGAGCTGTGCCGAGCGCTGCTCGAACTCGGCGAAGGTTTCCTGGCGTGCGTCGTGGCGCAGCGCGATCTCGTCGCCGAGCTGATCGGCGACCGCTTCCCAGATGTCGGCGAGATTCATGCGGGCTCCGGATGTGAAATCGACACGCGTGCGGCGGTGCGGAGGTGCGGGCGTGCGGAGGTGATGCGGCACGGGGCGTCCGTGCCGGCCTGCGGGGCGATGGCCTGTGCGCGGTCGGCGGGCGGGAATTCGGCGAGCAGTGCGCGCAGGCTCGCCGCGGCGCGGTCGGTGCGCTGGCGGGCGTCCATCGCGACCATCGTGCGGCCGCGCCAGAGGAGCAGGCGGCCGCTGCGGTCGTACGCCTCGACGACGAGGTCGGCGCGCTCGTAGCCGAGCGAGAACGCGGCGAACAGCGTCTGCGTGCCGCCGGCGTCGCGGTAGCGGAAGTAGTCGCCGAGCGTGTCGGTGTACGTCTCCTCGACGGCGGTGCGCAGCACGATCGTCACGTCGGGGGCGCGGTCATCGCGGATCCAGCCCTTCGCCTGCAGCGCCGCGTCGACCGCGTTGCGCGCCGTCCAGCCGAACACCTCGGCGCGCGTCTCCTCGCTCGCGGCGCGCGGCTCGGCTGGCGGCGTCGCCCAGCCGTAGGTGCGATAGCCGGCCAGCGAGCGCTGCGAGGCGGCGTCGACCTGCACCGGAATCTTCGCCGAACACCCGGCGAGCGCCAGCGGCAGCAGCAGCCCGACGAGCTGCGCCCACCTCCGCACCCCCGCACCTCCGCACCGCTGCACGCGTCAGCTCCCGCCGTACGGCGCGTGGCCCGACAGGTTCAGCATCACGCTCGTGCCGCCGTCGACGACGACGGCGGCGCCGTTGATGCCCGATGCGTCGTCGCTGGCGAGGAACGCGACGACGCCGGCGATCTCCTCGGGACGCAGCAGCCGGCCGAGCGGCGACAGCGCCTCCATCTCGGCGCGCGTGCGGCGCGCGAACTGCTCCATGATGCCGTAGAGCGGCGTCTCGACGATGCCGGGACAGATCGCGTTGGCGCGGATGCCGCGGCGGCCGTACTCGACGGCGACGGTGCGCGTCAGGTTGACGACGCCGGCCTTGGCGGTCGTGTATGGCGCCGCCATCATCTCGCCGCCGAACGCCTCGATCGAGGCGGTGTTGACGATCGCGCCGCCACCGCGCCGCAGCAGCGCCGGGATCGCCGCCCGGCAGCCGTAGAACACGCCGGTCAGCATCACCTGCAGGCTCTGCTGCCAGATCTGCGGATCGATCTCGTGCACCCAGCCGCCGCCGGTCGCCGCGGCGTTGTTGTGGATGATGTCGAGGCCGCCGAAGTGCGTCTCGGCGGCGGCGACCGCCGCCTCGACCTGGGCGAGCTCGGCGACGTCGCAGTGCTGGAAGCGGACGCGCGCGCCGCCGTCGAGCGCGGCGACCAGGGCGGCGCCGCGGTCGTCGTCGATGTCCGCGCTCACCACCGCCGCGCCCTCGGCGGCGAGACGGCGCACCGTCGCCGCCCCGATGCCCGACGCACCGCCGGTCACGATCGCCACCTTGCCCGCGAGCCGCATCGGCAAACCATGGCACAGCGGCGCGGGCGCGTTCCAGCGGAAGCGCGTCGGTGAAACGACATGAACCCCCGCCGGCGCGGGTCACGGCTGCGGGTCGACCGCTGCACGATCATGCCGCGCCGCCTGCGCATGCGAGCGCAGCATGGCGAGGATACGCCTCCGACCCGCCGGCGTGCGCCCGGGATGGCGCGCGCCGGCGGGGAACGGATCGTCCGGACGCTGCCGGACGCTACGGCAGCTCGTACGCGATCACGCCGCCCGGGGCGCCGAGGACGCCGTACGGCAGGTAGAGCACGCCATCGACGATGGTCGCGCCGCCGGAGACGAGGGCGGGCATGTCGAACGTGTGCAGGCGCGTCCCGGTAGCGGTGTCGTAGGCGTAGACGACGGGGCCGTCCTGCGTACCGACGTAGAGCACGCCGTTGGCGATCGCCGCATGCCCCCAGCTCTCGCCGATCTCGTCCTCCCACACCATGGCGCCGTCGCCGGCGTCGAACGCCATCAGGTGCTGGACCGGCACCATCGGCGCGGGGGTGTGCGTGAACAGGGCGGCGAAGAAGCGCTGGTCGGCGAACCCGACCGCGCCGTTGAACAGGCCGAAGCCGGCGAAGGCCGGCGACACCGGTGTCGGCACGACGACGTTGCGCCAGGCGATCTCGCCGGTCGCCTCGTCGAACGCGTAGAGCGTGCCGTCCTTGCTGCCCGAGACGACGAGGCGGCGCGTGCCGCCGACGCCGTCCTCGGCATCGATGAGCAGCGGGCCGTTGAGGAATCCGAAGTCGTGGTAGAACGGCTTCGTCGTGCACGTGCCCGTCGGGCAGTCCGCGACGCTGCCGCATTCGATCATCGGCGTGTCGGCGCAGTAGCCGAACTGCTCGGGCGGCTGCACGCGGTTGATCCAGTCGAGCGCGCCCGTGGCGGCGTCGAGCCGCATCATCGAGTCGGAGTCGCCGATTGAAGGAAAGGTGTAGCAGCCGACGGTGTTCGCGTAGACCGTGTCGCCGCGCGGATCGAGCGCGACGGTCGCGGTGATGCCGGCGCCGCGCGCCGCGACGCATTCTTCGCCGCCGCAGTCGGCCTCGGTGGTGCAGGCGACGGCGGTGTCGTTGCGGCAGACGCGCTCGGGGACCATGTAGCGCTCCCAGAGCGGCGCGCCGGTGGCGAGGTCGAGCGCGACGAGGCGGCCGCGCGTGCACGGGTTGTCGCTGTGCGAGGCGAGGCCGACGATGACGCGCCCGTTGGCGACCGCCGGCGAGGACCAGAAGTGGTCGACCGCGGGATCGCCGACGGCGCGCGTCCACAGCACCGTGCCGGTGCGTGCGTCGAGCGCGTGCACGATGGCGGCGGCGTCGCCGATCAGCACGCGCCCCTCGGCGGTCACCAGTGCCGAGCTCTGCAGGCCGAAGCCGCCGGCCTGGCTGTCGTAGATCCAGGCGACCTCGCCGTCGCGCGCGCGCAGCGCATAGAGACGCCCGTTCCAGGAGGTGACGAACACGTGGCCGTGGGCGACGGTCGGCGTCGAGGTGACGCCGTTGTTGCCGGCGCCCTCGCGCGCCTGGATGTCGAAGCGCCACTTCTCGACGAGGCTCGCGACGTTGCCGGGGCCGATGCGCGTCTCGTTCGCCGAGGCGCGGCGGTTGCGCGGATCGTAGCCGTGGTGCGGCCACGGGCGCGGCATGCAGCGCAGGCGCAGCGAGTCGCGGTCGGTGCCGCCGGCGGTGGTGGCGACGACCTCCACCGCGGCGCGCACCGGGCGCTGCGTGCCGGCATCGGTGACGCGCAGTGGCACGCGCACCGACTGACCGCTCGTGCAGACCGGCGCGGCGGCCGGCAGCAGCGCTGCGGCGGCGCTCTGCAGCGCCGCGGTGTCGGCGGCGCGGCTTGCGACGCTCAGGGCGGTGACCGTCGTCGCGCTGCACGCCGCGAGATCGGGATGCGTGCCGGCGAGGCAGAGATCGAGCGGGAACGTACAGGCACCATCGACCTCGCCGTCGATGTCGCAGCCGGCGTCCCCGTCGAAGCAGCGGAGCTCCTTCGGCTGCCGATCCCGCGCCGGCAGCGCAAGCGGCCAGTTCGGGCGCAGCGCGGTGCCGGCGACCTGCACCCAGCAGTCGGTCTGCGCATCGCCGCCGCCGGGCAGGCAGGCGGCGTCGCTGCAATCGCCGGCCGCCGGCGCCGCGCTGCCGAGGAGGAGGACGAACATGAGCGGCAGCGGGCGGTGCCATGCACCGCCCGCCGCCGCACGACGGGGCCGCGGGCGTCCCGACCGCATCACGGGACGTAGTAGGTGCCGAGCCAGATGAACATCTCGTCCTCGGTCGTCACGCCGCCGCGCAGCGGGCAGGCGTCACAGTCGCCGTCACCCGCGCCGGGGCTCGAATCGCAGAAGGCGTGGTCGCCGTCGCACAGCTGGTTGTGCTGCGGACCGCCGATGCAGCGCGTCTCGTTCACCGCACACGGTCCGCCGGGAATCACGCCGGGGGCGTCGGGCGAGGTCGAGAAGCGCTTCACCTTCGTGATGTCCGCCTCGCCGTTGTCGTATTTCGCACAGTACTTGAACGTGCGGTCGTTCGTGCCGCCGCTGAGCACCAGCGGCGGATCGAAGCGGAGCTGCACCGGATCGGTGTAGTCGGTGCTCAGGTACATCGGCGGCGACGCGTTCGGCTGGCAGGCCGGCCCCGGCGTGCACGGGGCGTTCGGCGGCCCCCACGTCCGCCACAGCACGCCGCGCTTGTGCATGTGCGAGCTCAGGTGAAACAGGTGCGTGTTCGCCGGCAGCGTGCGCGTGCGGCAGTACTCGCGCGATTCGAACGGCGGTACGGTCATGACGAAGATCGACTGGTCGTCGAAGATCGACTGTGCCGGGTAGAGCTGATCCGCCGGCGCGGCGAAGTACATGTTGAGGTATTGCTCCATCGTCGTCGGCGTCGCGGTGAGGTTGAACGCGTGCGAGTTCCACATCACCACGCCCGACAGCGGCAGGATCGCGTACACGCCGTCGGCGAACTCCTGCTCGTAGAGCGGTTCCTGCGAGCCGGAGAACGACGGCGAGGTCTGGGCGCTCCAGTCCGGCGGGCCGACGAAGAACACGCAGCCCGGGCTGTTGCGGATGACGCCGGCGCAGCCCTCGTTCGCCCCGTCCGGGCCGACGGCGGTCGGATCGCACGACTGGCCGGCGTTCGGGCCACCCTTGTACGTCCACGGACCCCAGCCGGGATCGGTGACCGGATACGTGCCGGTGTAGATGTTGATGATGCTGTGGTGGGACTGCGGATCCTGGGCGAGCGACTGGCGGTGCCAGCGGAAGCACTTGCCCGACGGGTTGTTCACCGTCACGCCGCAGTCGAAGAGCGCCGACTCGGGCACGAGCCCGGTGAGGTCGTAGTACGTCGGCATGCAGATCTCGCGCTCCGACTGCGGGGCGAGCGGGTAGGGCGGCATGACGAGCTGGATGCCGGCACCGGCCGCCGGCGCCGCCGGCCGCGGGATCTTCTGCGGCGTGGTCGGCGGCAGACACGAGGCGAGCAGCGACCCGGTGCCTTCGACGACGCCGGTCGCCGGGGCGCCGGCGCGGATCCACAGCCGCAGCGCCTCGAGGTGGTCGGTGCTGATCGGCGCGAGGCCGCTCGGCATCGCGGTGCCCGGGACGTTCGGGTACTGCGCCGGCAGCGTCGCCGCGGCGAGCTTGTGGTAGAGGAAGCTCAGTGCCTCGTCGCCCGGCTCGACGCGGTCGAGCGGGCTGATCGGCGAGGACGGCTGGTTGACGAGCTGCGCGTGCGCGTGCTCGGGGCGCAGGTCGAGATTGCCCTGGCCGGGGCTGGCGCCGTGGCAGATCAGGTTCGTGCAGCCGCCGTCGGCGAAGATGCGCTCCTGGATCGCCGCCCAGGTGGAGTCGAACGTCTGGCCGCCGCAGGCATCGACGGTGCACGCCATGGTGCAGCCGTCGCCGTCGTCGAGGTTGCCGTCGTCGCATGCCTCGCCGAGCTCCACGGTGCCGTTGCCGCAGATCTGCGTCGGGCAGCTCGGCGGCGGCGGCGCGCCGGCGGCGACCACCCGGCCGCTGTCGTTCATGCGCATCTCGGCGGGCGTGAACATCGCACAGTGCCACTCGTCCTCGATGCCGAAGTAGACCGAGACGCGCTGCTGCGCGCCGTCGAGCGCCCACGGCCAGTTCGCGCCCCTGGCGGAGATCATGATCGCGCCGGGACGCATCAGCACCTTGCGCACGCCGCCGCGCGTGCCGTCCTTGTCGATGTACTTGTAGCCCTTGCTGCCCGGCGGGTCGCCGACGCCGGTCCAGCGCGCCGGGTCGAGCGTGATCAGGCCGGTGCTGCCGCCGTTCGGTCCGTCGCCGACGACCAGCAGGCGCGTCGGGTCGACGCGCGGGTCGTGGGTCAGCGTCACGAGCGGATCCTTGACGACGCCGAAGGTGAACACCTGCCGGTCGGGACCCCGATGGGTCTTGAGCACGAGTTTCTGGGCGCTCAGCGGCAGGCGCTGCAGGTGCGCGGCGGCCGGTGCTGCCACACCGAGCGCGACCGCGATCACCACCGCATGATGTAGGGCGCTTCGCATTGGTCCGGACCCCCGGGGGAAGATGCCGCCACCCTACCACCGTATGTACGCAGAGGCGACGCGTTCGCCTGATCGGCTGATTTCGCGGTGCCAAAGGTCTCTGGCAGAGCCGGCGGGCGTTTGTCGGGCCGCGGCACGGGCGCTATGGACGCCGCGTGCGCGGGGATCTCGCCTGGCTCTCGCTGCTGGCCGTCGTCACCGCGGCCGTGCTCCTCGCGGCCGGCCAGCAGTCGGCGCTGTTCCGCGACGAACTCTACTACCTCGCGTGTGCCGACCGGCCCGCCTGGGGCTATGTCGACCATCCGCCGCTGTCGATCGCGCTGCTCGCCGCGGTGCGCAGCACGTTCGGCGACTCGCTGCTGGCGCTGCGGGCGCCGGCGGCGCTCGCGGTCGCCGCGACGGTGTTCGTCACCGGGCTGATCGCCCGCGCGCTCGGCGGCGGCGTCGCGGCGCAGCTGCTTGCGGCGCTCGCCGTCGCCGTTGCGCCGCAAAGCCTCGCGATGAGCAGCTTCTATTCGATGAACGCGCTCGAGCTGCTGGCGTGGGCGGTGCTGCAGTGGATCGCCGTCCGGCTGTTCACCGGCGGCTCGCCGCGCCTGTGGCTCGCGTTCGGCGCCGTGGTCGGCCTCGGCGTGCTGATCAAGTACGGCATCGCGCTCTACGCCGCGGCGCTCGTCGCCGGGCTGCTCCTCGTCCCGCAGCGCCGCCAGCTGGCGACGCCGTGGCCATGGCTCGGCGGCCTGCTCGCCGTGGCGCTCGTCGCGCCGCACCTCGCCTGGCAGCAGGCGCACGGCTGGCCGACGCGCGAGTTCATCGCCAACGCCGCGGCGGAGAAGAACGTCCACCTCGGCGTGCTCGAGTTCCTCGGCGGGCAGATCACGCTCGCCCAGCCGTTCGGCGCGCCGCTGTGGATGGCCGGGCTGCTGGCCCTGCTCGCCGCGCGGCGTTTCGCGGCGCTGCGCCCGCTCGGGATCGCGTACCTGCTCGTCTTCGCGGTGCTCGTCCTGCAGGGCGGCAAGGCGTACTACCTCTCGCCGGTCTACCCGGCGCTGTACGCCGCCGGCGCGGTGGTGCTCGAAGCGTTTGCCCGCGCCCGCGCCTGGCGCTGGCCGGTGCCCGCGACGGCGGCGCTGCTGCTGGTCACCGGCCTCGCGCTCGCCCCGCTCGCCGTGCCGCTGCTGCCGCCCGAGACGCACATCCGCTATGCCGCCGCGATCGGCTTCGGCCCGCCGCGCCTGGAGCGCTCGAGTCAGGGCGCGCTGCCGCAGCACATCGCCGACCGCTACGGCTGGCCGGAGCTCGCCGACACCGTCGCCCGCGTCGTCGCGCGCCTGCCGCCGGCCGAGCGCGCGCGCGCCGTCATCCTGACGCGCAACTACGGCGAAGCCGGCGCGCTCGAGTACTACGGTCCGGCGCGCGGCCTGCCGCGCGTCATCTCCGGTCACAACACCTACTGGCTGTGGGGGCCCGGCGACGTGCAGCGCGACGATCCGGTGCTCGTCATCGGCCGCGAGGCCGCCGAGCTGACGCCGGTGTTCACGGTCGTCGAGCAGGTCGACACCGTACATTGCGACTACTGCATGCCGTACCAGAACGATCTGCCGGTGTTTCTCGCCCGCGGCCTGCGCGAACCCGTCGAGGTACTCTGGGAACGCCTGAAGCGGTTCATCTGACGGTCCGCGGCGCGGCTCCGCGTCCGGACTCTGCGAGGCTTGATCCATGCCGACGATGTGGCAACGCGATCTCGACACCGACCGGGCACGCCTGACCGCGTGGCTCGCGCGGCGCCTGCCGGACGCGCAGGGGCTGCGCATCGGTGCGCTCGCCGCGCCGCAGTCGTCGGGATTCTCGAACGACACGCTGCTGTTCGACCTCGAGTACGCGCGCGACGGAGCTGCGGTGCGCGAGCCGCTCGTCGTGCGCATCGAGCCGACCGGAACGCAGATCTTTCCCGCCTACGACCTCGCGCTGCAGTACCGCACCATGGCGCGCCTCGCGGGCAGCGGCGTGCCGGTGCCGCGGCTGCGCTGGATCGAGACCGACGACCGCGACGTGCTCGGCGGCGCGTTCTACGTCATGCACCAGGTCGCCGGGCGCGTGCCGCCCGACAATCCGCCGTACCACGCGGCCGGCTGGGTCACCGAGCTCGCGCCCGCCGAGCGTGCCGCGCTGTGGTGGGCGGGCATCGAGACGCTGGCGGCGATCCATCGCCTCGACTGGCGCGCGCGCGGCTTCGCCGATCTCGCCACGCCGGCCGACGGGCCGACGCCGCTCGACTGGCAGCTCGCGTACTACACGCGCTACCTCGAGTGGGCCGGCGCCGGCCGGCCACAGCCGCTCATCGAGCACGCGCTCGCCTGGCTGCGCGCCCACCAGCCGTCCGGCGAACCGACGGTGCTCTGCTGGGGCGATGCGCGCATCGGCAACATCATCTTCGACGGGACCCGTCCGGCAGCGGTGCTCGACTGGGAGATGGTGACCCTCGGCAGCCCGGAGATGGATCTCGCCTGGTCGATCTTCCTCGACCGGCACCACAGCGAGGGCATCGGGACGCCGCGCCTGGCGGGGTTCCCGGGCTACGACGAGACGGTGGCGCGCTACGAGGAGCTGACCGGACACCGCGTGCGCCACCTGCACTACTACCAGGTGCTCGCCGGCATGCGCTTCGCGGTGATCATGCTGCGCGTCGCGCAGCAGATGGTGACCTACGGCCTGATGGACGAGGCCGGCGGCCGCGCCTTTGAGCTCGACAACACCGTCACGCGGCTCCTCGCCACGCTGCTCGAGGCGTGAGGGCATCCATCCGCGGCGCGCTGGAGGGCGCCGGGCGTGTGAAAGAATCCCGGCTGCCGGCATTCGACACACGCATCTCTTTCCTGGGTCCCCTCTCCCCGCCAGGGGTGAGGGGCATCCGACCCCTTCAGCGCGAGCAACGGGCCGCGCGCGCAGCGCGCGGCCGGAGCGTGCAGGTATGATCGATGCCGTCGCCCAGCCCGGCTGCCGGCGGTCTGCGGAGGCGCAGATTCCTTCGAACGCCCGCCGTTCCGTCCGCGCCTGTTGAACAGGTAACGCGCGTCCGGCGGCGCGGCTGGGCCGCGCCTTCGAGCGTTGTGCACGCCCCGCACGGCGGTGCTGACGCACCGCCGGCGGCCACGGGGGCCGTGGCTACAGGCGCGTCATCGAAGGCGCACACATCCCGAGGCCGGGCACGCTTGACCGGGTTGCACGCGGCGCGTCATGGTCGCCGCGACGCGGGAGGACGGCGATGGGAATGTCCAGCGGCAAGCGCCTGAAGCTGCGGCGGACGACGGCGAAGAAGACGGTGGCGACGCAGGGCGAGCGCAGGCGGCCGGCGCCGCGCGCGCCGCGTCGCGCCACCGCGGTCGGACGCACGGTGGTCGATCGGCACGCCGCACTGCGCGCGCTGGCGCAGCGGATCGTCGACGCGACCCTGGCGGACGACGACGCGGCGATGCTGGCGCTGTACGCCGAGGAGGTCGAGTCGCGCGAGGCCGGGCAGCCGCCGCTCGTCGGCCGCGAGGCGATCCGCGGCAAGTTCGCCGCCTGGCGCGAGATGGTCTCCGACGCGGTGTTCCAGCCGCGCAGCGTGCTGGTCGATGGGCACACGATCGCCATCGAGTGGACCGGCCGCGTGACGCTGGCCGGCAGCGGCCGCATCGCCGAGCTCACCGAAATCGCCGTGCACGAGATCGCCAACGGCCGCATCGTGCGCGAACGCTTCTACTACGACCCGGCGGCGCTCGCCCCCTGACCTCCGGCCGGCAGCCGCGGGAGGCCGACGGCCTCCCTGTACCCGGCCTGCCGTGGTGAATGCGCATGCCCTCGATCGGTGAGCTCGGGTTTGGGCTCAGCTTCTTCGTCACGCTGTTCTCGGTGCTCAATCCGCCGCACGCGGTGCCGCTGTTTCTCTCGATGGTGCACCGGCCGAGCGACGAGCTGTCGCGCCACGTCGCGGCGAGCGCCGCCCTGACGGTGCTCGTCGTGCTGCTGTTCTCGCTGCTCATCGGCGAGGAGCTGCTCGGGTTCTTCGGCATCACGCTGCCGGCGTTCCAGGTCGCCGGCGGCCTGCTCATCCTGCTGATGGGCCTGTCGATGCTGCAGGGCCAGGTCAGCCCCGCCAAGAGCACGCCGGCCGAGGCCGAGGAGGCGGCGCAGTGGAAGTCGATCGCCATCGTGCCGCTCGGCATTCCGATTCTCGCCGGCGCCGGGGCGATGAGCACGGTGATCGTGTTCGACCACCAGGCGCGCACGTGGCTGCAATGGGGGTCGCTGGTCGGCGCGATCGCGCTCAATGCCGCGCTCTGCTGGGCGTTCCTGCGCTACGCGAACCGGCTGATCGCCGGCCTCGGGCAGACCGGCATGAACGTCATCAGCCGCCTGACCGGCATCGTCCTGATCGCGATGGCGGTGCAGTTCATGGCCAACGGCCTCTACGGCCTCTTCCCGGTGCTGCAGCGGGCGGTGTGATGGAGTGTCGCGAGGGGGCCGGGCGGCCGGGAGCGGCTGACAGCTGATCGCTGCCAGCGGACTGCTGCGTCATGAAACGCGAACGGATGCTCGCCCAGCTCGATGGCGGGACCTGGGACGTGATCGTCGTCGGTGGCGGCGCGACCGGGCTCGGCATTGCCGTCGACGCACAGACGCGCGGCTACCGCACGCTGCTGCTCGAGCAGTACGACTTCGCCAAGGGCACCTCGAGCCGCAGCACCAAGCTCGTGCACGGCGGCGTGCGCTACCTCAAGCAGGGCAACGTCGGACTCGTGCTCGAGGCGCTGCGCGAGCGCGGGCTGCTGTGCCGCAACGCCGCGCACCTCGTGCATGATCTCGCGTTCGTCGTACCGCGCTACAAGTGGTGGGAAGGACCGTTCTACGGCATCGGCCTGAAGCTCTACGACGTGCTCGCCGGCAAGCTGAACATCGCCAAGTCGCGGCGCCTGAACCGCAAGCAGACGATCGAGCGCATCCCGAACGTCGAGACGCGCAACCTGATCGGCGGCGCGATGTATCACGATGCCCAGTTCGACGACGCCCGGCTCGCGCTGGCGCTCGCGCAGACCGCCGCCGATCACGGCGCCGCGGTGCTGAACTACATGCCGGTGGTCGGGCTGCTGAAGACCGGCGGCATGGTGCGCGGCGTGCAGGCGGTCGACAGCGAGAGCGGCCGCGAGCACGAGCTGCACGCGCGCGTCGTGATCAACGCCACCGGCGTGTTCACCGACGGCGTGCGGCGGATGGACGAGCGCGGCGTCGAGCCGATGGTGACGCCGAGCCAGGGGGTGCATCTCGTCCTCGACCGCCGCTTCCAGCCGAGCGACACGGCGATCATGGTGCCGCAGACCGATGACGGGCGCGTGCTGTTCGTCATCCCGTGGCAGGACCGCTGCCTGATCGGCACGACCGACACGCCCGTCGCGCGCGCCGACGTCGAGCCGCGCCCGCTGGCCGAGGAGGTGCAGTTCATCCTGCGCAACGCGGCGCGCTATCTGCGCCAGGACCCGACGACCGACGACGTGCTGAGCTGGTTCGCCGGCCTGCGGCCGCTCGTGCAGCCGAGCGGGCAGGCGCTGGCGACGAAGGCGATCTCGCGCGAGCATCTCGTCGTCGTCGCGCCGTCGGGTCTGGTGACCATCGTCGGCGGCAAGTGGACCACCTACCGCAAGATGGCCGAGGACACGCTCAACGACGCGATCGCGGTCGGCGGGCTGCCCGAGCGGCCGTGTGTCACCGAGCACCTGCGCCTGCACGGCTGCGTGGCGCGCGAGCATCCCGGCCTGCCGCGCGAGCGCCACCTGCAGATGTACGGCGCCGATGCCGCCGACGTGCTCGCGTTCCTCGACGAGGACGCGCGCCGGCGCACCGCGCTCCATCCGCGCCTGCCGTACCTGCGCGGTCAGGTGCAGTGGGCGGCGCGCCACGAGATGGCGCGCACGGTCGAAGACGTGCTCGCGCGGCGCACCCGCGCGCTGCTGCTCGATGCGCGCGCCTCGATCGAGGCGGCGCCGACGGTGGCGCGCCTCCTCGCCCGCGAGCTCGGCCACGACACCGCCTGGATCGATGAGCAGGTCGCGGCCTACACCGCGCTGGCGCGCGGCTATGTTCCGCAGTGAGAACGAAAGGATCGTGTCATGCCGCGCCGCCCCATCGTCCTGCTGCTGCTGCTCGCCTGCCTGCTTCCGGCCGCTGCGGCGCGCGCCGACCGCGCCGGCGAGGCGGCGATCCGGCGGCTGTTCGCCGAGTTCGCCGCGGCCTGGAACGCGCACGATGCCGCGCGCCTCGCGGCGCTGTGGGCGGCGAACGGCGACACGATCGAGGCCGACGGCATGGCCGCCAAGCGCCGCCCCGAGATCGAGAAGCTGTACGCCACCGAACAGACGACGGCGCTGCGCGACAGCCGCCTGCAGCTGCACGTCGACGAGATCTCGTTCGTGCGCCCCGACGTCGCACTCGTCGACGGCCGCTTCACGCTGGTTGACGCGCGCGATGTGCACGATTCGCTCCTGCCGCCGCGCACCGGCCTGCTCAGCGTGCTCGTGCACCGCGAGCGCGGCGCCTGGCGCATCCTCGCCAGCCGCATGATGATCCCCCAGCCCGTGCCCTGGCGGCCGTGACCTCGCGGTTTCCGGAGGGCGCCGCTCCGTCGGC
>CBFGUK010000101.1:0-16266 GCA_965651925.1 uncultured bacterium | reverse complement strand
GTGATACGGATCGCTGCCTGGCGGCACGGCGCCGACCACCGGCGGTGGCGGTGCGGCGATGCCGTCGACGACCGCCGGCGACTGCCCGAGGCGCAGCTCCGCCCAGCGCGCGTAGTAGCTCGCCGGCGCCTCCTCGAGCAGCGTGCGGTAGCCGGCGGCCGCGGCGGTCGTCTGCCCGCCGCGCTCGAGCGCCCGCGCCCGCCAGTAGTGCGCGTCGGGAGCGTCGGCCGGGCCGCGTCCCTGCGCGGCCGCGGCAAACGCCGCGGCCGCGTCCGCCCAGCGCTGCTGCCGGTAGTGGATCCAGCCGATGCGCCAGCGGGCCTCGCGCGCCTGCGGCGATGCGGGCGCGGCGGCGATCAGCTGCCGGTACGCGGCAATCGCCGCCGTTGGCTCGCCGGCGCTGTCGGCGATGCGCGCCAGGGCGTAAAGCGCCTCGGGTGCGCGCGCGTGGCGCGGATGGCGGGTGACGAACGCGCGGAATGCGGCGGCGGCCTCGTCATTGCGATCGCGGTTCCACAGGATCGACGCCCGGCGCAGCTCGGCGTCGGCCGCCTCCGGCGCCTGCGGCCAGCGGCGCGGCAGCTCGGCGAGCGTCACCAGCGCGCCCTCGACGTCGCCGCTGCCGTACTGCGCATCGGCGCGGGCGCGCAGCATCGCCGGCGACGGCGCCACTGCCAGCACGGCATCCGCGGCGCGCAGCGCGGCAGGGGAATCGCCTTCGCGCAGCAGCAGGCGCACCTCGGGCTCGAGCGCGCGGCCGGTCGGCGCGAGCCCCGGGTGGCGCGCGCGCAGCGCGAGCAGCTGGCGCTTGCCCTCGCGGGCGAGCGGTGTGCCGGGGGCGAGGCGGCGTGCCTCGCCGAATGCAGTTGCGGCGGCGCCGACGTCGCCGCGTGCGAGGGCCAGGTTGCCGAGCGCCAGCTCGGCGGCGATCGCGGTATCGGTGTCGCCCTGCGTGCGCGCGGCACGCAGCGCCGCCTCGGCGGCGGCATCATCGCCGCGCGCGGCGAGCAGCCGGCCGCGGTCGAGGTGGGCGGTGGCGACGAGCACGCTGCGCGGGTGTGCGGCGATGAGCTCGCGCCACGCCGCCTCGGCGGTGTCGTCGTCGCCCGCCGCGCGCGCCGCCCGCGCGAGCCCGTCGAGCACGTAGTCATCGAGCTCGACGTATCCGGCGGCGCGCAGCGCCGCGAACGCCGCCTGGGCGCCGGCCGCATCGCCCGCCTCGAGCCGCGCCTGCGCCGCCGCGAACCGCTCGGCCTTCGGAACCGCCGCATCGTCGGCATCGGCGCGCGGCGCCGGAGCCGGGAGGGCCGCCCGGGGCGGCGCCGGCGGAACCCCGCTCCCGCAACCGATGATTGCCGCTCCCAGCGCCGCCACGACCAGCCACCGCATGCGCAGGAGCCTAGCCGTGCCCGCCGGCCGATGCACGTCCCGGACGACCGGTCGTCTGCGCGCCGCCGCGCCTCCGCGTCAGGGCCCGCTCGTTGACAAGCGCACCGCCATCAGCGACCACCGGTCAATGCTCGTCCTCGGCTCCGCCTCGCCGCGTCGCGCCGCGCTGCTGCGCGAGCTCGGCGTGGCCTTCGAGGTCTGCGCGAGCGACGTGCCCGAGGTGCCGCAGCCCGGCGAGGATCCCGCCGCGTTCGCGCGCCGCGCGGCGATCGACAAGGGGCTCGCCGTCGCCCGCGCGCGCCGCGGGGCATGGGTGCTGGCGGCCGACACGGTGGTGACCATCGACAGCGCGATCCTCGGCAAGCCGGCGGACGAGGCCGAGGCGCGTGCCATGCTGCGCCGGCTCTCCGGCCGCGAGCACGCGGTGCTCACCGCGATCGCGCTGATCGCACCGGACGGGACGTGCGCCGCGGCCGAGGTCGTGCGCAGTGCGGTCACGTTTCGCGACCTCACCGCGGCCGAGATCGACGCCTACGTCGCCACCGGCGAGCCGGCGGACAAGGCGGGCGCGTATGCGATCCAGGGCGGCGCCGCCGGGTTCGTGCGTGCGGTGCGCGGCTCGCTGAGCAACGTCATCGGGCTGCCGGTCGACGAGGTGCGCGCGCTGCTGGCGCGCCATGCCCTCGCCGCCGCCGGCGAGGCGGCGGCACGCTGAGTCGTGGTCGACGTGGCCGCCAATCTCGCCGCCGTCCGTGCCCGCATCGCCGCCGCCGCGCGGCGTGCCGGCCGCGATCCGGCGAGCGTGCGCCTGATCGCGGTGGCGAAGACCAAGTCGGCGGCGCTGGTGCAGGCGGCGATCGCCGCCGGCGTGACCGACATCGGCGAGAACTACGTGCAGGAGGCGGTGGCGAAGCGCGCCGCGGTGGTCGACGGCGGGGCCCGCTGGCATCTCATCGGCCACCTGCAGCGCAACAAGGCGGCGAAGGCGGTGGAGGCGTTCGACTGCATCCAGACGCTCGACAGTGCGCCGCTCGGCGCGGCACTCGCCCGGCACGCCGCGGCGCGCGGGCGCGCCCTGCGCGTGCTCGTCGAGGTGCGGCTCGGCGGCGAGGCGACGAAGAGCGGCGTCGAGCCGGCGGCGCTGCCGGCGCTGCTCGACGCGGTGCGCGATCCGCACCTCGTCATCGACGGACTGATGACCGTGCCGCCGCCGGGGACGCCGGAGCGCGTGCGGCCGTACTTCCGCGAGCTGCGCGCGCTCGCCGCGCGCGCCGGGCTGCGCGAGCTGTCGATGGGCATGACGGACGATTTCGAAGTGGCGATCGAGGAGGGCGCGACGATGGTGCGCATCGGGCGCGCGATCTTCGGCGCGCGCTGACGCGCGCCGGACGGGAGGAGGGGAGCGCGATGGCGACGAAACCAGCGACGAAGAAGGCGACGCCCGCCGGCCGGCGTGCGGCGGCGCCGCGCCGCAGCGCGGCGCGCCCGGCCGCGGCCCGCATCGGCTTCATCGGCGGCGGCAACATGGCGTCGGCGCTGATCCGCGGCTTTCTCGCCGCGCGGCTCTACAAGCCCGGGGAGATCATCGTCTCGGACGTCGAGGCGGCGACGCGGCGCGCGGTGAAGGGGAAGCTCAAGGTCGCGGTGACGGCGGACAACCGCGACGTCGCCGCCGCCGCGCCGGTGCTCGTGCTTGCCGTCAAGCCGCAGACGCTGGCGGCGGTGCTCGAGGACCTGCGCCCGGCGCTGACGCCGCGCCATCTCGTCATCTCGATTGCCGCCGGCTGGCCGACGGCGCGCATCGAACGCGCGCTGGGCGGCGACGTGCGCGTCGTGCGCGCCATGCCGAACACGCCGGCGCTGCTCGGCAAGGGCATGGCGGTCGCGGTGCGCGGCCGCTACGCGACGCCGGCCGACGAGAAGCTCGTGCTGACGCTGCTGCGCACCGTCGGCCGGGCGCGCGCCGTGCCCGACGAGCGCATGCTCGATGCGGTCACCGGCCTCTCCGGCAGCGGACCGGCGTACGTCTATCTCTTCGCCGAGGCGATGATCGCCGGCGGGGTCGCCGCCGGGCTGACCAACGAGGCGGCGCAGGAGCTGGCGCTGCAGACGCTCACCGGCGCGGCGGCGATGCTGCAGGAGTCCGGCGAGCCGCCGGCGCGCCTGCGCGACGCGGTCACCTCGCCGGGCGGCACCACCCAGGCCGGCCTCGACGAGCTGCGCCGCCGCGGCTTCGGCGACGCCGTCCAGGCCGCGATCACCGCCGCGACGCGCCGCGCCACCGAGCTGGGGCAGGGGTAGGTGATCGCTGTCAGCTGTCAGCCGACAGCTGTCAGCCGAAGTCCGTCTCTGGCTGACAGCTGAAAGCTGACCGCTGACGCTGACCGCTCCCGAATCTTGCGCCCTCACGGTGCCCCCGATAGGGTCCGCTGCGGCCGATGTTCGTCTTTGCCAACTTCCTGAACGCCGTCGCCCTGGCGCTGAACCTCGTGCTGACGCTGTATCTCTACATCGTCATCGCGCGCGCCATCATCTCGTGGGTGAATCCCGACCCGCGCAACCCGATCGTGCGCTTTCTGCACAATGCGACCGAGCCGGTGCTCTACCCGGTGCGGCGCGTGATGCCGTTCATGGGCGGCATCGATTTCTCGCCGCTGGTGCTGATCGTCGGCATCTACTTCCTGCAGGTGTTCCTGGTCGGCAGCCTGCAGGAATTCGCCATGCGCCTGCGCTGACGGCCGTGCTGACCGTCGGCCCGGACGGTGTCCGCCTGACGCTGCGCGTGCAGCCGCGCGCGGCGCGGACGCGCGTCGTCGGCCGCCACGGCGACGCGCTCAAGCTGCAGGTGGCGGCGCCGCCGGTCGAAGGCGCGGCGAACGAGGCGGTCATCGACTGCCTTGCCGCCTGGCTCGACGTCCCGCGCCGGGCGATCACCATTGCCCGCGGCGCGAGCGGCCGCGACAAGATCGTCGACATCGCCGCCGCCGATCCCGCCGCCCTCGCGCGACGTATCGCCGAACGGCTCGGCACCGGGTGAGGCCGCGGCGAGCCCTCCCCCCATTCTCCAGGCCGTGACCTGCGCCACGGCGTCAGCGGTCAGCCGTCAGCCAGACGCGCCCGCCGCCGGGTGAATTGACACCCCCACCCCTGCTGATTAGCCTCGCGCCGGCCCGCGCGGAGGAAGCATGCCGATTTACGAATACCGGTGCGACAAATGCGGTGATTTCGAGGTGACCCAGCGGATCACCGAGGACCCCCTGAAGAAGTGTCCGACCTGCCGGCGCAAGGTGCGCAAGCTGATCTCGAACACCTCGTTCCAGCTCAAGGGATCGGGCTGGTACATCACCGATTACGCCCGCAAGGGCAGCACGGGCGGCGCGAGCGGCACGGGCGAGAGCGGCGGCACGGGCGAGTCGAAGGGCGAGACGAAGAGCGACGCGAAGGGTGAGGCGAAGTCGGCCGGCACGCCGGCGAAGGCCGACAGCGGCGCGGCGAAGAAGACCGGTACGAAGGCGGCGTGAGCCGCCGGGCCGGGCGCGCCGCGTGAGTGCCGGCGGCGCCGGCCGTCGGTGACGGAAGCCGGCGCATGCCGCAGCGGAGGACGCGGCGGCCGCGCGCGGCCGCGACGGTGCTGATCGGCGTCGATACCGGCGGCACCTTCACCGATTTCGTCTGCCTCGGGCCGGACGGGCTGCGCGTCCACAAGCGCCCCTCGACGCCCGATGATCCGGCGCGCGCCGTGCTCGCCGGCCTCGCCGAGCTGCTCGGCGGCTCCGTCACCCCGGCGGTACGCATCACGTACGGGTCCACCGTCGCCACCAACGCCGTCCTCGAGCGGCGCGGCGCGCGCGTCGCGCTGCTGACCACCGCCGGCTTCGAGGACGTGCTGGCGATCGGCCGGCAGACGCGCCCCGAGCTCTACGCGCTCGAGCCGCGCCGCCCCGACCCGCTGGTGCCGCGCGCGCGCCGCCTCGGCGTCGCCGAGCGGCTCGATGCCGGTGGGCGCGTGCTGCGCGCGCTCACCCCGGCGGCCGTGCGCCGTGCCGTCGCCGCCGTGCGGCGCGCCGGGGCGGACTCGGTCGCCGTCGTCCTGCTGCACGGCTATGCGAACCCGGTGCACGAGCGCCGCCTCGGCGCGGCGCTCGCGCGGGCGGGCCTCGAGCACACGCTCGCCCACACGCTGGTCGCCGAGGAGCGCGAGTACGAACGCACCAGCACCACGGTGCTGAACGCCTACGTCGCGCCGGTGATGCGCCGCCACCTCGGCGCACTGGCGCGCGGCACCGGACGGGCGACGCTGCGCGTGCTGCAGTCGAACGGCGGCGCGGTGTCGGTCGCCACGGCGGCGCGCGAGGCGGTCCGCACGCTGCTCTCCGGGCCGGCCGGCGGTGCGATCGGTGCGCTCGCCGCGGCGCGGCGCGCCGGCCTGACGCGCGTCATCACGCTCGACATGGGCGGCACGTCGACCGACGTGAGCCTGCTCGACGGCGCCGCGCGCCAGCACACCGCGTGGACGATCGGCGACCTGCCCGTGCAGGTGCCGGCGATCGACATCCATACCGTCGGCGCCGGCGGCGGCTCGCTGGCGCGCTGCGATCCCGGCGGCGCGCTGACGGTGGGTCCGCAGAGCGCCGGCGCGGATCCCGGGCCGGCCTGTTACGGGCGCGGCACGGAGCCGACGGTGACCGATGCCGACCTCGTGCTCGGCCGCCTCGTGCCCGCGGCGTTCCTCGGTGGCGCCATGCGGCTCGACGCGGCGCGCGCCGACCGCGCACTGGCGACGCTCGGGCGCGCGCTCGGCAGCGACGCGGTGCGCGCCGCGGAGGACGTCGTGCGCGTCGTCGATGCCGGCATGGAGCGCGCGATCCGCCACATCTCGGTCGAGCGCGGCCACGATCCGCGCGCGTACACGCTCGTCGCGTTCGGCGGCGCCGCGGGCATGCACGCGGCCGCCCTCGCCGCGGCGCTCGGCATCACGCGCGTGCTCGTGCCGGTGCATCCCGGCGTGCTGTCGGCCTGGGGCGCGGTCGGCGCCGAGCTGCGCCGCGATTACGTGCAGACCGTGCGCCTCGCGGCACCGCCGGTGCGCGATCTGCAGGTCCGCCTGCGACCGCTCGTCGCACGCGCCCGCCGCGAGCTGCGCGCCGAGGCGGGCGGCCGGGCGCGCATCGTCTGCGCGGCGACGCTCGACGTGCGCTATCGCGGTCAGTCGTACACGCTGCCGGTGCCGCTCGGCGCGCGCTACGCCGGCGCGTTCCACGCCGCGCACCGCGCCCGCTACGGCCACGCCGACCCGGCGCGCGCCGTCGAGGTCGTCAACCTGCGCCTCGCCGCCACCGTGCCGAGCGCGCTGCCGCCGCCCGGCGCGGTGCCGCGCGCGAGCGGCCGTCCGCAGCCGCACCGCCTCTTCTGGCAGGGCCGCTGGCGCGCCGCGCAGCGCCTCGAGCGCACCGCGCTGCCACCCGGCCGCCGCCTCGCCGGCCCGCTCGTCATCACCGAGCTCACCGCCACGACCGTCGTCCCGCCCGGCTGGAGCGCGCGCACGTTGCCCGCCGGCGATCTCCTGCTGGAACACAGATGAACACAGAGGACCACAGATCCCCGCCTCACCTCATCCCACCCCCAACACGGATGGTGGTGGCACCACACGATCCTTCCGTGTTCATCGGGGAGGCGGCGCGGGGTCTGTGTTCATCTGTGTCCACGGATTGAAATGACCCTCTCACCCGCCGATCTGCAGATCGCCCATCACCGCCTCGCCGCGATCGCCGAGGAGATGGGCGTCGCGCTCTGCCGCAGCGCGTTCTCGCCGAACATCCGGGAGCGGCGCGACTACTCGTGCGCGGTCTTCGATGCCGACGGCGAGCTCGTCGCGCAGGCGGCGCACATCCCGGTGCATCTCGGCTCGACGCCGCTGTCGGTGCGTGCGGCGATCGCGCGCCAGCCGATGCGGCCGGGCGATGTCGTGGTGCTGAACGACCCCTACGCCGGCGGCACGCATCTCCCCGACGTCACCGTCGTCGCGCCGGTGCATGCGGGCACGCGGCTCATCGGCTACGTCGCCAACCGCGCGCATCACGCCGACATCGGCGGCATGGCGCCCGGGTCGATGCCGCTCGCCTCGGAGATCTACCAGGAGGGACTGCGGCTGCCGCCGGTGCGCCTCGTGCGCGGCGGGGGGCTCGACGAGGACGTGCTGGCGCTGTTCCTCGCCAACACGCGGGTTGCGGCCGAGCGGCGCGGCGATCTGCTCGCACAGCTCGCGGCGCTGCACGTCGGCGCCGAGCGGCTGCGTGCCTTCGTCGCACAGGCGGGCCTGCGCGGGGCGCGCGCCGCGATGACGGCGCTGCAGGACTATGCCGAGCGGCTGATGCGCGCGACGCTCGCCAGGCTGCCGCGCGGCACGTGGCGGGCGGCGGACGTGCTCGACGACGACGGCATGGGCACGACGCGCATCCGCATCGCTGCGACGGTGCGCCTCGGTGGCGGGCGGGCAGAGGTCGACTTTGCCGGCAGCGCGCCGCAGGTGCGCGGCGGCGTGAACGCGAACTTCGCCGTCACGCTCGCCGCCGTGTATTACGCGGTCCGCGCGCTCGCCGGCCGCGAGGTGCCGACCAACGCCGGCTTCATGCGGCCGATCCGTGTGCGCGCGCCGGAGGGCAGTGTGGTCAACGCGCGCTTTCCGGCGGCGGTCGCGGCCGGCAACGTCGAGACCTCGCAGCGCATCGTCGACGTCGTGCTCGCGGCGCTGGCGCGCGCGCTGCCCGACCGCATCCCGGCGGCGAGCAGCGGCTCGATGAACAACCTCGCCTTCGGCGGCACGCGCCCCGGCGCGCCGGCCGAGCGCGCCGAGTTCGCCTACTACGAGACCATCGCCGGCGGCGCCGGCGCCGGGCCGTCGGGTCCCGGCTGTGCGGCGGTGCACACGCACATGACGAACACGATGAACACGCCGGTCGAGGCGCTCGAGGCCGAGCTGCCGGTACGGGTCGTGCGCTATGCGATCCGTGCCGGCTCGGGCGGCCGCGGCCGCCACCCCGGCGGCGACGGCATCGTGCGCGAGCTCGAGTTCCTCGCGCCGGCACAGGTGACGCTCCTCACCGAGCGCCGCACCACCCGCCCGCCCGGCACCGCCGGCGGCGGTTCGGGCACCCCCGGCCGCAACGCCCTCATCCGCCGCGGCCGCACGATCCGGCTGCCCGCCAAGACCTCGCTCACCGTCCACCCCGGCGACCGCCTCCACCTCGCCACCCCCGGCGCCGGCGCCTGGGGTGCACTGACAGTCGGGCGTCCCCGCCCGGGACCGCGGGCAGCATCGGACCGCGGGCGTCCCCGCCCGCAGCGCAGCGCCCCCAAACGTCCACGCCGTGGCAACACCCCTGGCGCGAGGAAGTAAAACTCGGGAACCCCAGCGCGCCGTATGCGCGATCCCTCCGCGCCTCCGCGTGAGGGGTACCCGCCGCCGCACCAGGCTGCGCGCCGCGACCCCCGCAGAACCACCCCACCAGGTAAACCCAGCCGCGACCCGCAGCCTGCTGCGGCGCCCGACCGGTCACCGGTCACCGGTCACCGTAGTTCCCCGCAGAACCTCCCTCCCCGGGCGCGACGGGGGGATGTCGCACCGCACGGGGAGGGAGGCCCGTTGGGGCTCGTCCGCCGCGTGGTTACGCGGCGCGCCGGCGTCCGGCGAGCTTGCGCTCGAGCGTCGCGATCCGCTTCGCGAGCCGCTCGACATCGCGCGTCGAGGCGACCTCGAAGCGCGCCAGCACGTCGTGCAGCACGCGCCGCGCGCCGGTGGCGAGCGCCGCGCGCCACTTCTCGCTCTCGCGCTCGACGCGCCCGAGCGTGCGGGTGGCGCGCTTCTCGAGGCGGCTGACCGTCTCGTCCACCTGCTCCGCCACCGCCTCGCGCCGCTTCTCGATGACGCGCAGCGCCGCGCGGCCGCGCTTGCGCAGATCGGCCGCCGTCTCGTCGACCTGGGCACCGAGCTCGCGCACCGCCTTGCGCGCCCGCGGCGGCAGCGCCCGGATCGTCGCATTCACGCCGCGCTCCACGGCCTCCTCGGCCTCGGCCTGCACCCGCTCGAGCTGCTCCGGCAGCCCCGCGAGCACCGTCCCTCGCTTCGTCGTCCGCTTCGCCATCGTCGATCTCCTTCCTGCCTGGTCGATAGCACGCTGCGTCATGAATGCAACGCACTGCGTCATAACTCCACCTGCCATCCGACCATCCCGCCGGCGGCGCACCCTGCCACCCACGACCGGGGGACCCCCGGACGTTCCCCAGAACCGCGGGCGTCCCGCCCGCAGCGCAGCGCCTCCCCACGCGCGACGCGAAGGTCCGCACCGCCGCATCGTGCCGACACCGCGCCACGGGCAACGCCGACACGCAGGCGATCACGACGCGCGCCCCGACCTTGCCTCCCCCCAGCCCCCATGGTACCCGCGTGATCTCTCGACGCACTCCCGAGCACCGGTCGCATAGCTCAGTTGGTTAGAGCGCCTGCCTCACATGCAGGAGGTCCCTGGTTCGAGTCCAGGTGCGACCACTTGGGATTCGCCACCGGCGGCAGCGACTGAGGTGCCGCGCCACCGAAGCCGGAGAATGTGATTGCCGGCGGTCCTGCCGGTAGCCAATCTCGCCGCCGTGCTCTGCTGGTGCGCACCAGCGCTGTCAGCTGCGACTACCGCGCCGTCGCCGTCGCAATCCTCTGGAGGGCGCCGCTCCGTCGGCGCCTGTTGCATCGAGCGACCGCCGGCCGCTCGCCGGGTCGACGCTGCGTTTCGACCCGCTGCCCAGCGTCCACCGCCGTGCACATCGCCGAGCCGCTCCTGCGCGAGGCCGCAGCGGCGCCGAAGTGTGCCGCAGGGCGTGGAAGTGGATGTGCGGCACCCGCGCTCCGCAGACAGCCCCCTGACGATCCGACAGCGGCTGGCGATGGGCAGCCGGGCCCCCGCTTTTCCGTTGTCGGCCGCCTGCGGATCGACTATCTTCCGCGACTCGTCCGTACGCAGACAATCATCGCCGGTGGGGGACCGTGAGTTTGGAGCGCCCGGAGCTCGTTGCAGACCGCAGGGAGAGTAGCGCCGTGAGCGCGCCGTCGCAGGCGGGCATGATGGCGACGAGGCGCAATCGGCGCGGGCTCATGGCCGCCGTTGCGCCGGGTCACGGCCGGTCCGCCCGTACCTTCCACCTCTGCTCGGTCGAGTACGTCGATGCCGAGGCGTCGCCGAATCAGCTTCTCCCGCAGCCAGAGCAGCAGCTCGGCGCGACGACACGCACGCCGTATCGGCACGCGGGGGAACGGCAGCGCTGATGAGGACAGAGACAGGCGAACTCGGGCGTGTTCGGATCGACGAGCTGACTCTCCGTGTGACGGTGAGTGTGCCGCTGAACTGGGCGGCGGCGGCGCACCGCGTATTGCCCGTTGCGGGGATCACGGTGAGCAGCGGCGCCGAGTCGGTGGTGCGCGACCTGACGCTCGAGGTGTCGTGCGACCCTCCGTACCTGCATCCGGTGCGCTTCGCGCTGGCGCCGCTCAACCCCGGCGCCGAGGTGGTCGTGCGCGATCCCGTGCTGCAGGCCGACCTGTCGCGGCTCAAGGGGCTGATCGAGGCGGAGACCGCGACATTGTCGGTGCGTCTGCTGCGCGACGGCCGCGAAGTGGCCATCGCGCGCGAGCCGCTGACCGTGCTGGCGCACAACGAATGGGATCGTCGCATCCGCCGCGACCTGATCGCCGCGTTCGTGATGCCGAATCATCCCGCCATCCGCGAGCTGGTCGCGGACGCGAGCCGGGTGCAGGCGGAGCAGTTCGGCGCGAGCGAGCTCGATGGCTACCAGTCGGGGTCGGCGGAGCGCGTCAAGCAGCAGGCGGCGGCGGTGTACGGCGCGATCCAGCGGCGCGGCATCACCTATCTCGGGCTGCCGGCGTCGTTCGAACACGGCAGCCAGAAGGTGCGCTTCCCGGAAGCCCTGCGGCAGGAGAAGCAGGGCAACTGCATCGAGGTCGCCACCTGGTACGCCGCCGCGCTCGAGGCCTGCGGCCTGCACGCGGTGCTGGTGTTCCTGCGCGGCCACGCCTTCGCCGGCTTCTGGCTGACGGAGGAGGGGCGCGGCCTCGACCCGATCGAAACCGACGCATCCGCCGTGCGCAACCTCGCCGGTGCCGCCGGCGGCCTCGGGACGCTGGTGCTGGTGGAGACGACCGCCGCGACGGTACGGCCACCGGTGTCGTTCGCCGATGCGTGCGCTCGCGCGCTGGCCCAGGTCACCGACGACGTGTATCAGGAGATGATCGACCTCGCCGCGGCGCGCGGGCTGGGCATCCGGCCGCTGAACACCGCGGTCGACGATGCGGTCGCCGAGGCACAGGGCGCGCCGGTGGAGCGACCCGATCTGCGTCTGCCCTCGACGACGCCGCCCGCGCAGGACGTCGGCACGGGGCGCCGCGCGGCAGCCAATCGCATCGAAGCGTGGGTCGACACGCTGATCGACCTGACGCTGCGCAACGAGCTGATCGGCGGCACGATGGCGGAGGATCCCGCCGCCTGGCGTGGGTTGCGACCGCGTCGTGGCATCACGCTCGCCGTCGCGGATCTGCCCGCCTTCGAGAACGATCTTGCCGACGGCGTGGTTTTCCGGCTCGCCGGGGAGGCCCCGGCGCCGCCGCCGTCGACCGATCACGCCGTGCTGGCGGCGTTCGAGACCTTCCTCACGGAGCAGCAGGCGCGCCGGATCGTCGTTGCCGACCCGGGTGGCCGGGCGGTGCCGGAACGCGTCAAGACGCTGTGGAAGAAGCACTGCCAGTCGATCGAGGAGAAGGGCATCTCGGCGCTGCACGTCGCGGTGGGATTCCTGCGCTGGTACGAGAGCGAGTCGTCGACGCAGGCGCGCTATGCCCCACTGCTCATGGTGCCGGCGCATCTCGAACGCGTGTCGGTCGGCGGCGAGTTCACGCTGCAGATGGCCGATGCCGAGGCGGTGCTCAATTCGGCGCTCGTCCAGAAGCTGCGCCGCGATTTCGATGTCGACCTTTCCGGGCTCGCCGCCGAGCTGCCGGAGGACGATTGCGGCATCGACGTCCCCGCGGTCTTCGCCGCCGTGTCACGTGCCGTGCTCCGCCTGCGCCGCTTCGAGGTGGTGCCGCTCGCGACGCTCGGCCTGTTCGATTACCGCAAGCAGGTGATGGCGAAGGACCTGCAGGCCATCTTCGCCTCGCGCGAATCGGCGCCGAACGATTTCCTCGCCCGACTCGAGCCGCGGCTCGCGGGGGAGCGCATCAACCGCTCCGGCGAGGCGTCCGATACCGCCCCATTCCCGGAGCTGCGGCGGCTCGATGAGCTGGTGCGACCGGCCGACCTGCCGCTCGTCGTCGACTGCGATTCGAGCCAGCTCGCCGCCGTGCAGGCGGCGCTCGACGGAACCTCGTTCGTGCTGCAGGGGCCGCCGGGCACCGGCAAGTCGCAGACGATCACCAACATGATCGCCTGTCTGCTCGCGGCCGGGCGACGCGTGCTCTTCGTCGCCGAGAAGCGTGCCGCGCTGTCGGTGGTCGCGAATCGGCTCGCCAGGGCGGGGCTCGGCTCCGCCTGCCTCGAGCTGCACAGCGAGAAGGCCGATCCGGGCGCCGTGTGCGCCAGCCTGGTCGCGGCGCTCGACGACGAGCGTCATCCCGGCGGCACGGACGAGTTCGAGCACGTCGCGCAGCGCGTTGATGAAACGCGTACGCGCCTGAATGCGTTCGTGCAGCGCCTGCACGCGCCGACCCCACTGGGATGGTCGTTCTTCGGCGCGTCGGCGCGTCGCCACGCCTTGCGAGACGTTGCGGCGCCGGCGATTGCGCACCCCGATCTGCTCGATACGACTCGGGATCGCTTCGAGAGCCGACTGCGCGCACTCGAGGCGCTCGAGGGCGCGATCCGCGACTGCGGCGGCTGGGTGGAGCATCCGCTGCGCGCCGTCCGCCTGGACACCTGGACCGAGCGCCGACACGATGCGGCGCGAGAAGCGCTCGCGGCCCTGGCGGAGGCAGCGCGCTCTGCCGCGGCGGTGCTCGATGCCGTCGCGGCACTGCTCGGGATCAGCCCGGCGCTGGCGCGCAGGGTGCCGGACGTCCTGGTCGACATGCTCGTCTTGCTCGGGAGCGGGCCGCCGGTCTGGGTGCGCGAGCTGTCCGGTCGTCCGGACCGTGCCGATTACCTCGCATCCATCGCCGGGCTCGGCCGCATCGCCGCGCGATACGCCGAGCGACATGCGGCGCTCGCCGAGCGGTGGACTGACCGGTTCTTCGCACTCGATCTTGCCGGGCTCGCAGCGCAGATCCGCGCCGCGCAGTCGCGCTGGTTCCTGGCGCGCTGGTTCGCACTGCGCGCGCCGCGCGCGACGCTGCGCGGTGTGTCGAAGGGCGCACTACCGGAGCTCACCGCGATCCTCGCCGATCTCGATCTCGCGATCGCCGCGCAGGCCGATGCCGCCGCGCTCGACGGGGCGCCTCCGGCGATTGCGCAGCTCATGGGGCCGGCGTTCTCCGGCGCGCGGACACCTGCGGAGACCTTCGCAGCGGCCGGGTCGGCCAAGCGGTGGGGCGAGCTCGTCGAGCAGTGTGCGTCCGCCGCCCGCGGGCTCGACGCGGCGGAATTCGTACTTGCCGGCATGCCGACGATTGGCGCGGGCGAGGCGACGACCCAGGCTGGCGCGCTGCGCACGGCGCTGGCCGGCGTGCGTGCCGCCGCCGACCAGGCCGGCGCAGCATTGGTGCTCGAACGGCCCCGTGCCTTCGGCGGCGAGGATCCCGTCACGCACGTGGAACAGACAGCGGCGTTCGCGACGGCTGCGCTCGCGGCACTCCCGCGACTGCGCGACAAAACGGCTTCGGAAGCGGCGGCTGCCGAGGCCGAACAGCTCGGACTCGGGCCGTTCATCGCTGCGCTCCGCGACGGCGCCGTACCGGAGGAGCGCATCGCCCGCACCTACGAGGCGGGGTTTCTGAAGGCGTGGGTGGCGGAGATGACCGAGACGCATCCGGTGCTCGCCCAGTTCCGCGGCCGCGAGCACGACCGCGTCGTGGACGCATTCCGCCGCGCCGATCGCGAGCTGCTCGCCGCTGGCCGCGGGCGGGCCCGACGCGAGGTCGTGCGGCGCCGCCCGGTACCGACCGCCGCCGTGCACGCGCAGAGCGAGGTCGGCATCCTGCGCCGCGAAGCCGCCAAACGCCGCCGGCGCATGCCGGTGCGCCGCCTGCTGGCCGAGTTGCCGACACTGGTCCCGAAGCTCACGCCCTGCATGCTGATGAGCCCGCTGGCCGTGGCGCACTTCCTGCCGGTCGACTGCGAGAAGTTTGACGCGGTCATCTTCGACGAGGCGTCGCAGGTGCGCACGGCCGATGCCGTCGGCGCGCTCTGGCGCGGGCGGCAGGTAATCGTCGTCGGCGATCCGCAGCAGATGCCGCCGACTGATTTCTTCACCAGCGACGGCGGCGACGAGGCGGTGCCGGAGGGCGTGCCGCAGGATGCGGAGAGCGTGCTCGACGAGGCGTTCGTCTCGGGTGTGCCGCGACTGATGCTCGCCTGGCACTATCGCAGCCGCGACGAGCGACTGATCGCGTTCTCGAACCGCCATTACTACGGCAATGGTCTCGTCACGTTCCCCGCTGCCGATCCCGACGCGGGCGGCTGTGGTCTCGAGCTGGTGCGCGTTCGCGGGGTCTTCGACCGCGGTGCATCGCGCCGCAACGAAATCGAGGCGCGCACGGTCGTCGACCTGATCGTCGCGCGCCTGCGCGATCCGGATCGCCGTGAGCGCTCGATCGGCGTGGTCACGTTCAACGCCCAGCAGCAGGACCTGATCGAGACGTTGCTCGAGGCCAAACGGCTCGCACATCCGGAGATCGAGCCGTACTTCAGCGCCGCGGCGCCAGAGCCTGTCTTCGTCAAGAATCTCGAGAACGTGCAGGGCGACGAGCGCGACGTGATGATCTTCTCGACGACCTTCGGGAAGGATGCGACGGGCCGAATGACGATGAACTTCGGGCCGATGAACCGCCAGGGCGGCGAGCGGCGTCTGAATGTCGCCGTGACGCGCGCGCGTGAGCGGCTGATCGTCGTCTCCTCGATGGACCCAGAGGAGATCGATCTGTCTCGCACCGCGGCGCTTGGCGTACGCCATCTGCGCGAGTTCCTCGCCTACGCGAGTGACGGGCTGCGGGCGCTGCATGCGAGCGTCTCCGTGGACCCGCTCGCCGACTGCGAATCGCCTTTCGAGCAGGACGTGCTGGCGGTGTGCGAAAGCCTCGGCTGGCGCGTCGATCGGCAGGTCGGCTGCTCGGGCTACCGTATCGATCTCGCCGCACGCGATCCGGCGCTGCCGGGCCGCCACGTGCTCGGCATCGAGTGTGACGGCGCGACCTATCACTCCGCGGCGACGGCCCGCGACCGCGATCGCCTGCGTCAGGCGGTGCTGGAGAACCTCGGCTGGACGCTGCACCGCATCTGGTCCACGGATTGGCGCGTGGCGCGCGACGGCGAAATCGCGCGCCTGCAGCAGGCCTACAACGCCGCCGTCGCGCAGCCCCGCCGCCCGGCGGGGCAGGGCGCCAACCACGAGCTCCGGCCCCCGGAGCCGATCATCGAAGCGTCGTCATCCCAGCCCCCACTTGACCCGACTCCGGTACGTGGCGCCGAGCGCGCCGCCGCGGTCCGTCCGGCCGGCGAGCCGGTCGACCCGGCAACCGTTACGCACGCGATGCGGTGTGACGCGATCGTCGCCGTCCTGCAGTCATCCGGGGCCATGCCCCCTGACGCGCTCATCCGCGCCGCAGCCAATCACGTCGGCCACCAGCGTGTCGGCTCGCGCATCCGCGTGGCATTCGAAACCGCCCTC
>CBFGUK010000100.1:0-16274 GCA_965651925.1 uncultured bacterium | reverse complement strand
CAGGTTCCTCCCACCCCATTGTCTGCCCGCCATGCGTCGCATAGGGTCCGCGCTCGCCAGGAGACGGACACATGAGTGAGGTGCTCTACGAAAGCGAGATCGAGGGTCTGCCGCTGCTCTTCCGCGGCAAGGTGCGCGATGTCTACGATCTCGGCGACGCGCTGCTGATCGTCACCAGCGACCGGCTGTCGGCCTTCGACGTCGTGCTGCCGACGCCGATTCCGGACAAGGGGCGCGTGCTGACCGGCCTCTCGGACTTCTGGTTCGCGCGCACCCGGCATCTCGTCGACAATCACCTGCTCGATCGCCGCCTCGAGCAGGTCGTGCCGGCGGCCTGGGTCGATCGCCTGCGCGACCGCGCGCACATCGTGCGCAAGGCCGAGGCGCTGCCCGTCGAAGCCGTCGTGCGCGGCTATCTCGCCGGCTCGGGCTGGGAGGAGTACCAGCGCGGCGGCACGGTGTGCGGCATCGGGCTGCCCGCCGGGCTGCGCCAGGCCGATCGTCTGCCGGAGCCGATCTTCACGCCGTCGACCAAGGCGCCGCAGGGCGAGCACGACGAGAACATTTCGTTCGCACGCGCCGAGGAGCTGCTCGGCGCCGACCTGGCGGCACGCGTGCGCGAGCTGAGCCTGGCGATCTACCGCTTCGGCGCCGAGTGGTCCGAGGCGCGCGGCATCATCATCGCCGACACGAAGTTCGAGTTCGGCGTGCTCGACGGCGAGGTGATCCTCATCGACGAGGTGATGACGCCCGATTCCTCGCGCTTCTGGCCGCAGAGCGAGTACCAGCCCGGCACCTCGCCGCCGAGCTTCGACAAGCAGTACGTGCGCGACTACCTGCTGCAGATCGGCTGGAACAAGCAGCCGCCGGCGCCGGAGCTGCCCGCCGAGGTCGTGCGCCGCACCTCGGAGAAGTACCGCGAGGCGCTCACGCGCCTGACGACGTGACCGGCGCGCGCGCGCGGCGCAGCCGGTCGTTGATGGCCCGCCCGATGCCGGTCTCGGCGACCGGCACGGCGACGATGCGCGCGTAGCCGCCGGCGTCGAGGGCGCGCAGCGCGGCAAACAGGCGGCTCGCCGCGGTCAGCAGATCGCCGTCCGGCGCGAGCCGCTCGACGTGGCGGAAGCCGGCCGGCGCCGCCTCGGCTCCTGCCAGCAGCAGCGCCGCATCACGCCGCTCGGCGTCCGGCACGGCGTGCGGATCGGCGACCAGCGTGAGCGGCGTGCGCGGCGCGTAGTGCCGCGGCAGCTGCCCGGGCGCGGTCGGCAGCGGCGCGTCGGTACGCACGGCGACCGGGCCGAGCACCGCCTCGAGCATTTCGCGCGACACCGCGCCGTGGCGCAGCAGCACGGGCCCGGCGTCGGCGAGCGACACGATCGTCGATTCGAGGCCGACGCGGCACGGCCCGCCATCGAGGATCAGCGGCACGGCGTCGCCGAGGTGCGCGGCAACATGCGCGGCGGTGGTCGGGCTGATGTAGCCGAACGGGTTGGCGCTCGGGGCGGCGAGCGGCGTGCCGGCGGCGCGGATCAGCGCGCAGGCGACGGGATGATCGGGCAGGCGGATGCCGACCGTCGGCAGGCCGGCGGTGACGAGATCGGGGATGGCGCCGGCGCGCGGCAGCACGAGCGTCAGCGGCCCCGGCCAGAAGCGGTCCATGCAGCGCCGGGCAGCCTCCGGGACCTCGGCCACGACGCGCGCCGCCATCGGCGCATCGGCGACGTGCACGATCAGCGGATCGAACGAGGGGCGCTGCTTGATCGCGAACACGCGCGCGACGGCGCGCGCGTTCAGCGCGTCGGCGCCGAGGCCGTACACGGTCTCGGTGGGGAAGGCGACGACCTCGCCGGCGCGCAGCAGCGCGCCGGCGCGAACGATGGCCTCGGCGGTGGCGGGTTCGATCACCGGCGGCTCCGTCACTCCGGCAGCGGGTCGCCGCCGAGCAGGCGGGCGAAGCCGCATTGGCGGCGCACGGCATCGTGGAAGCGACGATCGGCGGTCCAGTACGTCGCGTCCATCAGCTCGGCGAGCGCGAGATAGAAGCTGTCGTACGCCTGCAGCTGACCGAAATGCGCGGCGAGCTGCCAGGCACGGTCGACGAGACCGTCCGGGGCGGGAAACGCGATCGGCAGCGCGAGGAGGCGGTCGAGTGCGAGCCGGGCGGCGCTGCCGGCCAGCGTGCGCTGCTGGACCATGCGCCGCAAGGCCGACACGCACTCGAACAGGAGCAGGGCGGGCGCGATCGGCCGGGCGCCGAGCTCGCCAAGGCGGCGCCAGAGCGCCGCCGCGTGCTCACTGCCCGGTTCGACGACGACGAGCTTGAGGACGACGCTGGCGTCGAGACACACCGGGCGCATCGTGCACCATTCCCTCACGCACCTCGCGCAACGCCTCGAGGCTCGAGCCGCGGATCGGCCGCTGCCCCTGCAACAGCGCCGCGGTGTCGCGCAGCCAGCTCAGCATCGGGTTCGGCGCATCGCTCCGGTCGCCGCGTTCGAGACGCGCGAGATCGTCGAGGCCGACGAGCACCGCCTTGGCGCGCCCGCGCGACTCGATGATGACGCGCTGCCGCCCGTGCGCGACGTCGTTCACCAGGCTCGACAGGTTGCTGCGGGCATCCGCCAGTCCGACGCGTTTCATGTACAGTTCGTACATTATGCCATCGTGAACGGCAAGGTGGCATTTCGCGTCTACGGCCGACGCTTCGCACATGCGGGCCGCGCGGGCGGCCGAATCAGCGGGTGAGCAGGGCGAGCTTGTTGCGGGCGGCCTTGCCGACCTTGGTGCGGCCGAACGTCTCGCCGAGATGCGTCAGCACGTCCTCGGCGGTGGCGCGGGCCTCGCCGCGCGCGTCGGCGAGCGCGAAGGCGACGTAGTAGAGATCCTCGGGCTCGAGGACGCGTTCCTTGCGCAGCCGCTCGGCGAGCGGGAATGGCGAATCGGCGAGCCCGCGGAAGACCTCGAGCGCCGGGTCGCGCGGACGGGCGGCGGTACCGAGTGGATGGCGGTGCGTCTTCAGCGTGGCGACGGCGAAGGCGTAGCGCGCCTCGTCGTCCCACGCCGGCGTATCGCGCAGCAGGGCGAGCCAGCGGGCGCTCTCCGCGAAGCGCTGACGCTTGCGCAGCGCGTCGGCGCGGGCCCGGATCTGTTCGGCGAGCCAGTCGGGTGCGAGCGCGTGCAGCACGTGGTGCAGCGCGGCGTACAGTCGGTCCTCGCGCGTCTCCAGGGCACGCGTCAGCGCCGTCCACAGCGCGGTCAGCGTGTCGCGCTTCCAGGCGCGGTCGTGCAGCAGGACGATGTCGGCGAGCGTCCACGCCTTGCGCTCGTCGTCGCACGCCAGCAGCTCCTTCATCAGCGGCAGGCGGGCGGCGGGCAGCGTCTTCAGCGTCGCGATCGCCTGATCGCGGCGCGCGTAGCTGTCGTCGGTGAGGTACCCGATCAGCGTCTTCACCACGCTGCCCGATTCGATGCTGCCGAGCTTGCCGACCGCAAAGCGCTTGACGACCGCGACCGGGTTTTCCGCGAGCTGGTTGAGACGCGCGAGATACGGCCGGCCGAGCGTCTGGTCCTCGAGCAGCCGGACCGCGGGGCGCAGCACGCCGGCCTCGTCGTCGCCGTCGAGCAGCGGCAGCAGCGTATCGATCTCCCTGGCGGTGAGCGTCGCCCCCCGCAGGCACTGGGTGAGCGCACTGAGCGCGTGCGTCCGCACGATGGGCGGCTCGCGCGCATCGAGCATGGCGAACAGCGGGGCGCGCGCACTGGCGTCGCCGAGGGCGCCGAACAGCTTGGCGGCGGCGACGAGGCGGGTGCGGTGCCCGCGCGCTCCGGTGGCGAGGGCGTTGGCGCGGCGCAGGACCTCGGCGCGCTCGCGCGTGGCGAGCGCCGGGACGACGGCGATGAGCGCGTCACAGGCCGAGCGGTTGAGCTCGAGGTCATCGCTCTCCATGGCGTGAAAGAGCGTGTCGAGGGCGGCGGCGCTGCGCACCTGGGCGCAGAGCTCGAGGATCGCGGTGACGCGGCGGCGCGGGGCGTCGGCCAGCTGCTTGCGCGCCGCCGTGACCGCTGCCGCGCCGGCCGCTGCGAGCACGGCGACCGCGCGACGGCGGACCGTCTCGTCCTCGGCGTCGAGCAGCGGCAGCATGGCGTCGATCGTTCCGGCGGTCGGGACGTGCTCGAAATACCCGAGGGCGAAGTCGCGCACGACGACGTTCGGGCTGGCGAGCGCCGCCGCGACGGCGCGCGCGACCGGCGGCTCGCCGGCCGCGAGGCGGGTCAGCACGACCAGCGCCGCACAGCGGGTCTCGACGTCGCTGCCGGTGACGAGCCCGACCAGGCCCTTCAGCGTCGCATCCACGCCGCGGCCGTTACCAGAGCGGCCGGGGCCGGCGCTACCGCGCGCGGTGGCGCCGGCCGGCGGCGCATGGCAAAGCCGCGGCATGGGCTACCGCGGCAGGATCGTCATCGTCACCGGGGCGTCCTCGGGCATCGGCTATGCGGCGGCGCGGGCGCTGGCCATCCGCGGCGCGGTGGTGGTCGCAGTCGCGCGCCGGGAGGCGCTGCTGCAGCGGCTGATCGACGAGTGTCGCGCCGCCTCGCCGGAGTCGTGGTACCTCGCCGGCGACCTGGGTGAGCGCGCCACCGCCGAGCGCGTCATCGATGAAACCGTCGCGCGCCACGGACGGCTCGACGTGCTGATCAACAATGCTGCGATCTCCAAGCACAAGCACACGTTCCACACCTCGGCGGACGAAGCCGAGCTGGTGATGCGCGTCAACTTCCTGTCGTGCGTGTGGACGACCTACGCGGCGCTGCCGGCCATGCTGCGCCAGGGCAATGGGACGATCATCAACATCTCGTCCGTCGCGGCGCGGGTCGCGCCGCCGCGCGAGGGGCTCTATGCGGCCTCGAAGGCGGCGCTGAACGCGTTCACCGAGGGGCTGTGGAACGATCTCGCCGGATCGGGCATCCACGCCGGCATCATCAATCCCGGCCCGATCGACACCGAGATCTGGGAGAAGGAGGACGAGCCGCCGGCGTACAACGGGCCGAAGTACCCGCCGGGGATCGTCGTCGATGCGATCTTCGAGATGATCGACAAACGCCGCTACGAGCTGACGGTCCCGCGCCGTCACCCGATGCTGCTGTCGGCGCGCGTCCTGCGCCTGCTGTTTCCCGGCCTGCTGCGCCGCGGCATGGCGTGGATGGAGCCGGTGCCGGCGGACCTGATTGCCCGCGCCCGCGAGCGCGCGCTCGCCAACAAGCGGCTCGGCGAGACAGAGTGAATTTCAACGCGGAGACGCGGCGCCCGAACGAAGCGCTCTGCGTGTCGCTGCGCCTTCGCGCCTCCGCGTTGAAGATCTACTCTTCCTCCGGCCAGCCCGCGTAGACCAGGCCGTCGCGGATCTCGAGCGGCACGCGCGGCAGGCACTGGCCGATCGGCGGGCCGGCGACGCACTCGCCGCTGTCGGGCTCGTACAGCGCGCCGTGCGTGGCGCAGAGGATGTGCGTGCCGTCCTCGTCGAGGAACTGGTTCTCGACCCAGTCCATGGTCATCGGGATGTGGCAGCAGCGGTTGAGGTAGGCGACGAGGCGGCCACGGTGGTTGAGGAGGAATGCTTCGAGCTCGCGGCCGTCGCGGGCGAGGACGAACTTCTTCGTCCGCCCCGGGGCGAGCTCGTCGGCCTGCGCGATCGGCGTCACGTGCTCGTGCTACCAGCTCGGCCGCGCCGCGTGTAGCCGGGGCGGCGCCTGGCGCGGCCTTGCGCCGCGGCGCCGGGCTGGTATGAGCGGGCTTTCACTCACCAACCAGCGAGGTGTGGCGCATGCGACGAATCGGGGCGGTTATCGGGGGCGTGATGCTGATCGGGCTCGTGGGCTCGGCGATGGGCCAGGCGACGCCGGCGGCGTCGGCCGGCAGCGCGGGGACGAATCCCACCGTGCTGATGAAGACCTCGCTCGGCGACATCACGATCGAGCTCGACCAGACGAAGGCGCCGGAGACGACGAAGAACTTCCTCGCCTACGTGAACGACAAGTTCTACGACGGCACGATCTTCCACCGCGTCATTCCGAACTTCATGATCCAGGGCGGCGGTTTCACCCGCGACATGACGCAGAAGTCGACCCGCGCACCGATTCCCAACGAGGCGGCGACCAGCGGCCTGAAGAACGTCACCGGCACGATCGCCATGGCGCGCACCAGCGATCCGAACAGCGCCACCGCGCAGTTCTTCATCAACACCAAGGACAACGCGTTCCTCGATCATCGCGACCAGAGCCCGCAGGGATACGGCTACGCGGTGTTCGGCAAGGTCGTCGACGGCATGGAGACGGTGAAGAAGATCGAGGCGGTGGACACGACGACCCGCATGCCACATCAGAACGTGCCGGTGACCCCGGTGGTGATCGAGAGCGTGCGCGTCGTCACGAAGCCGTGAGCCGGGCGGCCGGCGCCGGCGTCATCTTCGATCTCGACGGCGTCATCATCGATTCCGAAGCGCTCCAGCACCGCGCCTACAACACGGTCCTGGCGCGCTACGGCATCAGCGTCGATGCCGTCTGCTACGGCCGCGAGTGGATCGCCAACGGCCAGGGCCCCGAATACGCGGTGCGCACGTTCGGGCTGCCGTGCACGGCGCTCGAGCTGCGGCGCGCGAAGGATCCCGTCTACCACGCGCTGCTGCGCGAGGAGATCACGCTCGTGCCCGGCGCGCGCGCGGCCATCGAGCGGCTCGGCGCGGCGTTCCCGCTCGCCGTGGCGACCAATTCGCACGCCACGGACGTCGACTTCGTCATCGATCACTTCGCACTGCGGCCGCTGTTCACCAGCATCGTGACACGCGAGCAGTACCGGGCGCCGAAGCCGGCGCCCGATGCGTTCACCACCGCCGCGGCGCGCCTCGGCCTGCCGCCGGAGCGCTGCGTGGTGATCGAGGATGCCACGAAGGGCATGCGCGCCGCCGCCGCCGCCGGCTGCCCGTGCATCGCGTTCCCGCACGACTACACGGCCGACAACGACACGAGCACGGCGGCAGCGGTGATCGGCGCGCTCGATGAGCTGACCGTGGCGCTCGTCGACCAGGTGCTTGGCAAGTGAGGGCGGCCGGGGGCGACCGCGTACTCATCCCCGTCCACGCTGCGCGACAACCCGATTCGGGGGCGCTGACAGCTGAACGCTGACAGCTGTGAGCTGAAGGGAGCCGACAATGGAGCCAGAGGTCATCGCCCGATTTCTCGTCACGGCATTCTTCGCCGTCGTCTTCCTGCAGTCGGCGCTCGACAAGCTGACCGACCCGGGTGGCAACCTCGAGTTCCTGACCGGGCACTTCAAGAACAGTCCGTTTCCGCCCGACATGGTGCGGCGGATGTTCTGGGTGCTCACCGCGCTCGAGGCGCTCGCCGGAATCCTGTGCGGGCTCGGCGTGCTGTTCTTCCGCTTCACCCGACCGGGGATGAACCTCGCCTCGCTCGGCCTCGCCGTCGCCGGCATCGCGCTGCTCGCGCTGATCACCGGCCAGCGCTTCGCCAAGGATTACGCCGGCGCCGCGGTCATCGCCGCCTACTTCGCCGTCGCGCTGATCGGACTGGCGCTGTTCTGAGAGAAACAGCGGCAAGCGGAAAGGGAAAAGCGGAAAGTGGGACCACGCCGTACGCCGGCTGACCGCCTACTTTCCGCTTTCCGGCTTTCCGCTCAGCTTACGGTACTTCCCAGGTGTCGCCCTGGGCGAACAGGGCGTCGAGGTCGGCCGTGCCGCGGGCCTTGGCCTGAGCGATCTGCGCGTTGATCGCCTCGTCGTAGGTCGGACGGGTCACGGCGCGCAGCACGCCGAGCGGCGTCGGGAACTCGGGGCCGTGCAGGTTGCTGAGCAGGCCGGCGAGCATCGCGTCCTGTTCGTCGTGGACGAGGAGATCGGGCTCGCTGACGCCGTTGCCGAGCTGCACGACTTCCAGGCGATGGCCGTTCATGCGGATGCCCTTGTCGCGCTGCTTGCCGAAGACGAGCGGCTTGCCGTGCTCGAGGAGCAGCGCGTTGTCGGCCTTGCTGTCCTTGTCGCTGATCGCCGACCAGGCGCCATCGTTGAAGATGTTGCAGTTCTGCAGGATCTCGATGAACGACGTGCCGCGGTGCTCGCTGGCGCGGCGCAGGGTCTCCTGCAGGTGCTTGGCATCGACGTCGACCGAGCGGGCGATGAACGTCGCCTCGGCGCCGAGCGCGACCGACACCGGATTGAGCGGGTAGTCGATCGAGCCCATCGGCGTCGACTTGGTCACCTTGCCGATCTCGGAGGTCGGCGAGTACTGGCCCTTGGTCAGGCCGTAGATGCGGTTGTTGAACAGCAGGATGTTGACGTCGATGTTGCGGCGCAGCACGTGCAGCAGGTGGTTGCCGCCGATGCTCAGGCCGTCCCCGTCACCGGTGACCACCCACACCGACAGCTCGGGGCGTGACGCCTTCAGCCCGCTGGCGATCGCCGGCGCGCGGCCGTGGATCGAGTGAAACCCGTACGTGTTCATGTAGTACGGGAAGCGGCTCGAGCAGCCGATGCCGGAGATGAAGACGATGTTCTCGCGCGCGATGCCGAGCTCGGGCATCACCTTCTGCACCTGGGCGAGGATCGAGTAGTCGCCGCAGCCCGGGCACCAGCGCACGTCCTGATCGGTGACGAAATCCTTGCGCGACAATGCGACCGGGGTGTTCATCGCGACACCTCCAGCATGGTCTTCGCCTTGGCGACGACCTCGCTGACCTTGAAGGGTTGTCCCTGGATCTTGTTCAGGCCGACGGCGTCGACGAGGTACTCGGCGCGGATCAGGCGCACGAGCTGCCCCATGTTCAGCTCGGGCACGAGCACGCGCCGGAAGCGGCCGAGCACGGCGCCGAGGTCGGCGGGCAGCGGGTTCAGGTGGCGCAGGTGTGCATGCCCGACGCGGTGGCCCTGGTCGAGCAGCGTGCGCGCGGCGGCCTCGAGCGCGCCGTACGTGCTGCCCCAGCCGAGCAGCAGCAGGTCGCCCTCCGGCGCCCCGTTGACCGCGGTGGGCGGAATCTCGCGGACGATGCCGGCGATCTTGCGGGCGCGCACGCGCACCATCTGCTCGTGATTCGCCGGCGCGTAGCTGACGTTGCCGGTGAGGTACTCCTTCTCGAGGCCGCCGATGCGATGCTCGAGCCCGGGCGTGCCGGGGATCGCCCACGGCCGCGACAGCGTCTCCGCGTCGCGCAGGTAGGGGAAGTAGCCCTGCGGATCGGTGCGGAACGCGACGCGGACCTCGGGCAGGTCGGCGGCGCGCGGGATCAGCCACGGCTCGGCGCCGTTCGCGAGATAGCCGTCGGAGAGGAAGAACACCGGCGTCATGTACGTGACCGCGATGCGCACCGCCTCGAACGCCATGCGGAAGCACTCGGCCGGCGTCGCCGGTGCGAGGATCGGCACCGGGGAGTCGCTGTTGCGGCCGAACATCGCGAGCATGAGGTCGGCCTGCTCGGTCTTGGTCGGCAGGCCGGTGCTCGGGCCGCCGCGCTGGATGTCGGCGATCACCACCGGCAGCTCGGTGCTGACGGCGAGGTTGATCGCCTCGGCCTTCAGGCACACGCCGGGACCGCTGGTCGTCGTCAGCGCGATCGCGCCGCCGAACGCCGCGCCGAGCGCCGAGCCGATGCCGGCGATCTCGTCCTCGGCCTGGAACGTGTACACGTCGTACTGCTTGCAGCTCGACAGCTCGTGCAGGATGTCGCTCGCCGGCGTGATCGGGTAGCTGCCGAGGAACAGCGGCCGCCCGGCGCGCTGGGCCGCGGCGAGGAAGCCGAGCGCCGTCGCCTGGTTGCCGGTGATGTTGCGGTAGCGGCCGGGAGCGATGCGCGCCGGCGCGACGGTGTAGGCGGTGCGGAACATCTCCGCCGTCTCGCCGAAGTTCCAGCCCGCCTTCAGCACGCGCACGTTGGCGTCGCCGAGCGCCGGATTCTTGCGGAACTTGCCTTCGATCCACTTGATCGTCGGCTCGATCGGCCGCTGGAAGAGCCACGAGGTCAGGCCGAGCGCGAAGAAGTTGCGCGAGCGCATCATCGTGCGCGTCGGCAGCCCGAGGTCCTTGAGCGCGTTGATCGTCAGCTTCGTGATCTCGACTTCGAAGACCTGGAAGCGGTCGAGCGAGCCGTCGGTGAGCGGGTTCGAGGTGAACTCGGCCTTCTTCAGGTTCTGCTCGCTGAACTGCTCGCGGTCGACGATCAGGATGCCGTTCGCCTGCAGGTCGCCGATGTTGACCTTCAGGGCCGCCGGGTTCATCGCCACCAGCACGTCGGGCGCGTCGCCGGGCGTGAACACGTCGCGACTCGAGAAGTGGAGCTGGAACCCGCTGACGCCGGCGAGCGTGCCCGCCGGTGCGCGGATCTCGGCCGGGAAATCCGGCAACGTGCTCAGGTCATTGCCGGCCAGCGCGGTTTCGTTGGTGAAGTGCTGGCCGGCGAGCTGCATTCCGTCACCGGAATCGCCGGCGAAGCGGATGACGACCTGCTCGCGCTCCTCGATGCGTTTCGCGGCGCTCGTTCCGGCGCCTGCCACCGATGCGGTGGCACCGTCTGGTTCCATCGTGCTCCGTGCTCCTCGCGTCTCCGTCCGCCCCGCCGCGCCCGCGTCAACACCAGGTCGACACCGCTCTCGGCGCCATCCGGACCTATATCGGCGGGGGTAGGGGGTTTCAACGGAGGGGCCGCCCCGCGGCGTGTGAAACGCGGCGTGGCGGCGGGGGGGCCGTCTCGTCCCTGGTCCGGATCGGGGGGCCTGGAGCGGCTATTTCGCCGCTTCCTGGGCGAGCACGGCAAGCACGGTGTACTCGTCGGGCGCCCCGCCATCGCCGTGGCGGACGGCAATCGGCACCCCGAGCTCGCGCTCGATCTCGCGCAGTGCCGCGGGCTCGAACTGGGCGAGAAAGTCGGCGACGCTCGGGTGGAGGGCGACTTCGACGCGTTGCAGCGGCCGGTTGAGCGTCGCCTCGCGGCGGATGCGGCGCAGGACCTCGTACGCGGTCGTGGCAAGGCCCTTCACGTAGCCGCGCTGGTTGCAGGTCGGGCAGGGCTCGCACAGGCGCTGCATCAGGCTTTCGCGCGTCCGCTGGCGGGTCATCTCGACGAGCCCGAGCTCCGAGATGCCGAGGATCGTCGCGCGCGCCTTGTCGCCGCGGATCGCCTCGCTCAGGGCGGTGAGCACCGCCTTGCGGTCCTCGGCGTGCTCCATGTCGATGAAGTCGAGGATGATCAGGCCGCCGATGTTGCGCAGGCGCAGCTGATCGGCGATGACGCGCGCCGCCTCGATGTTCGTCTTGAGGGCCGTCTCGCGTTGATCGGTCTTGCCGATGAAGCGGCCGGTGTTGACGTCAATGGCGGTCAGCGCCTCGGTGTGGTCGATGACGATGTAGCCGCCGGACTTCAGCCACACCTTGCGTTCGAGCGCCTTGTTGATCTGCGCCTCGACGCCGTAGCGTTCGAAGATCGGCTCGGCGAGCTCGTAGAGCTCGACGCGCGGACGGGTGCGCGGCATGACCTCGTCGACGAAATCGACGATGCGCTGGTAGTCGCGCCGGTTGTCGACGACGACGCGCGTCACGTCGCTCGCCGGCGAGAGATCGCGCATCGTGCGCAGGATGACGTCGAGCTCCTGGTGCAGGATCGCCGGTGCCGGCAGGCTCTCGGCCTTGCGCGACAGGTGCTGCCACTGCCGGCGCAGCGCGCGCAGATCGGACTGGATCTCGCGCTTGGAGACGCCTTCGCAGGCGGTGCGGATGATGATGCCGCCGCTGTCCGGCGCGACCGCCTCGACCGCCTCGCGCAGCCGCTGGCGTTCCTCGTCACTGGCGATGCGGCGCGACACGCCGATCTGGTTGCTGTACGGCAGATAGACGAGATAGCGGCCGGGCAGCGAGATGTTCGAGGTCAGGCGGGCGCCCTTGCTGCCGATCGGCTCCTTGCTGATCTGCACGATGACGTCCTGCCCCTTCTGCAGCCGCTCCTCGATCGGCGGCAGCACGCGCGCGCGGCGCGGCGCCGGGCCGGCGTCCTCACCCGACGCGCCGGTTGCCGGCTCGGCGGCATCGGGGACGTCACCGGGCGTCTCGCGTTCGGCGTATTCGTCGGCACTGAGCGGGAAGAAGTCGGCGCCGGGCAGGAACGCCGCCTTCTCGAGGCCGATGTCGACGAAGGCCGCCTGCATGCCGGGGAGCACGCGCAGCACGCGTCCCTTGCAGATGCTGCCCGCCAGGCTGCGCTCGCGCACGCGCTCGATCTGGATCTCGAGCAGGCGCGCGTTCTCCATCGTGGCGACGCGCGCTTCCTGCGGCGTCGAGTTGATGATGATCTGCCGTGGCACCGGGCGGCATCCTACGCGGGAGCGCTGCTGGCCGCCGGCCGGGCGGGCGGGGCGGCAGGCGCGGCGAACACGTGCGTCTTGTGCAGCGGCAGCGCCCGCGCGTGGTCGGACGGCAGATCGAGCAGGACGGCGAGCAGGTCGGTCGGCTTCAGCGAGCCGGCCGGCGTGAAGCGGACGTCGATCTCGACGGCATGCGGCGCGACGCGTTCGAGGCGGTCGATCAGCGGCCGCGCATCGATCGTCTTCTCGCCCGACCCGGTGCGCTTGCGCATCGGCCAGCTGTCGGCGGCGCGGAACGCCGCCAGCCGCGCATCGATCCACGCCCCACCGTCGCTGCCGAGCAGGTCGCCGACGTCGACGCGGTAGCGGAAGCCGGCGAGGTCGTGCTCGGGGCTCGGCGCGCGCAGACCGATTTCACCGGCCGCCAGGATCGTCAGCCCCTCGGGCAGGTGCGCCGCGAAGCGCTCCGCCACGTCCGCTGCCGGCAGCACCTCGGTGAGATCGAGATCGACGACCTCGCAGTCGCTTTCCGCGCCGACCGGCAGGCCGGGGCTGAAGCGCAGCTTCGGCGCCGGGCGGTGCCCCTGCGAGAACGCGAGCGGCAGCCCGGCGCGCCGGCAGGCGCGGTCGATCACTTCGATCAGCTCGAGGTGGCTGATGAAGCGCGCCCGCCCGCGCTTGGCATAGGTGAGCCGCACGCGCATCGCCGCCGGGCGCACGTCGACGGGCGCCACCAGCGCCTCGCTGCCGGCGTTGAGCCATTCCTCGGCATTGCCGAGGCCGCGCCCCGGCGGCCCGGCGGCAGCTGGCGCCCGTCCGCCGGCGCCCCGCGCCGTGCCCGGGCGCGGTGTCGTACTCGCCTCTGCCGTGGTGCTGGCGGCACCGGTGGCTGGCGCTGGCGACGCGGTGCCCGCCGCCGCGTCGGCCCCGGCTGCCGGCTTCGCCGCCTTGCGCGCCTGCACCTTCTGCCAGCCGCGCGGCTCCCAGGAGCCCGGCGCGGCGGGCAGCTCGCCGCTGACGGCGACGTGCGCCCAGTTGTCGACCGCGCCGCCGCGGTGCACGCCGCCCTTGGCGCCGCGGACGTGGTAGGTGACGTTACGCACGTTCGTGAAGTCGCAGGCGCCGCAATACGTGCAGCGATCGATGCTGCAATCGGGCGTCAGCCGGCCTTCGACCGCATGGGCGAGCTCGCGCTGCAGCCACGCCTTGTCGACGCCGCAGCTCAGGTGATCCCAGGGCAGCGCCTCGTCGAGGAAGCGCCGGCGCAGGTAGGCGGCGGGATCGATGCCGGTCTCGGCCAGCGCCGCCTCCCAGGCATCGAAGCGGCAGTGCTCGGTCCAGCCGTCGAACCGGCAGCCGCGCGCGTAGGCGGCGAGCAGCAGCGCGCCGAGCTCGCGGCCGCCACGCGAGAAGATCCCTTCGAGATACGAGGTCCGGGCGTCGTGCCACTTGAAGCGGATGCGCCGGCGCCCGAGCTCGCGGCGCAGCAGCGACTGGCGCGCCTCGGTCTCGGCGACGTCGATCTGCGCCGCCCACTGGAACGGCGTGTGCGGCTTGGGGACGAACGTCGAGACGCTGGCGGTGACCTCGCAGCGTCCCTTGCCGGTGGCGGCGACGCGGGCCGCGAGCTCCGCGATGGCGACGAGATCGCGCTCCTCCTCGCCGGGCAGGCCGAGCATGAAGTAGAGCTTCAGCGCCCGCCAGCCGAGGCCGAAGATCTGCCGCGCCGCCTCGATCAGCTCCTCTTCGGCATATTCCTTCTGGATGATGTCGCGCAGGCGCTGCGAGCCCGCCTCCGGGGCGAGCGTGAAGCCGGTCTTGCGCACCCGTCGGATCTGCTCGAGCAGCGACGGCGCGAGCGCGTCGACGCGCGTCGAGGGCAGCGACACCGCGACGCGCTCGCCGGCGAAGCGGTTCATCAGCTCGGTGAGCACCGGGTTGACGCACGAGTAGTCGCCGGTGCTGAGGCTGAGCAGCGACAGCTCGTCGGTGCCGGTCGCCCCGACGGCGCGTTCGGCCTGGGCCAGCACGCGGCGCGGGTCGCGCTCGCGCAGCGGCCGGTAGATATAGCCCGCCTGGCAGAAGCGGCAGCCCTTCACGCAGCCGCGCATCACTTCGAGGCTCGGCCGGCCGTGCACGACGCGGATGTTCGGCACGACGTGCGTCTCGGTGAGCGGCACCGTGTCGAGGTCGCGCAGCACGCGCTTGCTCACCACCGCCGGCACGTCCGGGCGCGTCGGCTCGACCGCGACCAGCCGGCCCGCGGCGTCGCGCCGCGGCGCGTAGAACGCCGGCACGTAGACGCCCGGGATGCCGGCGAGCGCGTGCAGCAGCGCGGTGCGGTCGCGGCCGTCCCAGCGCCGGTAGACGTCGCACAGGTCGTGCACCGCCTCCTCGCCGTCGCCGAGCAGGACGGCGTCGAGGAAATCGGCGAGCGGCTCGGGGTTGAACGCGCACGGCCCGCCGGCGACCACGACCGGATCGCGCGGCCCGCGCGCGGCGGCCTGCAACGGGATGCCGCCGAGATCGAGCATCGCGAGCACGTTGGTGTAGGTCAGCTCGTACTGCAGGCTGAAGCCCACGAAATGGAAGTCGCGCAGCGGCGTGTACGTTTCGAGCGACACCAGCGGGTGCTGCGCGGCGCGCAGCACCGCCTCGCAGTCGAACCACGGGGCATACACGCGCTCGGCGTAGACGTCGGGCCGCCGGTTGAGCAGATCGTAGAGGAGCTGCAGGCCGGGGTGCGACTGGGCGATCTCGTAGACCTCCGGAAAGGCGAGCGCGAAGCGCACCGCGACCGCGTTCAGGTCCTTGCGGACCACGCCGAGCTCGTTGCCGAGATAGCGTCCCGGCTTTTCCACCCGCGCAAGCAGGCGTTCGTAGGTCTCGGCGCACACGGGCATCGTCGTACCGTCCAGCAGGCGCCGGATGATAGGGGCATCCCCGGGGCGGGGCAACCGGGCGGCGCGGCGCCGCCCGGATGGGGCTTCGGCAGCAGCGCGTGGACAGAAACCCGGCCCCGAGCGCCAGGCTCCACGCCTATGTAGACGGTCGGGGCTGCACCGCCTTGACTTCCCTTTGACGCCGCAGTTAACCGGCACGAGCGTCGACGACCCGGAGGTGGTATGCCGATGGTGGCGGGGGCGGGAACACTGAACACCAAGGTGCTGGTGCTGAACCGGAATTTTCTTCCGGTTCATGTCACATCGGTCCGCCGGGCGTTCTCGCTGCTGTACCAGGGGCTGGCCGAGGCGGTCGACGAGCAGTACCGGACGTTCGATTTCGACAGCTGGTCGGCGCTGTCGGCGAGCCTGCACGAGGACACTATCGGCCTCGTCGGCCGCGTGATCCGCGTGCCGCGCGTGATTCTGCTGCTGACCTACGATCGCATCCCGAAGCGGCAGGTGCGCTTCAACCGCTTCAACGTCTACGCCCGCGACCGCAACACCTGCCAGTACTGCGGCCAGCGGCTGCCGCGCGTCGAGCTCAACCTCGATCACGTCGTGCCGCGCTCGCAGGGCGGCCTGTCGACCTGGGACAACATCGTCTGCTCGTGCCACGGCTGCAACCGCCGCAAGGGCGGGCGCACGCCGAAGCAGGCGGGCATGAAGCTCCTGCGCGCCCCGCGCCGGCCGGAGTGGACGCCGTTCATGCTCGAGACGTTCAGCCTGCGCCGCTACCGCGAGTGGCTGCCGTTCCTGTCGACGGTCGACGCGGCGTACTGGAACACCGAGCTGCAGCCGTAGCGGCGCCTGGCGCCGCTACGGCTGCGTGACCGGTGACCGGTGACCGGTGATCGGTGATCGGTGATCGGTGGGTGCTGCTCACGGTTCGCCGGGGCACACCGCCCATCACAGGGCGCGATGGAGGGCCGCGCTTATTCGCGGCCGCCCACGGGCGGTGCCGTTCGCGTCAGGG
>CBFGUK010000099.1:0-16375 GCA_965651925.1 uncultured bacterium | reverse complement strand
GCCGGCACCTCACCCTTCTGCAGTGCCGCGCGTCCGGAGGGACTGCCGGTCGTTCCACCGGCGCCACGGCTGAGTGCCGGCGGCTGCGTGTCGCGTGCGCCGGCAGCGCTGCCGCCGCCGCGGCCGCCGAGCGCCGGCAGCGCACCCTTGGCCGTGCCGCGGCCGCCGAGTGCCGGCACCTCGCCCTTCGGCAGCGCCGCACGTCCCGCGGCGCTGCCGGTTCCATCCGCGCCTCGGCTGAGTGCCGGCGGCTGCGCGCCGGACGCGCCGGCGGCGCTGCCGCCACGGTCGCCAAGTGCCGGCAGATCGCCCTTCGCGCTGCCGCGCCGCTCGCCGAGCGACGGCAGCGCGCCCTTGGGCACCGCGTCGCTGCGTCCCGGTCCGCCGACCGCCGCGCGCTCGCCCGCTGCGCCGCGATTGAACGACGCTGCCGGTCCGCCGGCGCGCGCCTGCTGACCGGGCACCCGATCGCCGAGCGCCGGCAGCGCGCCCTTCGGGCTGCCGCCGGTGCGCTGCAGGCGCGCCACGCTGGCGAGCGCATCGTGCGCCGGCTTCACGTCCCGACCGGTCAGGTTGGCCAGCCGCGCGTGGCGCAGGTCGTGACCGTGGAAGCGATCCTTCGGCACGCCGACCAGCGCCCCCGGCACCGCGGCATTGCGGTAGAAGTTGATGTGCTTCGTCTGGATCACGTCGCCGGTGTTGATGACGATGTTGTTGACGATGCGCGGTCCGCCCCAGCCGTACCAGCACGGCCGGCCGTAGAAGCCGACGCCGCCCCACCACGGGACGTACGGCTCGCCCCAGCCGAGGGCGACCCAGCTGACGAACGGCAGACCGATGCCGACGCTGACGCTCACCGCCGGGGCGTGGAAGGCGACCAGCGCCGGCGCCCAGACCGGGCTGACGACGAGCGGCCCCGGCGCCCACGCCCAGTAGCCGGTGTAGACCCAGCGGCCGTAGTGGAACGGCGCCCAGCCCCACGGGGCGTAGTCGACCCAGGCGTAGCCGTAGACCGGATCGGGGATCCAGCGCCCGTACGTGTAGGGCGCCCAGCCGGCGGGGACCGACGCCGGCACCCACACGCGTCCGTACGTCGGCACCACCCGCCAGCTGCCGTGTTTCTCGAGCTCCTGCACGCCGTAGATGTCGTCGGCGACCGCATACGAACGCGGCGCGGCGAGGAACTCGTCGCTGCGCGCGTAGTTCCAGCGGTCCCACTCGTCGAACGCCGGTGCCGCCGCGACGGCGAAGCCGCCCGGCCCTTCGACGACCACCGACTCGCCGGTGGCGAGCTCGATCGGGGCGCCGCCCGCCGGCGTCACCGTCGCGCGCCCGGCGCGCCGCACCGTCACGCGCGTCGTGCCGCCGGCATCGATGCGGTAGTAGCCGTCGCGTGCCAGCGTCACCGCGCCGTGCGGCGTGTCGACCTGGAACACCTGCCCGGCGGGCAGCCGCCGCAGATCGAGCACGAGGCTGCCCTGCGTGAGCTCGAGCTGCAGGAAGTCCGGCTCCTGGCTGAGCACGCGCAGCTGCGTGTCATCGCCGGCGCGCGCGAACGACGCCGCGCCGACCTGGATCTCGAACCGGCCGTCGCGTGTCGCCAGCGCGTCGCCGGCGGCGAGCGGCACGTTGACCTGCGCCGCGTCCCAGTCTCCCGCGCCCGGACGCCAGAACGACACGTCGCCGGCGAGGTAGCCGAGCCGCGCCGGCGTCAGCCGCAGCGTCTTGTCGTCGGCCGCCACCGTGCCCGGGGCGACCAGAGTCCATGCGACCACCGCCAGCACGGCGGCCGTCCATCGCCGCCAGCCTCGCCGGCACGTCGCCGCCGAAAGGCACCAGGGTACTCGCTTCATCATCCGACCTCTTCTCCGCCCGGTCTCGCTGCAGACCGGCACGGCCCGCGTTCAATTCATCCGCTCCGGATCGTCAGCCCGGTGGCATGCGCAGGGGTCGGAGAGGTGACGCAGGAAGCCGGGCCACGCGGCGGCGCCGTCCATCGCCGCCCGTCCGCACGCGGCCAGCGGCGCGCGTACGAGACACATCCGGATCGAATCGGGGGGAACGCATTCACCCGCGGTGTTCATCTGCGTTCACCGTATCGGCGGCCGGGGTGATGTCAAATCACCGCGCAGCGCACTCGCCGCCGGTTGCGCCACCCGGCATCAGCCGTCGCAGCGCGCGCGACGCGTCACCTCAGCACGTCAGCACAGCAGCACGTCGGCACCCGCCGCGCGCCGATCGCCGCACCCGCGAGGCCGCGCTCACCTCCGCACGTCCGCCCCGCAGCACCTTCGCAGCGGCTCGCGTCACACGTACCCGAGCGCGTCAATGATGTTCATTTGCGCGGCCTTACGCGCGGGATAGATGCCGAAGAAAATCCCGACAACGACGGAGACGATGAATGCGACCGCGACGCTCACGCCTGAGACTGGTACCGGGATCGCATACAGAAATCCGATGTAGAGCGGCAGCCCGGCACCGATGATCGTGCCCGCTACGCCGCCGGCAACACTGAGGATGCTGGCCTCCATGAGGAATTGTAAAAGGATGTCACGCCGCCCCGCGCCGAGGGCGAGACGGATGCCGATGTCCTGCGTGCGCTCCGTGACGGTGACGAGCATGATGTTCATGATGCCGATGCCGCCGACGAGCAGCGACACCGCCGCGATGCCGATCAGCCCGAGGCTCACCGCATCGGAGATCTGCTGCACGAGCACGAGATACTGATCGAGCGACTCGATGCGGAAGCTGCTCAGCGAGCGGTGCCGTGACGCGAGCACCTCGCTCACCGCGTGCACGACCGCGGGGACGGTGGCCGGGCTGGTCGCCTGGAAGTAGACGACGTCGACGTAGCGCACGCCGGACAGGTTGCGGAACGTCGAGAACGGGATGATCGCGGTGAGCCCCGCCGCCTCGCTCTTCTGCAGCGCCGCGGCGCTCTCCACGCCCTCGCGGAAGACGCCGATGATGCGGAAGCGCAGCCCGAAGATGCGCAGCCACTCCTCGCCGATCTCGGTCGTGCCGTACAGCTCGAGCGCCAGCTCCTTCGAGATGACGCACACCTTGGCGCCGCCGCGCTCCTCGCCGTCGGTGAGGAAGCGGCCACGCTCGAGGACGAGGTTGCGCACCGTCGCGTAGGACGGCGTGACGCCGAGCACGTTCATCGTCTTCGTCTCGCCGCGGATCGCGAGCAGCTCGTTGCCGCTCAGCACCGGCGCCATGGCGGCGACGTGCGGCACGCGCACGCGCAGGACGTCGACGTCCTCGAACGACAGCTCCTCGGGATTGACGCCGCCGCCGGTGCCGTAGGCGAACACGAGGTTCGAGCCGACGCCCTCGATCAGGCTGACGACGTAATCGCGCCCGAGCAGCCCGATCGACACCACCGCCACGACGCTCGCGGTGCCGATCGCCATGCCGAGCATGGTGAGCAGCGAGCGACCGCGCTGACCGCGCAGGCCGTCGAGCGCGAACCGCAGCAGCAGCTTAAGCCAGGCCGTCGTCGGTCGTTCCATCCTTGATGCGCACGATGCGTTCGGCGGCCTCGCCGACCTCCTGGTCGTGGGTGACCAGCAGGACGGTCGTCCCCGCGTCATGCAGCGTGCGGAGGATGGCCAGGATTTCCGCCGCGGTGCCGCTGTCGAGCGCCCCGGTCGGCTCGTCAGCGAGGATCAGCCGCGGCTCGTTGACCAGCGCGCGGGCGATCGCGGCGCGCTGCCGCTGCCCGATCGACAGCTCGTTCGGGCGGTGGTCGAGCCGCGCGCCGAGCCCCATCTCCTCGAGCCGCGCGCGTGCCACCGCGCGGCACTCCTCGGGCTGGCGGCCGGCGTAGAGGCCGGGCAGCGCGGCGTTCTCGAGAATGGTGAGCTGCGGCAACAGGTGAAAGGACTGGAACACGAAGCCGATCTTGCGGTTGCGCAGGCGCGACAGCGCGTCCGACGAGAGGCCGGAGACGAGCTCGCCGTCGAGGTGGTACGTCCCGTCGTACTCCGCATCGAGCAACCCGATGATGTGCAGCAGCGTCGACTTGCCCGAGCCCGAGCGGCCCATGATCGCGGTGAACTCGCCGGCGTGCACATCGAGGTTGACGCCGTTGAGCGCCAGCACCGCGGCGCCGTCGCGCTGGTAGATCTTGGTGATCCCGCGCAGCGACAGGAGGGTGGGCGCGCTGGCGCGGCGCGGCGCCGGCTCCGGCGCCGGCACCGCGCGACGTCGCACCACGGCGGGGCTCATGGCGTTCCTCCGGCAAGCGCCCCGTTGCGCGGCTGCGGCAGGACGCGCATGCCGTCGGCGAGGCCCTCGAGCGGTCCGACGACGATCTCGTCGTCGGCATCGAGGCCGCTGGTGACCGCCACCGCCGACACGCTCGACAGGCCGGTGGTCACCGCCGTCTCGCGCAGGCGGCGACCCTCGACGCGATAGACGAGTGACTGCCCGTCGCGCTCGCGCAGCGCCTCGGCGGGCACCTGCAGCGCATCGGGCGCCTCGGCGACCACGATCTCGACGTCGACGGTCATGCCGGGCACGAGACCGTCCGCCGGCGGCTCGATGCGCGCAAGGCTCTCGGAGACAGCGCGGCTCTCCTTGACGATCACGTCCGGCACCACCTCGGTGATCGTGCCACGCCACGCCCGGCCGGGGAATGCATTCGCCGAAACACGCACCGGCTGCCCGGGCTGGACGCGGCCGAGGTCGACCTGGTCGACATTCGTGCGCACGCGCAGGCGCTCGAGGTCGGCGAGCCAGAGCAGCGCATCGCCGAGGCGCACGACGGCGCCGGTCTTCACCGCCGTGCGGTAGATCGTGCCGTCGACCGGCGCGCGCACGACGCTCGCCTCCTGCTGCGCGCGCAGCTCGGCGATGCGGGCATCGAGCGCCGCCAGGCGCAGCGGCACCTCGCGCTCGAGATGGCGCACCTGCGCCCCGGCCTCGCGCGCGGCGCGCTCGCTCTGCTCCAGCACTTCGCGCGTCAGCGCCCCCTCGCCCGCCAGGCGCCGGTCGGTGGCGAGGCGCTCGCGGAGCTCGACGGCGCGGGCGCGCGCCGCGCGCAGCGATTCGCTCGCGCTCAGGCGCTCGGATTCCGCCGCCGCGAGCTGGCCGGCGACCGGGCCGGCGTCGAGCCGCACGACGACGTCGCCCGCGGCGACACGCTTGCCGGGATCGGGAATGTACTCGACGCGGCCGTCGAGGCGGGCGCGCACTTCGAAGTCCTGCACCGGCTCGATCTGTCCGTTGGTCGAGACGATGACGCGCAGCGGCGCGCGCACCGGGTGCGCGGTCTGCACGACCGGCGGCTCGCGCCGGCCGCACCACACCGGCACGAGGCCGAGCAGCGCGGCCGCCAGCAGCAGCGCGACGATGCGCGTGCGGGTGATCACCATCGTGGCTACTCCGCCGCCGCCGCGGGCGGCGCGCCGACGAGCGCGTCGGCGAGCGCGCCGCGCTCGCGCTGCAGCGTCGCCCAGGCGCGCACCGCCGCCGCCTCGGCATCGGCCGCCGCGCGCGCATCGCGCGTTGCCTCGAGCCGCGCCGCGAGCGCGACGGCGAGCGAACCGCGCTGGCCCTGCAGGGCGAGATCGGCGAGCCGCAGCCGCTCGCGCGCCATCGCGACGCGGCGCACGGCGAGCGCGTGCTGGTCGACCGCCGCGCGCACGCGCCGCGCCAGGTCGTCCACCCGCGCGCGCTTGTCCGCCTCCGCCGCCGCATAGCGCAGGCGCGCCGCCTCGGCGGCCTTCGCCGCACCGGCGATCGTCGCCGAGGTGCGGAAGCCGTCGAACACCGGCACCTGCAGATCGAAGCCGACCGCGATCTCCTGCTCGAACGCATCGAACCGGCGCGTGCCGTAATGAAAGTATCCCCCGCGCATCGACAGCGTCGGATAGCGACCGGCGCGCGCCGCGTCCAACGACAGGTCCTCCATGCGCCGGCGCAGCGCGAGGATGCGCAGCTCGGGGGCGCGCTCGATCCCGCCGGCCGCGTCGCTCCCCGCGCGCGTGCGCACGGCCGGCAGGCTCGCCGGGTCGACGCGCAGCGGCGCGCCGGGCGCGAGGCCGATGGCGCGCGCCAGGGCATCGCGCGCCACGGTGAGCTCGGCGCCGGCCGCCTCGGCGTCGAGCTGCGCCTGCTCGACGTCGAGCGCGACGAGCTGCCGTTCGCTCGGCAGCGCGCGGCCGGCGTCGAGCAGCACCAGCGCCTGGCGGTCGAGCGCCTCGGCGGCGCGCACGCGCTCGGCGGCGACGGCGGCGAACGCCTCGAGCCGCACGACCTCGAGATAGCGGTCGAGCACGGCGAAGCTGATCCCCTCGCGCTGCTCCGCCTCGCCGACCGCCGCCGCCTCGGCTTCGAGCGCGCTGCGCTCCGACAGGCGCCACTGGCGCAGGTCGAACAGCACCTGCTCGACGTACACCGCCAGCCACGGCTCCGACGAGCCGAACGTCGACAGCGGGTAGCGCTTGTGCCCGGTGCCGTCGACGTCGGGCACGTCGATCGTCTCGTCCTGCTGGTTCGACCAGCCCGCCTGGCTGCTGATCGCGGCGCGCGGCCAGTAGACGCTGCGTGCCGCGGTCGCCGCATCGTCGGCCTGGCCGGCCTCGAGCCGCGCGATGCGCGCCGCCGGCGCCTCGTCGAGCGCGCGCCCGACGGCCGCCGCGAGCGACAGCGGCTCCTGCGCGCCCGCGCCGGCCGCGAGCGCGAGCAGCAGCAGCCCGCTCACCACCTGCCCGGCCCGTGCGGATCGCGCACCTGCCGCGTTCCTCGCGCTGCCGCCCGGCTGCGCCATGGCGGAGATCCCCCGCGACCGGGGTGCGTCAGTGCGAAGCCGCCGGCGCGTTGCCGGACACCGATCCCGGCGCGGCGCCGGGCGTCGCCGGCTGGCGCCGCTGGGCCATGAAGGAGAAGAACTCGCGCGCCTCGCGCAGCCGGCGCTTCATCACCTCGCGGTCGCGCATCATGTCGCGCATGATGCGCAGGATCGGCCGCGGGCGCAGGTAATAGGCGCGATAGAAGTATTCGAGGGCCTCGTGCATCTCGGCGCTCGAGAGATCGGCGTATGACAGCACCGCCTGCTGGATGCCCTGCTCGGCGACCAGGCCGCCGGCGCGCTCGGCGGGCAGCCAGCCCTGCTCCTGCGCCTGGCGATAGAGCTCGGTGCCGGGGTACGGCGCCGCCAGCGACACCTGCAGGCTGTAGGGATCGATCTCCTTCGCGAACGCGATCGTGTTGGCGATCGTCTCGCGCGTCTCGCCGGGCAGGCCGACGATGAACGTGCCGTGCACGAGGATGCCGAGCCGGTGGCAGTCGCGCATGAACTCGCGCGCGCGATCGATGCGCGTGCCCTTGCGGATGTTGTTCAGGATGTGCTGGTTGCCCGATTCGAAGCCGACGAGCAGCAGGCGCAGGCCGTTGTCCTTGAGCACCTTCAACGTCTCGTACGGCACGTTCGCCTTGGCGTTGCACGACCAGGTGAGCCCGAGCCGGCCGAGGCCGCGCGCGATCGCCTCGGCGCGCGGCCGGTCGTCGGTGAACGTGTCGTCGTCGAAGAAGAACTCGCGCACCTGCGGGAACAGGCGCTGCGCGTGCGCCATCTCGGCGACGACGTGCTCGACGCTGCGCGTGCGGTAGGTGTGGCCGGCGATCGTCTGCGGCCACAGGCAGAACGAGCAGCGGCTGCGACAGCCGCGCCCGGTGTAGAGCGACACGTACGGATGCTGCAGGTAGCCGATGTAGTAGTGCTCGATGGTCAGGTCGCGGTGGTAGACGTCGACGACGTACGGGAACGCGTCGAGGTCGTGGATCGGCGGCTGCGGCGCGGTGCGCACGATGCGGCCGTCGGCGTCGCGGTAAACGATGCCGCGCGTTTCGCCGTACGACGCGCCGGCGGCGAGGTCGCGCACGGCATAGTCGAACTCGCCGGTGGTGACGAAGTCGACCGCCGGCGCCGCCGCGAGCGTTTCCTCGGGCAGCACCATCGTGTGCGCGCCGACGAAGCCGATGCGCACCCCGGGCAGGGCCGCCTTCAGTGCTGCCGCGGTCTGCGCGTCCTGGGCAACCGACGGCGTCGAGGTGTGCAGGATGATCAGCTCGTGCCCGGCCGCCCGCCGCAGCACGTCGCCGAGCGTCAGCTCGTCGGCGGGCGCGTCGATCAGCGTGCTGTCCGGCACCAGCGCCGCCGCCTGGGCCAGCCAGGTCGGATACCAGAACGAGCGCACCTCGCGTCGCGCCTGGTAGCGCGACCCCGCGCCCCCGTCGAAGCCCTCGTACGAGGGTGGGTTGAGAAAGAGCGTTTTCGTCATCACCCGCCTGCTCCCACCAGCTCTGGCGCGCACCGGCGGGGCCGCCGGCGGCCCCCCTGGACGCGGCACCCCACACGCGTTTTCAGGCGCGGATCCTAGCCAAGGCCCCCCAGCATAGCAACGCGGTGCGGCGGGCACGCGCACGCCGGGGCGCACGTTTCGGGGTGGCGCGCGACGTGGTACGCGCCGCGTTCCGGCATGTCTCGCCTCCGCTCCTCCCTGCTGCGCCGCGCGCTCTCCGCGGCAGCGATCGCGCTGCTGCTCCTCGTCGCCGCCGCGGTGTGGATCAGCGAGGCAGCCACCGTCCGCCGCTGGGCGACGGCACGCGTCGCCGCGGCGCTCGGCCCGGCGGTGCACTTCACCGCTCTGCGCGTCAGCGTCTGGCCACCGCCGTTCACGCTCACCCTCGCCGACGTGCGCCTGCTCGCCGCCGACGGCAGCGTCGCGGCACGCGCGCAGCGCGTCCGCGCCCGCGTACGCCTGCGCAGTGCCCTCTCCGGTCGTGGCCCGCTGCTCGCGGCGCTGCGCGTCGAGGGCGCCGAGGCCGAGCTGGTGCGCAACGCCGACGGTTCGCTGGCGCTCGGCACCCGTCCGCTGACGGATGGCGCGCTCGCCCCGACCACCGGGGACGACACATCGCGCGATGCCGCGCTGCCGCGCCTCGAGGTGCGCGACAGCCGCGTGCTGTTGCGCGATGCCGCCGACGCGCGCCGCGTCGCGCATCTCGCCCACCTCACCGCGACGCTGGTGCCGACCCGGCCCGGTGCGCGGCTGACGTTCGCCGCCGAGTCGCCGCAGCTCGGACCGGTCCGCGCCGAGGCATCGATCGCGCGGCTCGCGGCCTGGCAGCGCGCTCCCGGCCAGGCCCGCATCGAGCTCCCGGCGGTCGCGTCCGACACGCTCACCGCCTGGCTGCCGCCGGCCGCGGCGCCGTTTGCCGCCGCCGGCCAGCTGTCCGCGACGCTGGCGCTCGACGGCACACTCGCTGCCGGCCACCTGCAGGCGGCGCTGCGTCTCGCCGACGGTACGGCGCGCTGGGGCACGGCAGCGGAAGTCCGCGCGCCGCTCGATCTCGTGCTCGCCGGCACCTGGGGCGACGACACCCCGGCGCGGCTGCACGGGACGGTCGAGGCCGCCGGCCTGCGCGCCGCCGGCGTCGACGCGAGCGCGCTGCAGGCCGACCTCACGCTCGACGACGCCGGCCTGACGATCCGCGATGCGGCGTGGTCGGCGTTCGGCGCGCACTGGCGGCAGGACGGCAGCGTGCGGCTCGGCGCGACGCCGGTCGTCAGCGGCCGCATCACCGCCGACGCCGTCGACGGCGCGGCGCTCACCGCCGCGCTGCAGGCTGCGTTCGGCACGCCGGCGGCGCCGCTGCGCGTCGACGGCACGCTGCAGGTGACGCTGCACGCCGATGACGCAGCGCCGGACGCGCCGCTGCGCGCCACGGTCGCGCTCGCGCAACCCGCCGGTACGCTCGCCTGGGGCAGCGTCCGCGCCCGCTCGCCGCTCGCCGCACGCGGCCTCGTCAGCCTGGCGGGCACCACCGTCGCGGTCGACGACGCCGAGGTGGAAGCCGCCGCCGTCGCCGGGACCGACCTCGAGGCGACGGCGGTGCGCGCCAGCGGCGCCTGGCGCGACGGGGCGCTGCGCATCGATTCGCTGACCGCGCGGGCGTTCGATGGCCACTGGCAGGCGAGCGGCACGCTGCCCCTGACCGCCGGCGGGGCACCGAGCGGCACGCTGCGCGCCGCCGGCATCGACGCCGCCCGGCTCGCCCATGCGCTGCTCACCGGCGCGCGCGACGCGCCGGCGACCGCCGGCGACGTCGATCTCGATGCGACGCTGACCGCCGGCCGCGGCACGCTGACGCTGCGCCTCGCCTCCGCGGCGCTGACCATCGGCAGCGCCGCGATCCGCGGACCGGCCTCGGTGCGCGCCGCGCTGGCGGTCACCGGCGGCACGCCGCGCGTCAACGACGGTCAGGTGCAGATCGCCGCCGCGCGCCTCGGCGACGTCGCGATCAGCGACGTGCGCGCGCAGGTGGCGAGCGCCGCCGGCAGCGATGCGTTGACCGTCGCGCCGTTCAGCGCCAACGCGCTCGGCAGCGCCTGGACGGGCGAGCTGCGGCTCGCCCGCGCGCTCGTCGAGGGCACGGTGCGCAGCACGCGCGTCGACTTCGATCGCCTCCTCGCCGCGCTGGCGGCGGGCGGTCGCGGGCGACGGGCGACGGGACCGCTGCAGGTGACGCTGCGCAAGCCGCGCGACGGCGCGGCCACCGCCGCAGTCGACGTGCAGCTCGTCAGCGGCACGTACGCCTACGAGGACCTGACCGTCACCGCGCCGGCGCGCGGCACGGCGACGGTGCACGTCGACGGCGACCGCTGGCAGGTGACCGACCTCGTCGCCAGCGCCGCCGCCGCCGCGTATCCGCCGCTGCGCGGCACGGTCGTCAGCGGCCGTCTCGGCTTTGACGCCGACGCGCTGCGCGCCGAGGCGCTGCGCTTCGCGGCGGGCGGCGGACAGTGGCAGTGGGCGGGCACGATCGGCTTTGCGGACCCGGCGACCGTCGACGGCACCCTGACGCTCACCGGCACCGACCCCGCCGCGGTGCTGGCGATGGTCGGCTTCGATCCCGGCGCGCTCGACATCGAGGCCCTCGACCTGCACGCGCAGGTCCGCGGCCGCCTCGCCGCCGACTGGCAGCGCGACCTGAGCGGCAGCGGGCAGCTCATGCTGCGCGGCGGCACGATCACCTCGACCGGCGTGCTGCAGGCGATCGTCGACACCGTCGCGCCGCACCGCCGCACGCGGCCGCTCGGCACGCCGAACCGGCTGATCAGCCTGCGCGAGGACTTCACGCTCGGTGGCGGCGCGCTGCACACGACGAACCTGTCGCTGCTCAGCGACGACTACGATCTCACCGCGCGCGGCACCGTGTCCCTCGACGGCCGCCTCGCGCTCGACGGCCACATCACGCTGACGCAGCACGGCATCCAGCGCCTCTTCGTGCTCGGCGCCGTGCCGTTGCCGCCGCGCCTGCTGTCGCTGCCGACCATCCCGGCGCGCTTCGAGGGCACGCTCGCCCACCCCCACATCCGGCCCGATCCGACGGCGCTCGCCGGTTCGACGGCGCGCTGGTTTGCCGAGGCGCTGCTCGGCGCACCGCTGCGCCTCGGCGAGGCGGTGACCCACCCGCTCAGCGAGGTCGTGCGCGGCATGCGCAAGCTGGTCCGCCCGGCGGCGCCCCCAACCCCCGGCGCCTGATCACGCCTGGGGAGAGGGTCAGGGTGAGGAGACGATGCAGCGCGCAACCAACTGGGTCCCCTCTCCCCGCCAGGGGAGAGGGTCAGGGTGGGGCGTCCGACAACTCCAGCGCAAGCAAGGCCCCCACATGCGTTCGGCCAACATCGCTGCGCGGCGAGTACCGGACCATCCGTGCCTGAACGCTCGGCGACTGCACCTCCAGCGCAAGCCAAGGCCCACGCACGTGACGAGTCGGTGAACCGTAGACGAGTGTAGCGCGCAACCAACCGGGTCCCCTCTCCCCGCCGGTGCGCCCCCGCGCACGCACGGGTCCGTTGCCGGCGGTGAGCTGTCAGGCGGGTGGCGCGTTCGGACAGCACAGCACTCTCAAACAGCCTCATGCTGGATTGCCGCCGATCCGGCGGGCTTGGCGGAGCCCACCCCGGCCTGTATGAGGGCCAGATGTCTTCACCCGAGCAGCGCACCCAGACCGGAATCGACACCGCCGAAGCCTGGCAGCCGCCGCCACCGCGGCCCGGCCTGCACCGGCGGCTCTACGACTGGGTGATGAGCTGGGCGGACAGCCCGCACGGCACCACCGCGCTCGGCGGGCTGGCGTTCGCCGAATCGAGCTTCTTCCCCGTCCCTCCCGACGTGCTGCTCATCGCGCTCGGGGTCGCCAAACCGTCGCGCGCCTACTGGTTCGCGCTGGTGTGCACCGTGGGCAGCGTCGTCGGCGGCGTCGCCGGCTACCTGATCGGCTGGGGACTCTGGCACGTCGTCGCCGACTGGTTCTTCGCCTACGTGCCCGGATTCACGCGTGAGACCTTCGCGCGCGTGCAGAATCTGTACAACGAGTGGGGCTTCGTCGCGGTGATGATCGCCGGCTTCACGCCGATCCCCTACAAGGTGTTCACCATCGCCTCGGGCCTGTTCGCGATGAACCTGCCGCTGTTCGTGCTCGCCTCGATCCTGTCGCGCGGCGCGCGCTTCTTCATCGTCTCCGGCCTGATCGCGCGCTTCGGTCCGCGCATGCGCGAGGTGCTCGAGCGCAACTTCAACCTGATGACGATGCTGTTCGTCATCCTGCTCGTCGGCGGCTTCCTCATCCTGCGCCTGGTCCGGTGAGGAGAGGGCGCGGGGCGCCCTGCGGCACCCCGCGTCACAGCAGCTGCGCACCGCGCCGAGCGGTCCTGCGCCGCTCAGCGCCGCAGGAGGCGCAGCAGCGCGCTGACCTGCAGCGGCCGGCCGCGCCCGAGCACGTGCCACCAGAGCAGGGCCGTCCAGCCGCCGGCGGCGAGCGCGATGCAGAGCACGGCGAGCACGCTGCGCAGGTCGGCCGCCAGCCCGGGCGGCACGAGCAGCGCGGCACAGATCGACAGCGACGCCGCGAAGCCGGTGAGCGACAGGCGGCTGGCGAGCTGGTGGATGCGCAGCGGCAGCTCGTCGAGCGCCGGCGTCACGGCGCGCACCTGCAGGGTGCCGCTCTCGACGTCCTGGAGGAGTTGTTCGAGCTGCGCCGGCACGGCGCGCAGCAGGCTCGTCATGCCGGTCGCGCCGCTCATCGCCTCGCCGAGCATCTGCGCCGGCGACCAGCGCGCCGTCATCAGGCGTTCGACGACCGGCCGGGCAATCGCGACGAGGTCGACGTGCGGATGCCAGGTGCGGATGATGCCCTCGAGCGTCGCCGCCGCCTTGGTCAGCACGGCGTACTCGGGCGCGAGCTTGATGCGGAAGCGATTCGCGGCGGCGGCGAACGCATCGGCGAAGCCCGCCGAGTCGAGCTCGTCGAGCGAGGTGGTGGTGAGGAAGCGCGTGCGGATGCGCCCCACCTCGGCGCGCAGCTCGGCGAGGTTCACGCGCTGCGTCGCCGTCCCCATGCGCAGCAGCACGCGCGCGATGGTCGCGTCGTCGCCGAGGATGAGCGCCAGGATGAGCGCCACGAGGTCGTCGCGCTGCGCGGCATCGAGCCGTCCGGCGAGGCCGAAGTCGATCAGGCACATCTGCCCGTCGGCGCCGACGAGCACGTTGCCGGGATGCGGATCGCCGTGGAAGAAGCCGTCGACGAACACCTGCTTGACCGCCGCGTGCACGAGCTCCTCGACGACGTGGTGCGCGGCGGGGCTGTCGGGCGCCAGCGCGCGCAGCGACTGGCCGCGGAACAGCTCCATGGTCAGCACGGTGCGGCAGCTGAGGGCGCGGAACGGGCGCGGCACGACCACGGCGCGCGTCGGATCGAGCAGTGAACGCGCCGTCTCGAGGTGCGCGAGCTCGGAGGAGAAGTCGAGCTCGCGCAGCAGGCCCTTTTCGAACTCGGCGATCACTTCCGACACCGCCGCAAGCTGGAGCTCGTCGATCGCCGTCTCGAGCGCGCGCGCGGCGAGATAGAGGAGGTCGAGATCGCCGCGCATGACGCGCTCGATGCCGGGGCGCTGCACCTTGACCACGACCGGGGTGCCGTCGCGCGCCGTGGCGCGATGCGTCTGGGCGATCGAGGCGGTGCCCAGCGGGCGCTCGTCGAACGTCGCGAACAGTTCGCCGAGCGGCTGGCCGAGCCCGGCTTCGATCACGTCGCGCACCGCGGGAAACGGCACCTCGGGCGCGGTGTCCTGCAGCGTTTCGAGCGCGGCGATGTAGTCCGGCGGCAGGAGGTCGCGGCGGATCGACAGCACCTGGCCGAGCTTGATGAACGTCGGCCCGAGCGCCGCGAGCAGGTGCGCGAAGCGCACCGCCTGGCTCGCGTCCGGCTCGATGCCATCGCCCGCCGGCGGGCGCCCGACCAGCGCACCGAATCCGTGCCGGGCGAGCGTCGCCGTCACCTGCGTCAGCCGCTCGAGATCGCGCGCCGCGATGCCGAGCAGCGTGTCGCGGCTGTCCTGGGGCACCATGGCGGGGTCCTTTAGCACGGGGAGGAACGGCGTGCGTACGTCGTGTCGAAAGGCGTGCGGAGGTGCGGAGGTGCGGAGGTGGGGAGGTGCGGAGGTGGGGATCAGCGTCAACGCCTGCGCCGTCCACCTTCACCGACCTCCGCACCTCCGCACTTCCGCACCTCCGCACGCCCCTGGCCGATCCGCTTGCCCTCGCTGGCGCACCTGCTACAGGCGGTCGCGCGAATATGCCGGCTGCCGAATTTGCCGTCGACCGCCCGGCGGGGGACGAGATCGTGCTGCACCTGAGCGGCGCCTGGCAGTTGAGTGGCGGCGTGCCCGACGCGGCGCCGGTCGAGCACGCGCTCGGCAGTGGCGGCGCCCGGCGGCTGCGCTTCGAGGCGGAGCGGCTCGGCGCCTGGGACAGCGCGCTGCTCATCTTCCTCACCCGCATCGCCGAGGTCGCGGGGTCGCGCGATATCGCGATCGACCGCTCCGGCCTGCCGCAGGGCGTGCAGCGTCTGCTGGCGCTCGCCGAGGCGGTGCCCGAACGCTCCGGCGCCCGCCGCACGGAGCAGCGGCCGTCGTGGCTGGCGCGGCTCGGTCTCGCCACCAGCAGCGCGCTGACCGGCGGGCGGGCCTTCGTCGAATTCATCGGCCAGCTCACCATGGCCGGCTGGGCCCTGATGCGCGGCCGCGCCCGCTTCCGCTGGGTCGACCTGGCGCTGCTCATCCAGCAGGCCGGCGCCGACGCGCTGCCGATCGTCACGCTGATCAGCTTCCTCGTCGGCGTCATCATGGCGTTCGTCGGCGCGATCCAGCTCGAGAAGTTCGGCGCCCAGATCTACATCGCCGACCTGGTCGGCATCGCGATCGTGCACGAGATGGGCGCGCTGATGACCGGCATCATCATGGCGGGCCGCACCGGCGCGGCGTACGCGGCGCAGCTCGGCACGATGAAGGTCACGCAGGAGACCGACGCGCTGACGACCATGGGCCTCGATCCGATCGAGTTCCTCGTCCTGCCGCGCGCGCTGGCGCTGTCGCTGATGATGCCGCTGCTCTGCCTCTATGCCGACCTGATCGGCATTCTCGGCGGCGCGGCGATCGCCGGCGGCATGCTCGGCGTGAGCCCGCAGATCTACTTCCACGAGCTGGTCGAGGCGGTGCGCATCAGCGATCTCGTCGGCGGCATCGTCAAGGCGTCGGTGTACGGCGTGCTCGTCGCCGTCGCCGGCTGCCTGCGCGGCATGCAGAGCGGCAGCAGCGCCTCGGCGGTCGGCGATGCCGCGACCTCGGCGGTGGTCACCGGCATCGTGCTCATCGTCAGCGCCTGCGGCGTGTTCGCCGTCGCGTTCTACGTGCTCGGGATCTGATGACGACCACCGGCAGCCGGCGGGCGGAAGGCGGCGCCCCCCGCATCGAGGTCCGCGATCTGACGATGGCGTTCGGCAGCTTCGTGCTGATGCGCGATCTCACGTTCACCGTCGATGCCGGCGACATCTTCATCATCATGGGCGCCTCGGGCTGCGGCAAGAGCACGCTGCTCAAGCACCTCATCGGCCTGCTCGAACCGGCGCGCGGCGAGGTGCGCTACGACGGCACGAGCTTCACCGCCGCGCCGCCCGAGGAGCGCGCCCGCCTGCAGCGCCGCTTCGGCATCCTCTACCAGAGCGGCGCGCTGTTCAGCTCGATGACGCTCGCCGAGAACATCGGCCTGCCGCTCGGCGAGTTCACCGACCTCTCGCCGGCCGAGATCCGCGACGTTGCGACGCTCAAGCTCGCGCTCGTCGGCCTCAAGGGATTCGAGGACTTTTATCCGTCGCAGATCAGCGGCGGCATGCAGAAACGCGCCGGCCTGGCGCGCGCCATGGCGCTCGATCCCGACATCCTGTTCTTCGACGAGCCGTCGGCCGGGCTCGACCCGATCAGCTCGCGGCTGCTCGACGATCTCATCCTCGAGCTGCGCGA
>CBFGUK010000098.1:0-16379 GCA_965651925.1 uncultured bacterium | reverse complement strand
CGGATCAGCCACCGAGGCGCAGAGGACACGACGTCGAATGGATCAAGTCCCTCGGGATGCAATGTATTAGCGACTCGGTGTCTTCGCCCCCGGTGGCCGATTCGACGGAATTGCCGGCGTCCTGGCGGTTCGGCTCCTGGATCGGCGAGGCGGAGAAAGGCGATTGGTGGGCGGGCAGCGCGGTGGTAGGGAGCGCCGCATGAAGACACGCCAACTCGGACGCAGTGAGCTCGTCGTGTCGGCGATCGGCCTCGGCTGCATGGGCATGTCGGACTTCTACGGTCCGCGCGACGAGGCGGAGTCGATCGCCACGCTGCACCGCGCGCTCGAACTCGGCTGCACGTTCTTCGACACCGCCGACATGTACGGCCCGTTCACCAACGAGGAGCTGATCGGCCGCGCGATCCGCGGCCGGCGCGCCGACGTCGTGCTGGCGACGAAGTTCGGCATCGTGCGCGATCCCGCGAACCCGATGGTGCGCCGCATCGACGGCACGCCCGCCTACGTCCGCCAGGCGTGTGAGGCGAGCCTGCGGCGGCTCGGCGTCGACGTAATCGACCTCTACTACCAGCACCGCGTCGACCCGCAGACGCCGATCGAGGACACCGTCGGCGCCATGGCCGAGCTCGTCCGCGAGGGCAAGGTGCGCTACCTCGGGCTCTCCGAAGCCGGCGTGCAGACGCTGCGCCGCGCCTGTGCCGTGCATCCGATCGCCGCGCTGCAGACGGAATACTCGCTGTGGAGCCGCGATCCCGAGGATGAGATCCTCGCCGCCTGCCGCGAGCTCGGCATCGGCTTCGTCGCCTACAGCCCGCTCGGCCGCGGCTTCCTCACCGGTCAGATCCGCCGCTTCGAGGATCTCGCCGAGGACGACTTCCGCCGCTTCTCGCCGCGCTTCCAGGGCGAGAACTTCGCGAAGAACCTCGCGCTCGTCGAGCGCATCCACGCGATGGCGGCGCGCAAGGGCTGCACGCCGTCGCAGCTCGCGCTCGCCTGGGTGCTGGCGCAGGGCGACGACATCGTGCCGATCCCCGGCACCAAGCGGCGCCGCTACCTCGAAGAGAACCTCGCCGCACTCGACGTCGAGCTCAGCAGCACCGACCGCGCCGAGATCGATGCCATCGCCCCGAAGGGCGCTGCCGCCGGCACCCGCTACCCCGAGGCGCTGATGTCGACGGTCAATCTCTGATCGCCCTCGCGTCATCGCAGCCATCCGCCGGGGTCGACGGATGCGCCCTTGACCTGGACCGGCGCCCCCGGCGTATGCAGCGCCCATGACGCGCGCGACGACGGTTCTCCTCGACGGCCTCTGCTTCCCCGAGGGACCACGCTGGCACGACGGCCGGCTGTGGTTCTCCGACATGCACGCCCACCGCGTGCTGGCGCTCGACCCCGCCAGCGGGCGGGCGGAGACGATCGTCGAGGTGCCCGGCCAGCCGTCGGGGCTCGGCTGGCTGCCCGACGGCCGGCTGCTCGTCGTCTCGATGGTCGACCGCCGCCTGCTGCGCCTCGACGGCGATACGCTCACCGAGGTCGCCGACCTCGGCAGCCTCGCGACCTTCCACTGCAACGACATGGTCGTCGATGCGTACGGCCGCGCCTACATCGGCAACTTCGGCTTCGATCTCTACGCGCCGCAGTACGACTTCCGCCACGCCGAGCTCGTGCTCGTCGCCCCCGACGGCGCGGCGCGCGTCATCGCCGCCGAGCTCTCGTTCCCGAACGGCACGGTGATCACGCCCGACGGCCGGACGCTGATCGTCGGCGAATCGTTCGCCGCGCGCCTGACGGCGTTCGACATCGAGCCCGACGGTTCGCTCGGCAATCGCCGCGTCTGGGCGAAGCTCGATGGCGCAACGCCGGACGGCATCTGCCTCGACGCCGAGGGCGCGGTGTGGATCGCCTCGCCGCTCAGCTCGGAATGCGTGCGCGTCGCCGAAGGCGGTCGCGTCCTCGACCGCATCCCGGTCGCCACCCAGGCATTCGCCTGCATGCTCGGCGGCCCCGAGCGCCGCACGCTCTACATCTGCACGGCGAACGACAGCCACCCCGAACGCTGCCGCGCCGAGCGCAGCGGCCGCATCGAGGCCGTCGAGGTCGACGTCCCGGGTGCGGGGTGGCCGTGAAGAAGCTGTCAGCCGTCAGCATTCAGCTGTCAGCCAGAGATGGATCGGCTGACAGCTGATTGCTGATCGCTGACAGCTATTTTTTCTCCGCCGCCGCCTTCGCCGCGGCCTCTTTCGCGCGCCGCTTGCACGGGCAGTCGGCCGGCATCGCCGCAGGCTCGCCCTCGGCCTTGCCCTGCGCCTCCTGCATGCACGCGCCGCCGCAGCAGCCGCCCTTCTCGGCGCCGTACGGGCACGGTTGCGCCGCCGCCGCCGGTTCCCCCGCCGGCTGCTCACCGGCGAACACCGCGCCCGGCATCGCCAGCGCACACACCATGATCAGAGTGCGAATGAACCGCATGAAGTCTCCTTTAACTGCGCAACACAGATGAACGCAGATGGCCGCAGATGAACACGGATGGGTGCGGATCGCCAGCAGCCTCTCTGTGTGCATCTGTGGCCATCCGTGTTCATCTGTGTTCCCGGTTTTCGCTCAAGGAGGCGACATGCCCGATTACGATCTGATCATCCGCGGCGGCAGCATCGTCGACGGTACCGGCGCGCCGGCGCGGCGCGGCGACGTGGCGGTGCGCGACGGGCGCCTCGCGGCGCTCGGCGCGGTGCGCGGCAGCGCGGCGCGCACGCTCGACGCCGAGGGGGCGATCGTCGCACCGGGCTTCGTCGACATCCACACGCACTACGATGCGCAGATCTTCTGGGATCGCCTGCTCAGCATCTCGCCGTGGCACGGCGTGACCACGGTGGTGATGGGCAACTGCGGCTTCGCGCTCGCGCCGACGCGGCCGGCCCACCGCGACCTCATCCTGCGCACGCTCGAGAACGTCGAGGGCATGTCGCTCGACGCGCTGCGCGCCGGTATCGGCGAGGCCTGGCCGTTCGAGACGATCCCCGAGTACCTCGACGCCATTGCGCACCGCGGCATGGCGATCAACGCCGGCGTGCTCGTCGGCCACACCGCCGTGCGCCTCTACGTCATGGGCGAGGAATCGACCGAGCGCGCCGCGACCGCCGACGAGATCGCCGCCATGCGCGCCCTCGTGCTCGAGGGCCTGCGCGCCGGCGCGCTCGGTTTTGCGACCTCGCACTCGCCGACACACGTCGGCTACGCCGGCCGGCCGGTACCGAGCCGCGCCGCCACCCTCGAGGAGATCACGGCGCTCGCCGGCGCGCTCGCCGAGGTGCCGCACGGCGTCATGCAGGCGACCATCGGCGCCGGCTTCTTCCTCGACGAGTTCGCCGCGATCACGCGCATGACCGGCAAGCCGGTGAGCTGGACGGCGCTGCTCGGCGGCATGCTCGGCCCGGAGGGCCATCGCTACATCCTCGAACGCTCGGCGGCGCTGCAGGCCGACGGCCTGCCCGTCTACCCGCAGGTGTCGTGCCGGCCGCTGATGTTCGAGTTCCAGTTCAAGGCGCCGTTCCCGTTCGAGAGCATGGCGCTGTTCAAGCCGGTGTCGGCCGCCGACGCCGAGGGCAAGAAGCGCATCTACGCCGACCCCGGGTTCCGCCGCGCGCTGCGCGAGCAGCCCGGCGGCGGCGTGCTCGGCGGCTCGCTCGAGGCGGCGGTGATCACCGAGTACCGCCCCGAGCCGGCGCTGCACGAGCGGCGCGTTGCCGACGTCGCCGCCGAACGCGGCGTCGATCCGGTCGACCTCGCACTCGACCTCGCGCTGGCGAGCGACCTCGAGGCGCGCTTCCGCGTCGGCCTCCTCAACACCGACGAGGCGATCGTCGCCGAGCTCCTCACCCACCCGGCGGCGATGCTCGGCCTCTCCGACGCCGGCGCACACGCGAGCCAGCTGTGCGATGCCGGCGCGCCGACCGACCTCCTCGGCCGCTGGGTGCGCGACATGGGCGTGCTCTCGCTCGAGGAAGGCGTCCGCCGTCTCACCTCGCAGCCCGCCGACATCTTCGGCATCCGCGACCGCGGCCGCCTGGTCGAAGGCCTCGCCGCCGACATGGTCGTCTTCAACCCCGCCACCGTCGCCTGCGGCCCCCTGCGCCGCGTCCACGACTTCCCCGCCAACGCCGACCGCCTCGTCGCCGACGCCCACGGCATCCGCGCCGTCATCGTCAACGGCACCGTCATCCGCGAGGACGACCGCGACGCCGTTCCCTCCGACGCCCCCCTCCCCGGCCGCCTCCTCCGCGGCGGCACGGCGTCGTGAACGGGCAGGGGTGTGTGAATCGATACGTCCGGCATCTCCACACGGACCAGTGTAGCCGCGGCCCCTGTCGCCGTCGGCGACGCGCAGCGTCGCCCGGAGGTGCGGGGTGTGGCCACGCATTGCCGCCCAACATGCCGCGCCACCCCACCCGGCGGTGCTGACGCACCGCCGGCGGCCACAGGGGCCGCGGCTACAGGCGTGTCGCTAGACAAGCGCGCGTCGCTCGATCCAACAGGCGCCGAGAGACCGGCGCCCTCCAGGGCGCTGCCTCTGCAGCAGGGGGCAAACGTCGGACCCCCTCCGCGCCTCCGCGTCTCCGCGTGCGAATCACCGCAGCGCGAGTGCGAAGCGGTCGAACACCGAGCGGGCGATCGCGGCGAGCTCGGCGAGGTGGTGGTCGGCGTTCGTAAGGAGCGCCTCGCGCGCGATCCCTGCACCGGTGAGCTCGTCGGCGAATGCGTCGGTCATCGCCGCGACCTGCGCACGCGTCGTCTCGAGGTGAAACAGCAGCCCCCAGGCGCAATCGCCGTAGCGGAAGGCCTGGTGCGCGGTCAGCTCCGAGCGGGCGAGGTGGACGGCGCCGGCGGGCAGGTCGAAGACGTCGCCGTGCCAGTGCAGCGGCGTGAAGCGTCGCGGCAGGCCGGCGAACAGGTGATCGCCATCGTCCTCGAGGTCGACCGGCAGCCAGCCGATCTCCTTGCGCGCCCCGGGATGGACGCGCGCGCCGAGCACCGCGGCGAGGAGCTGGCTGCCGAGGCACGTGCCGAGCATCGGGCGTCGGGCGCGCAGCGCCGCTTCGATCAGGCGCATCTCGTCGCGCAGGTACGGGTGGGCGTCGGTCTCGTACACGCCCATCGGCCCGCCCATGACGATCAGCGCATCGGCATCGCACGTCCCCGGCACCGGCTCGCCGGCGAACGGCCGCACGACGCGCAGCCCGACACCGTGCGCCGCCAGCGCATCGGCAATCAGGCCGGGTCCTTCGACGTCGATGTGCTGAATGACGAGCGCCGTCGGCATGCGTCCTCTTACGACCGGATGCGGCGGCGCACGCGGATCCGGACACCGGCTCTGCATCCGCGCAATCCGTGTAATCCGTTGGGAACCATTTTACGGGCGCGGCACCGGGAACTGCGTGCGCAGCATCACGTCGAACACGCGGTCGGGCAGCAGGCGGCGCAGGCCGAGCAGCATCTTCGCGCCGGCGGTGATCACGTAGCGCGTCTTCGGGCGGCGCGCGGTGATCGCGTGCTCGATCGCCGCCGCGACCGGCTCCGGCCCGACTGCCGCGAGCCTGGCGAGCGGGCCCTCGTAGGCGTTGCGGATGTTGTCCTTCAGCGCGGCGCGGAACGCGGCGTAGTCGCCGCTGCCGTCGAGCGCGTCGACGCTCGCAATCGCCGTGTCGCCGAACGCCGTCTTGATCGCGCCGGGCTCGATGACCACGACCTCGACGCCGAAGCCGCCGACCTCGAAGCGCAGCGCATCGCTCAGCGCCTCCACCGCGTACTTCGTCGCGTGATAGATGCCGCCGCCCGGCAGCACCATGCGGCCGCCCATCGAGCTGAGGTTGATCACCCGCCCCCAGCGCTGGCGGCGCATGCCGGGCAACGCGAGCTGCGTCAGGCGCAGGAGGCCGAAGACGTTGGTCTCGAACTGGCGCCGCACCTCGTCCATCGGCACTTCTTCGACCGGCCCCTCGGAGCCGTAGCCGGCGTTGTTGACCAGCACGCCGACGGCACCTTCCGCCGCCTCGACGGCCCGCACCGCCGCGGTCATCGACGCCTCGTCACACACATCGAGCGCCAGCACGCGACAGCCCTGCGCCTCGAGATCCGCAATCGCGTCGAGCCGCCGCGCGGTCGCGTAGACGCGATGCCCGTTGCGCGCCATCCGCACCGCCGTCGCCCGCCCGATGCCCGTCGAGCACCCGGTGATCAGCACCGCCTTCGAGATCGTCATGTCATCCTCCCCGTCGCGTCGCTGACGCGAGATAGCACGGATCCCGCGCGGAGGCGCGGAGACGCGCAGCTCACTGCGCGCCTCTGCGCCGCTGCGTCGCGATCCCGCCCGCGCGCGACCCAAATTGACTCCCTTCCGACCGCTGGTATAGTCCGCGCCGCCTGGCACGTTCTGCGCCCGGCGTGACTCACATGGGTGCTCGCGTCGTCGCCATCATTCCCGCACGCTACGAGTCCACCCGTCTCCCCGGAAAACCCCTCGCCGATCTCGACGGACAGCCCATGATCCAGCGCGTCTACGAACGCGCCGCGCAGGCGCGCGGCGTCGAGCGCGTGCTGGTGGCAACCGACGACGAGCGCATCCGTGCGGCGGTGGCGGGGTTCGGCGGCGAGGTGGTGATGACCGCGCGGTCGCACCGCACCGGCACCGACCGGCTCGCCGAGGTGGCGCGCGATCTCGAGGCGGAGCTCGTCGTCAACGTCCAGGGCGATCTGCCGCTGCTCGACCCGGCGCTGGTCGCCGCCACCGTCGCGCCGCTCACCGCGGACGCGACGCTGCCGATGGCGACGATCTGCACGCCACTGCAGAACGCGGCGGAGCGCGACAACCCGAACGTCGTCAAGGTCGTCACCGACCGCGCCGGGTACGCGCTGTACTTCTCGCGCAGCCCGCTGCCGTTTCATCGCGACGGCGCGCCGGCGACGGGCTTCGGCCACAAGCACATCGGGCTGTACGGCTACCGGCGCGAGTTCCTGCTGCGCTTCGCGGCGCTCGCGCCGACGCCGCTCGAGCAGGCGGAGCAGCTCGAGCAGCTGCGTGCCCTGGAGTGGGGCTTCCGGATCAAGGTCACCGAGGTGGACGCCGCCTCGATCGAGGTCGATACGCCGCGCGATCTCGATCGGGCGCGCGCCGCCCTGACAGCGGCGAGGGGAGGAACATGGCCAACGACGTGAAGCGGACCAAGTTCATCTTCGTCACCGGCGGCGTGGTGTCGTCGCTCGGCAAGGGCCTCGCCTCGGCCTCGATCGGCGCGCTGCTCGAAAGCCGCGGCCTGAAGGTGTCCATCCTCAAGATGGACCCGTACATCAACGTCGATCCGGGCACGATGAGCCCGTTCCAGCACGGCGAGGTGTTCGTCACCGACGACGGCGCCGAGACCGATCTCGACCTCGGGCACTACGAGCGCTTCCTGTCGGTGCGCATGCACGCCAAGAACAACTTCACCACCGGCCAGGTGTACGACGCGGTGATCAGCCGCGAGCGGCGCGGCGACTATCTCGGCGGCACCGTGCAGGTGATCCCGCACATCACTGACGAGATCAAGGGCCGCATCCTCGCCGCCGCCGAGGGCTGCGACGTGCTGATCGGCGAGGTCGGCGGCACGGTCGGCGACATCGAATCGCTGCCGTTCCTCGAGGCGATCCGCCAGTTCCGCTGGGACCGCGGCCGCGACAACGTGCTCTACGTGCACCTGACGCTCGTGCCGTACATCGCCGCCGCCGGCGAGGTGAAGACCAAGCCGACACAGCACAGCGTCAAGGAGCTCACCGGCCTCGGCATCCAGCCCGACATCCTCGTCTGCCGCACCGAACGGCCGCTCGAGCCGAAGATCAAGGCCAAGATCGCGCACTTCTGCAACGTCGACGAGAGCGCGGTGATCACCGCGCGCGACGTCGACTGCATCTACGAGGTGCCGCTGGCGCTGCACTCCGAAGGCATCGACGAGCGCCTGGTCGAGAAGCTCAACATGTGGACCGGCGCGCCGAACCTGCAGAAGTGGCAGAAGATCGTGCAGGTGGCGACGACGGCGCGCGAGCACGTGCGCATCGCCGTGGTCGGCAAGTACGTCGACCTCACCGACTCCTACAAGAGCCTCAACGAGGCGCTCGCGCACGCCGGCTTCGCCAACGAGTGCCGCGTCGATCTCGACTTCATCGACTCCGAACGCATCGCCAGCGACGGCCTGCCCGAGGCGCTGACCTCGTCCGACGCCGTGCTCGTGCCGATGGGCTTCGGGCCGCGCGGGACCGAGGGCAAGATCGCCGCCGTGCGCTTCGCGCGCGAGCGCAAGGTGCCGTTCTTCGGCATCTGCTTCGGCATGCAGATGGCGGTCATCGAGTACGCGCGCAACGTCTGCGGGCTCGCCGGCGCGAACTCCGAGGAGGTCGACGAGCGCACGCCGCACCCGGTCATCCACCTCATGCAGAGCCAGCACGCGGTGACGCGCAAGGGCGGCACGATGCGCCTCGGCGCCTACCCCTGCGTGCTCGCCGAGGATTCGCTCGCGGCGCGCACCTACGGCAAGCGCCGCATCAGCGAGCGCCATCGCCATCGCTACGAGGTCAACAACGCGTACCGCGAGCAGCTCACCGCCGCCGGACTCATCCTCAGCGGCGTGTCGCCGGACGAGTCGCTGGTCGAGATCGTCGAGCTCGCCGACCACCCGTGGTTCCTCGGCTGCCAGTTCCACCCCGAGTTCAAGTCGCGCCCGTTCGACTGTCACCCGCTGTTCCGCGGCTTCATTCGCGCCGCGCTGCAGTACCGCGCCGACGTCCACCAGGCCCCGCTCCTCAGCGCCGTCCGCGCCGCGCACTAGAATTCCCACACAGATGAACACCGATACCCACAGATGAACACGAAGGGTCCCGTGCGGATCCGCCAGATCCGTGTCCATCTGTGGTCATCCGTATTCATCTGTGTTTGTGGTTCTGTCTGATGCGACGCGAAGTGCAGATCGGGTCGGTGCGCATCGGCGGGGCATCGCCGCTGGCCTTCATCGGCGGCACCTGCATGATCGAGAGCCGCGACAGCGCGCTGCGCCATGCCGCCGCGCTGCGCGACATCTGCGCCGCGCGCGGCGTGCCGTTCGTCTACAAGTCGTCGTTCGACAAGGCGAATCGCACCTCGCTCGACGCGCCGCGCGGGCCCGGGCTCGAGGCCGGCCTGCGTATCCTCGCCGACGTGCGGCGCGAGATCGGCGTGCCGGTGGTCACCGACGTGCACGAGGCCGGCCAGGTCGCCGCCGTCGCCGAGGTCGTCGACCTGCTGCAGACGCCCGCCTTCCTCTGCCGGCAGACCGACTACCTCCTCGCCGTCGCCGCCGCCGGCAAGCCGGTGAACATCAAGAAGGGGCAGTTCCTCGCGCCGTGGGACGTCGGCCCGCTGCTCGCGAAGGTCGCCTCCACCGGCAACGCGCAGCTGCTCGTCACCGAGCGCGGCGCGAGCTTCGGCTACAACAACCTCGTCGCCGACATGCGCAGCCTCGCCGTGCTGGCGACGTTCGGCTACCCGGTGGTCTACGACGCCGGCCACAGCGTGCAGCTGCCCGGCGGCCAGGGCGGCGCCTCGGGCGGCCAGCGGCAGTTCATCCGGCCGCTGGCGCGCGCCGCGGTGGCGGTCGGCGTCGACGCGGTCTTCCTCGAGACGCACGAGGACCCCGACCGCGCGCTCAGCGACGGCCCGAACTCCTGGCCGCTCGCCGAGCTGCCGGCGCTGCTCGACGAGCTGGTGCGCATCGATGGCGCTGCCGCGTAAGGCGACGCGTGCGCCGCGCGCCCGCCGGCCGGCGGACAGCGAGGCCCTCAAGCGCGCCCGCCGCGTGCTGGCGATCGAGATCGCCGCGCTGCAGGCGCTGCGCGAGCGCCTCGACGCGCGCTTCGATCACGCCGTCGAGCTGCTCGCCGCGTGCCGCGGCAAGGTCGTGGTCACCGGCATCGGCAAGTCCGGCATCATCTGCCGCAAGATCGCCGCGACGCTCGCCAGCACCGGCACCGCGGCGACGTTCCTGCACGCCGCCGAGGCGGCGCACGGCGACTTCGGCATCGTCGGCAAGGGCGACGTCGTGCTCGCCATCTCCTACAGCGGCGAGGTCGACGAGCTCGTGCGCCTGCTGCCGCTCTTCAAGCGCCACGACCTGCCGCTGATCGCGATCACCGGCGCGCCCGGCTCGACGCTGGCGCGCGGCGCCGACGTCGTGCTCGACGCGAGCGTGCCCGAAGAGGCCTGCCCGCTCGGCCTCGCCCCGACCGCGAGCACCACCGCGGCATTGGCGCTCGGCGATGCCCTCGCCGTCGCGCTGCTCGAGCGCAACGGGTTCGGTGAGCAGGACTTCGGCGCGCTGCACCCCGCCGGCAGTCTCGGCCGCCGCCTGCTGAGCGTCGCCGATCTCATGTGCCGCGACGACGAGATGCCGCTCGTGCCGGTCGACGCCCCGCTCGCCGAGGTGGTGGTCGAGATGTCGCGCAAGCGGCTCGGCGTCACCGGTGTGGTCGACGCGCGCGGCGAGCTCGTCGGCGTCGTCACCGACGGCGACCTGCGCCGCGGCCTCGAGCGCGGCGGCGGCATCGAACGCCTGCGGGCGCGCGACCTGATGGGCGCGCGGCCGAAGACCATCGAGCCGACCGCCCTCGCCGCCCGCGCGCTCGCCGAGATGGAACGCCACAGCATCACGTCACTGTTCGTCCTGCCCGCCGGCACGCGCGCGCCCGCCGGCGTCATTCACCTGCATCACATTCTCAAGGCCGGCGTCGCGTGACCCCATGTGAACCGGGCATCCGCAGATTTCGCAGATGACGCAGATGACAGGGCGCCGCGGTTGGTGCTGGCGCGCCGCCGAACGTTGGCTGACCAACAGCCCGGCGGTTCCGGAAGACCGCGAGTGACGCAGTCCGCATCGCTGACAGGGGTTCGGGCGACGAGACTCTGCGGGCCTTCGCGCCATCTGCGGGCGCCCCGGGTCGTTCGTACCAGGTCTCGCGCCCGCCGCGGCCTGCGCCGCCCGCGATGAAGGTGCTCCGCCGCTCGCCTCGGCTGCGCCGCTGGATCCGCCGGCGCAAGGATGCGCTGACCTATCACGCCGCGCGCTTCGCGTTCTGGCTGCCGCGCCAGCTGTCGCTGCCCACCGCACTCGCCACCGCCGACCGCATCGGCGACCTCGTCTACGCGCTCGACCGCAAGACGCGCGTGCGCGCGCTCACCCACCTCGACCTCGCGTACGGCGACACGCTGACGCCGCAGGCGAAGCAGCACATCGCGCGCGGCGCGCTGCGCAACGCGGCGCGCGTGTTCGTCGAGGCGACGCACATGGACGCGATCCGCGCCGACTTCGACCGCTACGCGCAGGTCGAGGGCTGGGAGCACGTGCGCACGGTGCTCGACGCCGGCCGCGGCGCGATCGTCGTCACCGGCCACATCGGCAACTGGGAGCTCCTCGCCGCCTACTTCGCCGGCAAGGGCATCCCGATCGCCGGCATCGCGCGGCGCATCAACGATCCGCGCCTCAACCGGCTGCTCGTCGACTTCCGCGCCCGCAACGGCGTGCGCACGATCCTGCGCGAGAGCCCGAGCTCGGGGCGCGAGATCCTGCAGGTCCTGCGCGCGCACGGCGTCCTCGCGCTGCTCATCGACCAGGACACCGACGCCCCGTCGGTGTCGGTGCCGTTCTTCGGCCGCCTGGCACGCACCCCGGCCGCCGCCGCGGCGCTCGCCGCGCGCCGCGGCATCCCGATCGTGCCGGCGTTCGCCCGCCGCCGCCCGGAGGGCGGGCACGTGTTCACCGTGCTGCCGCCGATCGAGCCGCCGCGCGACTGCGACCGGCGCACCGCCATCCTCGAGCTGACGCGCCAGTGCAGCGCCGTGCTCGAAGCGCACGTGCGCGAGCACCCGGCGGAATGGGTGTGGTGGCACAAACGCTGGCGCCGCCGGCCGGTCGCGAATCTTGATCTCGACGCCGATATTCACTAGCCACGGGCAGTTTTGGAGTGACGTGCTGCCCCGAGACACCGACGCACCGGACCGGGGGGGCCGGGCGAGGGAGCAACGGATGGCGACACCTGACCCGCGCATCATCGAGATGATGAGCTATTACCGTGACGCGGAGCTGCACGGCGCGAACCTGCTGATGCGGCTCATCAAGCTCATGGACGATCCCGATGCCCAGGTGAAGCTGACGCTGCACGTCGCCGACGAGACGCGTCATGCCTGGCTGTGGACCAAGCGCATTCACGACCTCGGCGCCAGGCCGATGAAGGTCAGCGACGGGTACCAGACGCGCATCGGCTTCCGCACGGTGCCGAAATCGCTGCTCGAGATTCTCGCACTGACCGTCGTCGTCGAGGAGCGCTCGCTGGCGCGCTACATGGAGCACGCCGCGCGTCCGGATACCGATGCCGACACGCTGGCGCTGCTGCGCGAGGTGACGAAAGACGAGAAGTGGCACCTGTCGTGGATGCGGCTGAAACTCCTCGAGGTCGCGCGCGCCGCCGGCGACGAGAGCCTCGCCGAGACGGCGATGGAGAAGTACCGCAAGGTCGATGCCGAGGTGTACGGGGCGCTGAAGCAGAAGGAGATCAGCGTCTTCGGCGCCTCCGTCGCCTGACGACGCTCGACTCTTCCTTCGACCCGTACCGTACTCGTACCCGTACACCTACTCGTACTCGTACACGGACCACGGTACGTGGCCCCGCGTGCGCAGGTCGCGGACTGAAGTCGTGTACGAGTACGTGTACGGAATCCGGCATGGGCGTGCGTCGCGTAACCAATGAACATGTCGCCTGCCGCTGAAGCACCCGCCGCAACGGCGCCGACGTGGCGCGCGCGCCTCGAGCTGTTCGTGATGCGCGCCGTCATGGGCGCGTTCGCGCTGCTGCCGCGCGCCGCCGCGCTGCGCGTCGGCACGTGGCTCGGCGATCTGTTCTATTTCCTCGACCGCCGCGACCGGCGCATCGGCCTGTTCAACCTGCAGCTCGCGCTTCCGGACCGCTCCGCCGCCGAGCACCGCGCCATCCTGCGCGCCTCGGCGCGCAACCTCGGCCGCATGGCCGCGGAGGTCTGTCACTTCGCGACGCTGACGCCGGAGACGATCGGCCGCTACGTGACCGTCGAGGATCCCGCCGCCTGGCAGGCGGCGCTCGCACTCGCGACCGAACGCGGCGCCGTGGTCCTGACCGGGCACTTCGGCAACTGGGAGCTGCTCGCCTATGCGCACGGGCTGCTCGGCCATCCGATCACCCTGGTGCACCGGCCGATGACCAACGCGCTCGTCGACCGCGCCATCACCGACCTGCGCGCCCGCGCCGGCACGGTGTCGCTGGCGAAGAAGACCGCCGCCAAGGCGGCGCTGCGCGCGCTGCACCGCCGGCAGATCGTCGCCATTCCCGCCGACCAGAACCAGACGCGCCGCTACGGCGTGTTCGTCGACTTCTTCGGCCTGCCCGCCTGTACGACGCCCGGGCCGGCGCGCCTCGCGATGCTCAGCGGCGCGCCGGTGATCCCCGTCTTCCTCGTCCGCGAGGACGACAGCGACCGGCACCGCATCGTCGTGCTGCCCGCCGTCGAGCTGGTGAAGACCGGCGACCGCGAGGCCGACGTGGTCGAGAACACGCAGCGCTGCACCGCAGTCGTCGAGGCGATGCTCCGCCGCCATCCCGAGCAGTGGATCTGGTTCCACAAGCGCTGGAAGACCCGCCCGCTCGGCGAGCCACGCATCTACTGAGACGCCACCAATTCGATGAGCAGCGATGACCACGATCCTTGTATCAGTGTTCATCCGTGGTCATCCGTGTTCATCTGTGTTCCACGATCGAGGGGGGGTACGCGATGACGATCATCCGCTGGACCGTGGCACTCGCTCTTGTCCTGCTGCTCGCCGGATGTGGTGACGACGATGACGACGGCAGCCGCCCGATGCCGACACCGACGCCGGTGACCGACGAGGAGGGCCATCCGTTCGATCTGGCCACCGCGCTCGAGCTCGGGCGGCTCTGCCTGCAGTCGTACCAGATGCTCACCGACTACGAGCAGGGCGACTCGTTCACGCTGCCGGCGCCGTACACGCTGCGCGCGCAGTTCCTCACCGCCGAGCACTTCCCCGGCGAGGACTTCCCCGATGCCGTGCCGATCGCCTACGTCGCCACGTCGGGCACGTCGATCTACGTCGTCTTCCGCGGCACGAAGACGATTGCCGAGTGGGTCTCCGACGCGACGCTGACGCAGGAGCCGTACACCTTCGTCGCCGGCGGCGGTGAGACCGAAACCGGCTTCACGGCGATCTATGCGTCGCTCAACACCGGCATCATCGATCTCGTGAACTCGCTCGCGCAGGAGGGCACGTACGACACGCTGTACATCACCGGGCACAGCCTCGGCGCGGCGCTGGCGACGCTCGCGGCGCCCGACCTCGCGCGCGCGACGCCGTTCAGCGATCCCGTGCTCTACAACTTCGCGAGCCCGCGCACCGGCAATCCGGTCTTCGCCCTGCTGGTCGACGAGCTGCCGATCACCTGGCGAATCGCGAACACGAACGACGAGGTGCCGCGACTGCCGCCCGCGGTGACGGTGATCATCAACAACGACATGCCGGAGTTCCTCTTCTACGAGCACATCGACACCGCCTATGACGTCACGTTCGGCGGGCCGATCCACTCGGTCAGCGACCTCGAGAACAATCACGCGATGTGCAACTACTACGGCACACTGTGCGATCAGACCGCCGATCCCACCGCGTGCAAGGCGATGGTCGCGGGTGTCGACGACTGCACGCCGAGCTGACCCGCGCGGCGCATCGCATGGTCTGGTACTTCGCCTACGGGTCGAACATGCAGACCGCGACGCTGTGCGGGCGGCGCGGCATCACGGTCGCGCGCGCCCTGCCGGCGCGCCTCGCCGACTGGCGGCTGGTGTTCGACAAGCCGTCGCTGCTGCCCGGCGGACACGGCTTCGCGAACATCGTGCCCGAACCGGCGGCCGCGGTGCTCGGCGTGCTCTACGAGGTCGACGAGTCCGACCTCGCGCACATCGAGCTGACCGAAGGCGTGCTGATCAACAACTACGCCGCCGTGACCGTTGCGGGGAGCACGCCGCGGTCGCGGCGCGGACGCTGACCAGCGCGCGCCGCGATCCGCATCTGCGCCCGTCGACGCGCTACATGGCGCTGCTCACCGAGGGCGCCGTCGAGCACTGTCTGCCCGCCGACTACGTCGCCTGGCTGCGCACCGTCCCGGCTGAAATCGAAAGCACCGCCGCCGCCGAATTCCGCCCGGTCATCGACGCCGCGCTACGCCGCCGCGGCTGACGGCCCCGCCATCAGGGCCGCGGGCATCCGATTGGACCGCGGGCGTCCCGCCCGCATGCAGGACGTTCGTGTACGACGCGCCGAAAACGCCCGCGTCGCGAGCAGGACGCGTCCGGGAGCGCGGGCGGCCCGCCCGCATCGAACCGCGTTACGCGAGCACGCGTCGTCTCATCGCGTCTCGCGAAGCGGCGCGCTGCGCTGCGGGCGAGGACGCCCGCGGTCCCGGGGGAAGCATCTCGCCGGCGAGGCGTTGCTCGTCGATCGTGCTGTCAGCGCAGTTCAATGCGGGCGGGCCGCCCGCGCTCCCGGACGCGTATCGCTCGCGAGGCATTCGTATCGGGTCATTGCGTGCCACGCCCTGCATGCGGGCGAGGACGCCCGCGGTCCCCGGATCGGTTACTGCGTCGCGGCCGCCGGGGTGCCGGCGGCCTGACGGCGCAGGCGGGCGATCAGGGTGCGCAGGCCGGTGGGCGATTCGTTCGTCACCGCGCCCTGCTCGGCGGCGGCGAGCAGCGCCTCGTAGACCGCCAGGGCGGCGCGGGGAGCGTTCGTGGTTGCTTCGCGGGCGTCAACCAGCGCTCGCCACGACCCGCGCCTGACCTCTCAATCGCGCCATATAGCGCAAATACACCGGCACCGTATGATGCAACTGTGGAGACTCACTTAGAACGCAATTCAGCGATAACGGCATCAAGCGTCTCGTCGACATGCAGCGCTTGTCTGCGAGCTTTATCGTATAGTTGCTGCAACCGCATGTCGTCAGACAGTTCAAGGAGATCGCGGTCTAATGCATCTCTCATTCGGAGAATTGGACTTACCCTTCCCTCATCGAGGACGAAAGAGACCTTGCCGCCGAGCGTCGCAACAAACCGCCCCAGCATAGCAGTATCCTCCCAGGTGAGTGTACCATCGTTCGTCTTCTCAATGAGCTGGTTCAACAGCTCGCTATCTTTCGGGTTCATGCTACGCCCCTTTCCAGAGCCGATTGGATCTTGCCGAGTTCACCCCCGAGCAGTTCAAGTACTCGACCATGCGTTGCTGCAATCCGGTTCACCT
>CBFGUK010000097.1:0-16437 GCA_965651925.1 uncultured bacterium | reverse complement strand
TTCTCAGTCCTTCACGTCTTCGCCGGCGCGGTCGAGGCCGTCGGCGGCCTTGTCGAAGCCCTCGCCGGTCTTCTCGAGGCCCGTGCCGACGCCGTCCTTCGTCTTCTCCCAGCCTTTCCGGGAGAGGTCCCTGGTCTTGTCCCAGCCCTCTTTCGCATCGTCGCTGATCGCGCGACCGATTTCCTTTGCCCCGCCGCTGACGGAGTCCTCGGCAAGCACGATGGCCGGCGCGCTCAGCGCAACCAGGAGCGACAGCGGACAGGCGAGACGGCGAACGGGCATCGTGGACCTCCTCAGGCGCTGACGGATGGGGGGACGGTCACCAGGCGCACCGGCGTCGCCGGGCGCATGTCGGCCAGGCGCGCGCTGACACGTGCCGTGATGGCATCGACGTCGAGCCCGGCCGAGGCGAGCTGTTCGGCGCGCTGGCCATGGTCGATGAAGCGGTCGGGCAGGCCGACCACCTCGATGCGATTGGCATCGAGATCGGCGCGCGAGCGCACGAATTCGAGCACCGCCGAGCCGAAGCCGCCCGCGGCGGCGTGATCCTCGAGCGTGAACACCACCGGCTGGCGGGCGACTTCGGCGCCGATCAGCGCCGTGTCGAGGGGCTTCACGAAGCGCGCGTTGATCACCGCCAGCTCGTGCCCGGTGGCGGCCTGCACGCGGCGGCGCACCTCGAGCGCGGCATAGACGATCGGTCCGTACGCGAGCAGGCAGCCGTCGCTCCCGTCGGCGAGCCGTTCCGCCTCGCCGACGGCGAACGCCGGCACCGGCGGCCGGACGGCTTCGGCGGCACCGCTGCCGCGCGGGAACCGGATGGCGGTCGGCCCGTCGACCGTCGCCGCGAGCGCCATCATCTGCGCCAGCTCGGCGGTGTCGCGCGGGGCCATGAGGACGAAATTCGGCAGGCAGCGGAGATAGGTGATGTCGAAGACGCCGTTGTGCGTCGCGCCGTCGTTGCCGACCAGGCCGCCGCGATCGACACAGAACAGCACCGCGGCGTTCTGCAGCGCGACCTCCTGGAAGAGCTGGTCGTAGGCGCGCTGCAGGAATGTCGAGTAGATCGCGCAGATCGGCCGGTGCCCGGCGAGCGCGAGGCCGGCGGCGAGCGCCACGGCATGCTGCTCGGCCATGCCGACGTCGATGACGCGGTCGGGAAACCGTTTCGCCATCGCCGTCAGCCCGGTGCCGTCGAGCATCGCCGCGGTCAGCACCACGGCGCGCGGATCGCGCTCGAGCATCGTCGCCGCCTGCGCGGCGAACGCGCTGGTGAACGTCGGGCCGCCCTGGTCGGGATACTCGAGCGCCGCCGCCGTCGCCGGCGGCTGGCTGCCGCTCGCGGCGTGATAGCAGGTCGCCTCGGGCACATCGTCGCGGTAGCCGCGCCCCTTCTTCGTGATCGCGTGGATCAGCACCGGGCGGCGCATCCAGCGCGTGGCGCGGAACGCGGTGCGCAGCGCGTCGATGTCGTGGCCGTCGATCGGCCCGTAATAGAAGAAGCCGAGCTCCTCGAAGATGATGCCGAGCGCGTGGTGCGGGATGATGCCCTGCAGCGAGTGGTACCAGCGCTGCAGCACGTCGTCGACGTCATCGCCGATGCGCGGAATGCGGCGGATCGCGCTCTGGATCGTGCGCAGGCGCTGGTTGAGCCACGTCGAGCTGCGCGCCCGCGACAGGTAGGCGCTGAGCGCGCCGACGCTCGGGCTGATGCTCATCTCGTTGTCGTTCAGCACGACGACGAGCTCGAGATCCCGGAAGGACCCACCGTGGTTGAGCGCCTCGAACGCGTTGCCCTCCTGCATCGACCCGTCGCCGATGACCGCGACCGCCTTGCGGCCGACGTGCTCGGGGCGGCCGCGCCAGGCGAGCGCGAACCCCATCGCGGTCGAGATGCTGGTGCCGCCGTGGCCGGTCTTCACCGTGTCGTACGGCGACTCGGCGGGATCGGGGAACCCGGACAGCCCCTGCCACTGACGCAGCGAGGCGAATCCGGCGCGGCGGCCGGTCAGCAGCTTGTGCGGGTAGCACTGATGGCCGACGTCCCAGACGAGCCGGTCGCGATCGTTGAACTGGTACTCGGCATAAAGCGCGAGCGTCAGCTCGACGACGCCGAGCCCGGCGCCGAGGTGCCCGCCGGTGCGGGTCACCGACTCGATGATGAACGACCGGACCTCGGCGGCGAGGGCCCGCAACCCCTCGGCGTCCATGTCCTTGACGTCATCGGGCGAAGCGAGCGTATCGAGGAGCGGCCAGCGCGAATCGAGGGTGCTCATCGGCCTCACGCTACACCGCCCCGCGGCGCGAGCAAGGCGGGATCGTCGCGACGGCGGCGTTTTGTACCCGACCGGCGCCCATCCGGAGCGCGCGGCGCGGGCGCCGCGCGCGAACGTCAGGGAGTGCGGACCGCTCCGGGCCCGCGGGCCGCGCCGCACGCGGCGCGCTCATGCTACTTCCCCGGTACGCCGAGCCAGCCGCGGCTCACCATGTCGGCCATGGTGATCGTGATCATGATGGCGAGGAAGATGAAGCTCGAGCCCATGATGACCCACTGCAGCTTCGGGCTGTGGCGCAGCTCCATGAAGAAGTACATGACCAGCAGGGCTTTCGCCGAAGCGATGCCGAGGGCGATCGGCGTGTTCAGGAAGCTCATGTCGAGGAACGCCGCTCCCACGGTGACCGCGGTGAGGAACAGCAGCGCCGCGTACACCATCAGGCAGGTGCTGACGGGCAGTGCGTTGGTATGATCGGTCGTCGTCGCTGACATCGCAGTGCTCCGCCGCGCTCAGTGCCGGCCCAGCAGGTACAGCAGGGGGAAGAGGAAGATCCAGACGAGGTCGACGAAGTGCCAGTAGAGGCCGACCATCTCGACCGGGGTGTAGTAGTAGCGGTTGAACATCCCCTGCGCCCCGCGCCAGATCAGCACCAGCAGCAGGCCGGCGCCGATGATCATGTGGATCGCGTGCAGCCCGGTCATGGCGAAGTAGAGCGAGAAGAACAGCTCGACATGTCCGGGGTTGGCAGCGCCGTGGTGGAAGGCGAAGTTCGGGCCCGGGACGAGGTGATGCTCGAACTTCGAGGCGTACTCGATGACCTTCACGCCGAGGAACACGAGGCCGAGCACGAGCGTCAGCACGAGGTTGACGAGCAGCATCCCGCGCCGGCTCACCTGCGCCGCGTGCACCGACAGCGCCATCGTCAGACTGCTGGTCAGCAGGACGAGCGTGTTGAACGCGCCGAGCCCGATGTCGAGCTCGTGGCTGCCGGCGTGGAACGCCTCCGGATACGCCGTGCGGTACACCACGTAGGCGGTGAACAGCCCGCCGAAGAACATGACCTCCTGGACGAGGAACAGCCACATCCCCAGCGACGACGCATCATGCTGCTGCTCCGCGTCGTCGAAGTGGTGGGCGACGTAGGGGGCCGTCTGCTCAAGCAACGGAAGCCTCCTGGGCCGGCACGTCGTGCTCGGACGTGTAGTGATACGGTTCTTCGGTGACGATCGGCGTCTCGGTGAAGTTCTCGGTCGGCGGCGGCGACGGAATGGTCCACTCGAGCCCCTTGGCGTTCCAGGGATTCGCGCCCGCCTCGCGGCTGCTGCGCAGCGACCACAGCAGGTAGATCAGCGGCAGGATGTAGCCGACGGCGAGGATCGACGCGCCGGCGGTCGACAGCACGTTGAGCACCTGGAACTCGTCCGGATAGGCGTGGTAGCGCCGCGGCATGCCGAGGTAGCCGAGCACGAACTGCGGGAAGAACGTCAGGTTGAAGCCGATGAACACCAGCAGGGCCGACGCCCGCGCCGCGCCCTCCGGGTAGAGCTTGCCGGTCATCTTCGGCCACCAGAAGTGCATGCCGCCGAGGTAGGCGAGGATCGCACCGCCGACCATGATGTAGTGGAAGTGCGCGACGACGAAGTACGTGTCGTGGACGTGCAGATCGAGGCCGATCGACGCGAGGAACAGGCCGGTCAGGCCGCCGATGGTGAACAGGCCGATGAAGCCGAGCGCGTAGAGCATCGGCGCATCGAGACGCACCGACCCGCGGTAGAGCGTCGCCGTCCAGTTGAACACCTTGACCGCCGACGGGATCGCGACGGCGAAGCTCAGCACCGAGAAGATCAGCGCCGCGTATACCGACTGGCTGCTGGTGAACAGGTGGTGGCCCCAGACGAGGAACCCGAGCACCGCGATCGCGACGCTCGACAGCGCGATGAACGCGTAGCCGAACACCGCCTTGCGTGAGAAGCAGGTGATGATCTCGCTGACCACGCCCATGCCGGGCAGGATCATGATGTAGACGGCGGGATGCGAGTAGAACCAGAACAGGTGCTGGAAGAGCACCGGGTCGCCGCCGAGCGCGGGATCGAAGATGCCGATGCGCAGCCCGCGTTCGATCGCCAGGAGGAAGATCGTGATCGCGATCACCGGCGTGCCGAGCACCTGGATGAGGCTGGTCGCGTAGTGCGCCCAGACGAACAGCGGCATGCGGAACCACGTCATGCCCGGCGCGCGCATGCGGTGGATGGTGACGATGAAGTTCAGGCCGGTCAGGATCGACGAGAAGCCGGTGATGAACAGGCCGATCGCCGCCAGCATCACGTGCGAGCTCGAGTACGTGCTGCTGTACGGCGTGTAGAACGTCCAGCCGGTGTCGACGCCGCCGCCGATCATCGCCGCCAGCGCGAACGCCGCGCCGATGACGAGGATGTACCAGCTCAGCAGGTTGACGCGCGGGAACGCGAGGTCCTTCGCCCCGATCATGATCGGGATGAGGAAGTTGCCGAGCACGGCCGGGATCGAGGGGATGAGGAAGAAGAAGATCATCACGATGCCGTGCATCGTGAAGAACTTGTTGTAGGTGTCGGCCTGCATCAGGTCGCCGCGCGGCGTCAGCAGCTCGAGGCGGATACCGGCGGCGAACAGGCCGCCGAGCAGGAAGAAGACCGTGATCGTGATCAGGTAGAGGATCGCGATGCGCTTGTGGTCGGTGGTGAGCAACCACGACGCCACGCTGTACCCATTGTTGAGATACGTGCGCCGCGGGGGTGATGGCGGCGCGGGGCGCGCCGGAGCTTCGATGGCGGGACCTGACATGATCCGTCGTCCTCTCACGATGCCGGGCCGGTGGCGCCGGGCTCACCCTGGGCGACGCCCTCGGCCGGCGCGTCCTTGGCCAGCGACTTGATGTACTGAATGAGCTGCAGGAGCTCCTCCTCCGTGAGCTGCCCCTGGAACGTCGGCATGACCGGCTGAAAGCCCTTCACGATCTTCGCCGTCGGATTGAGGATCGATTCGCGCAGATAGGCTTCATCGACCACCACGGTCGAGCCGTCGGCGAGCTCGACCTCGTGCCCGAAGACGCCGACGAGCGACGGGCCGAGCGCCCCGCCCTGCGGCAGATGGCAGGTCGCGCACGCCTTGGCGGCGAACAGTGCCTCGCCGGCCGCGACCGGCGACACGGCCGCACCCGGGGCCGCGGCGGCACCCGGCGCCGCGGCGACCGCCACCGCGCCGGCGACCGGCGGCTGCTGCGCAAGCCACGTCTGGTAGTCGGCCGGATCCATCACGACGATCCTGCCGATCATGCCGGAGTGCTCGGTGCCGCAGTACTCGGCGCAGAAGAGATGGTATTCGCCGACCTTCGTCGCCTGGAACCACGCGGTGGTGTAGCGGCCGGGCAGCACGTCGAACTTCATGCGGAACGCCGGCACGTAGAAGCTGTGGATGACGTCCTCGGAGGTCATGGTCAGCTTCACCGCCTCGCCGACCGGGACGTGCAGCTCGTTGATCTCGCGCCGGCCCTCCATGTGCTGCAGCTTCCACATCCACTGCTTGCCGACGACGAACACCTCGTGGGCGTTGTCGGGCGGCCGCGAGAAGCCGAAGAACAGCCACGCGCCCCAGGCGAAGATCACCATGGTGATGCCGAACGGCACCACCGACCAGGCGATCTCGAGCAGCGTCGAGCCGTGGATCGGGTGGCCGACGACGTTGCCCGGGGTGCGGCGGAAGCGGATCGCGAACGCGACCAGCGTCGCCGCGATGCCGACGCCGAACACGAGGCTGATGCCGACGAGGAAGAAGAACAGGTAGTCGACCTGCGCGGCCATGGTCGACGCCTGTTCCGGGAAGAGCGGGAAATCGTACGCTCGCATGATCGTCTCACTCGCCGCCGGGACCGCTGACGGTCACCGGCGGTTGCCGTCCGGCGGCCGCGTGCGTGCCGCGCTCACGCCGCCAGCTGCGGAGCGCGAACAGCGCGAACGCCAGCACCGTCAGCACGCCGCCGAGGCGCACCGCATTGAGCACCACGTTGCTGTAGCGGCCGGTGCTCGGGTCGTAGCGGAAACAGAACAACATCAGCTGGTCGACGGGCGAGCCGATGCGATGCTCGGCCGCCTCCATCAGTCCGAACTTCACGTCGCGCGGGGCGTACTCGACGCCGTAGAAGTAGCGCGCCAGGATGCCCCGCGGGGTGAGCACCATGATGCCGGCGGCGTGCGCGAACTCCTGCGTGTCGGGCAGGTACGTGTACCGGAAGCCGACCGCCTCGGCGAGGCGCGCGATGCTCGCCTCGTCGCCGGTGAGGAAGTGCCAGCCGTCCTCGGCGCCGGGGCGGCGGTACTCGTTCAGGTACGTCGTCTTCTTCTGCGCCGCGAGCTCCGGCGTATCGGTGGCATCGAAGCTCACGGTGATGATGTCGAACTCCTCGCCGGCGGTGAACGGCAGCGCGCGCAGCGTGCTGAGCATGCCGTTGAGCACCAGCGTGCAGAGCATCGGACATTCGTAATAGACGAGCGACAGGATCACCGGCTTGCCGCGCAGCAGGCTGCCGATCGTCACCGACTCGCCGCGTTCGTTGCGGAACGTCAGGTCGAGCGGCACCTGCTCGTTGAGGCGCTGGTCGATGCCGACCTCGCGCAGCTCGGGCGGGCGCTGCCCGGCGTTCGTCTGCGCCGCGGCCGGTCCGGCGAGGGCGAGCCCCCCGGCGAGCAGCAGCGCGAGCGTGGTGCGTGTGGTCACTGCGCGGCCCCCGCCGACGCGCCGCGGTCGGCGAGCAGCTCGATCGCGCGCGCGATCGGAATGCGGACCGTGCCGGCATTCTTGTCGACCCAGCCGTAGCTGGTGAGCAGCTTGTCCTCGGCAGCGCGCAGCTCCTCGAGATCCTTGATCGGATCCGACTGCAGGCGCGGCGCCGGCGGCTGGCGCGGGCCGGCCGCGGCGACGAGCGGATTCGCCGGCGGGCTCATGCGCGCCTCCTGCACCATCAGCACGTCGTAGAGGCCGAACATCGCCACCGCGGCGACGACCACCAGGAGAATGACGCCGACGCCGGCGAGCACCACCGGCGTGAGGTTGACGTCGCGCTCCTCGTGCGCGCCGTGGGCGTGGGCGGCGGGCGCGTCGTGATGCACGGGCTGCGGAGCGGAGCTCATGATGCGGACACCTCCAACGGCAGCGCCGGGTCGCGCAGCGGCACGACGGGACGGCCCTGGAACTGCCAGAGAAACGCGGCGAGCCACACGCCGCCGATGCCGAGCACGGCGGCGACGTCCATCCAGTGGACGCGGAACGCGCCGGGCGAGTACGCCGGGGCGATGTACCAGAACAGGTCGAGCAGGCGCATGACGATCATCAGCAGCGCGACGAAAATCAGCCGCCGCGGATTGCGCTTGAGGTTGCGCGAAAGGAGCACGAAGAACGGCAGGAAGAAGTGGAACGCCGGCAGCAGGATGGCGAGATACTGCCAGCCGCCGGTGATGCGCTTCAGGTACCACGGCGTCTCTTCCGGCAGATTGCCCGACCAGACGATCAGGAACTGCGAGAAGGCGAAGTAGGCGTAGATCATGACGAACGCGAGCAGCATCTTGCCGAGGTCGTGGAAGCGCTCGACGTTCGCCACGCGCGCGACCGGCTCGTGATCGGCGAGCAGCACGAGGATGACGATCGCGAACGCGAACGCGTTCAGCACCTGGCCGGCGATGATCAGCAGGCCGTAGATGGTCGAGTACCAGTGCGGCTCGATCGACATCATCCAGTCGACCGAGGCGAGCGTCATGGTCAGCACGTAGGCGACGATCGCCCCGCGGCCGAGGAACTGCAGCCGCCGGACGGTCTGCGGCGCGCCGGTCGCGTCCTGCTCCCGCGACACGCGCAGCATCCCGTACGCGAAGAGGAACCAGATCGCGAAGTAGATGACGGCGCGGACGATGAAGCCTTCGGTGTTGAGGTACCAGGAGGCCTTGTACTGCAGGACCGGATCGTGGGCGACGTGATCGGCGTGCGTCCACTCGTAGAGGTCGTGCATGCCGAACAGGATGGGCACGAACAGCACGGCGATCAGCGGCAGCGTGCGCATCGCCGCCTCGCAGATGCGGCGGATGACGATGCCCCAGCGGCCGCCGGCGATGTGGTTGAGCGCGACGAAGCCGAACGACCCGAACGCGATGCCGCCCCAGAACATGAAGCCGACGAGGTAGGAGCGGAAGAACTGCGCGCGGTCGACGAGCACGCCGGCGCCGAGGACGGCGAGGCCGAGCACGCCGAGACCGAGCAGCGCGCTCGGGCTGCGGCGCAGGACGTGGTCCTCGGGGAGGGTGAAAGTCGCCTGGAGGTTGCTCATTGCCCGGCTCCGAGCGTGGCGCGATCCGCCTCGGGCACGTCCGCGAGCGTCGCGTTCTGGCTCAACTGCAGCGCGCGGATGTAGGCGACGATCGCCCACCGGTCGCGCGCCGGAATCTGCGGCGCATAGCTCGGCATCGTGCCGAAGCCGTTCGTCATCGCCTGGAAGAAGTAGCCGTCCGGCACCGCGCGCAGACGCGGATCGTGGAACGACGGCGGCTGCTTGTAGCCGCGCTGGACGATCATCCCCTCGCCGCTGCCGGTGCGGTCGTGGCACGGCGTGCAGTAGATGTTGTAGCGCTCCTGGCCGCGCAGCAGGACGTCCTCGCCCATGCCGAGCGGGTTCGCGGTGACCGGCTGGCCGCCGGCGACGCCGCGGAAGAACGCCTCGTCCTCGTCGAGATGCCCGCGCGCCACGACGCCCGCGACCAGCGGCCGCGAGGCGCGCTGATCGGCGAAGAACGGATTGCGCTCGTACGCCTGGTACTTCGGCTGGTTGTGCATGTCCTGCCGGCAGCCGGCGAGCGCCGCGGCGGCGAGCGCCGCGAGCAGGAGGGAAGAGAAGCGGACGCGGCGCATCAGTGTTCGACCTGTGACACCTGCTTCGGTTGCAGGCGCGACAGGAAGCTCCAGGTCTCGTCGAGATCGAACTGCGGATCGGTCGACTCGATGCAGAGGAAGAACCGGTCGCGCGAGGCGAGCGCGAAGCCCGGCACGTTGAAGACCGGATGGTACGGCATCGGGAATCCGTTCAGGCCGAGCATGCCGATCACCGCCGTCAGCGCGGCGAACAGCACCGTGCACTCGAAGGTGACCGGGATGAATGCCGGCCAGCTGTTCAACGGCTTGCCGCCGACGTTGATCGGGTAGACCTCGACCGAGGTGAAATAGCAGAGCGAGAAGCCCGCGATCCCGCCGATGATGCCGCCCATGAGCACGAGGAACGGCAGCCAGTTGCGCTTGTGCGGCATGGCGTCGTGCAGCTCCTCGATCGGGAACGGCGTGTAGCAGTCGTACTGCGTGTAGCCGGCGGCCGTGGTCCGCTGCGCCGCCGCGACGAGCTCGGTCGACGAATGGAACTCGGCCATCAGGCCGTACACCAGCGGATCGCCCGCCGTGCGTGCGTGCGCCGCGCTCATCAGTGGTGCCCCCCTCCACCGCCGCCCTCGACCTTGGCCTCGGGCAGCAGCGTGCGCATCTCGAAGATCGAGATCATCGGCAGCAGGCGGATGAACAGGAACAGCAGCGCCGTGAACAGGCCGAGCGTGCCGATGAACGTCGACCAGTCCCAGAACGTCGGGTAGTACATGCCCCACGACGACGGCAGGAAGTCGCGCGACAGGCTGACGGGAATAATGATGAAGCGCTCGAGCCACATGCCGATGCTGACGATGATCGAGATGAAGAACAGCCAGCCGAGGCTCGAGCGGATGCGCTGGAACCACAGCAGCTGGATCGAGACCACGTTGCAGAAGATCAGCGCCCAGTAGAGCGGCGCGTACGGCCCCTGGAAGCGGTTCATCATCAGCGCGATCTCGTACTGATTGCCGCTGTAGAAGGCCATGAACGTCTCGACGAGGTAGCCGTAGCCGACGATGAGGCCGGTCGCGAGGGTGATGCGCCCCATGTAGTCGAAGTGGCGCATGGTGACGAAGTCCTGGAGCCCGTAGTACTTGCGCAGCGGAATCGCGATGATCATCACCATCGCGAACCCGGCGAAGATGGCGCCGGCGACGAAGTACGGCGGGAACACCGTCGCGTGCCAGCCCGGCACCTGCCCGACGGCGAAGTCGAATGACACGATGGTGTGGACCGAGAGCACCAGCGGCGTCGACAGCGCGGCGAGCAGCAGGTACGCGGTCTCGTACTTGTGCCAGTGGTCGGCCGAGCCGCGCCAGCCCATCGCCAGCGCGCCGTAGATCACGCGCCCGACCTTGCTCTCCGAGCGGTCGCGCAGCGTCGCGAGGTCGGGGATGAGGCCGACGAACCAGAACAGCAGCGACACCGTCGCGTACGTCGACACTGCGAACACGTCCCAAATCAGCGGGCTGCGGAAGTTCGGCCACATGCCCATCGTGTTCGGATAGGGCAGCAGCCAGTACGCGAGCCACGGCCGCCCGGTGTGGATGACCGGATACATGCCGGCGCAGGCGACGGCGAAGAGCGTCATCGCCTCGGCAAAGCGGTTGATCGATGTCCGCCAGGTCTGCCGGAAGAGCAGCAGGATCGCGGAGATCAGCGTGCCGGCGTGGCCGATGCCGATCCACCAGACGAAGTTGAGGATGTCGAGGCCCCAGCCGACCGGGATGTTGAGGCCCCAGATGTAGGTGCCCTTGTAGAAGAGGTAGGTGACCGAGAGGCCGAGCAGCTGGACACCGGAGAAGCCGATGGCGAAGCCGAAGATCCAGCCGAGCGGCGTCTTCCGGCCCTGGACGACCGAGGCGATCTTGTCGGTGATCGAGCCGAACGAATGCCCCGGCTCGATGACCGGGGGCAGCCCGTCGGCGTGCCGCGGTGCCGGCGACGGAGCGTGTCGATCCTGTACTGCCATCAGCCCCTCGCGAGATCGGGATTGGGGTTGCGCACGCCGGCGAGATAGGTGGTCCGCGGCAGCGTGCCCAACTCGTTCAGCACGGAGTAGTTGCGCGGGCTCTGCTTGAGCTGCGTCACCCGCGCCGCCTTGTCGTTGATGTCCCCGAAGGTCAGCGTGCCCGTCGGACAGGCCTGCGCGCAGGCGGTGACGATCTCGCCATCGCGCAGCGGCCGGTTCTCGCGCTTTGCCGCGATGCGGCCCGCGGTGATGCGCTGCACGCAGTAGGTGCACTTCTCCATCACGCCGCGGCTGCGGATGGTCACGTCGGGGTTGAAGACCATCTTGTGCACGTCGCTCTGCGGGTCGTTGTAGAGCGTGAAGTTGAAGCGCCGCACCTTGTACGGACAGTTGTTCGAGCAGTAGCGGGTGCCGACGCAGCGGTTGTACACCATCGCGTTCAGCCCCTCGCTGTCGTGCACCGTCGCGTTGACCGGACACACCGGCTCGCAGGGCGCCTGCTCGCAGTGCTGGCAGAACATCGGCTGCATGACCGTCTGCGGGCTGTCGAGGTCGCCCTCGAAGTAGCGGTCGATGCGGATCCACTGCATCTCGCGCCCCATCGCCACCTGGTCCTTGCCGACAACCGGAATGTTGTTCTCCGCCTGGCAGGCGATCACGCAGGCATTGCAGCCGGTGCAGGTGCTGAGGTCGACGGTCATGCCCCAGGCGTGCCCCTCGTAGAGGAAGCCGGGGTAGAGCGACTTGTCGCGCTCGCTGTGCGTGTGCGCGAACTCGGGGTTCTGCTCGAACTCGCCGAGCGAGGCGACGCGCACGATGTTGCGGCCGTGCATCGAGTGATGGTCCTGCGTGCACGCCAGCTCGTAATGCCGGTTCCGCGAGACGAGCGTCGCGCCGCCCGCCTGCCACGGTGCGGTGCTGGTGCGCAGCGCGTAGGTGTCGAACCCGACACCGGTGCCGACCTGGCCGGCGCGGCGCCGGCCGTAGCCGAGATAGAGCGTGATCGCATCGGGCGCGTGCCCGGGCTGGATCCACACCGGCACCTGCAGCGTGCGCCCGTCGAGCGCGACCTCGACGAGCATGCCGCGGTCGATCCCGAGCCGCTCGGCGGTGGCGGGCGCGATCAGCGCGGGATTGTCCCACGTGAGCCGCGTCACGGCGCGCGGCACTTCCTGCAGCCAGCCGTTGTTCGCGAAGCGCCCGTCGTAGAGCGCCGAATCGGGGCGGAAGACGACGTCGATCGCCTCCGGCGCGCGCTCGGCCGGGGCCGGGAAGAGCTCGCGCCCCCAGGCGCTCGGCGGCGTGACCCAGTTCGGCTGCACCGGGGCGAGCGCCGTGTCGGGCACGACGCCGTCGTGCACCACCTTGCGCCACTGGCGGTCGAAGTCGCCGCTCAGCGTCCCCTCCCACGTCTCGCGCACGAGGTCGTGGGCGGCCGCCTCGCCCTGGCCGACGAAGGCGGCGAGGAACTCGGCCTCGGTCTTGCCGTCGTAGAGCGGCGCGATGAGCGGCTGCTGCACGGTCGCCGTGCCATCCGCCGCGCGCACGTCGCCCCAGCTCTCGAGGTAGTGCGTCGCCGGCACGTGCCAGTGACTGAGCTCGGCGGTTTCGTCGACGTAGAGCCCGTGGTGAATGCGCGTGCGCACCTTGTCGAGCGCCGTGGTGAACGCGAGATCGGCCGGGGCGTCGTACACCGGGTTGACGTCGAGCAGCACGAGCGTCTCGACGCTGCCCGCGTTCATCGCCTCGACGAGGTCGCGCAGCGACGCCATCTCGTCGGCGGGATCGACGGCGACCGGCTCGCTGTAGACGACCGTCGTGCCTTCGGCGCCGAGCACGTTGTTCATCGCCGCGGCGAGCAGATGCACGGCGGGCGGCTGCCACTCGCCGGCGACCACGACGCTGCGGCCGCGGTGCTGCTGCAGGTCGCGGACGACCGCGGTGATCGCCGCCTGGTGCGCCTCCATGCCGACCGGCCCGCGCACCGGGAGCCCGAGGCCGCGCGCGACGCCGAGCGCGAACTCGATGATCTGATCCGGCCGCAGCGGCCAGCGGTGGTCGGCGACGGCGCCGGTATTCGTCGTCGAGGTCTCGACGACATACAGGCGGTTCATCGCCTGGCCGCCGCCCTCGACCTGGCGGCGCCGCGCCCACTCGCGCGTCAGACGCACGGTGGCCGGGCCGCAGCCGAGGATGTCGGCATCGAGCGACAGGATGCGGTCGGCGTTCTCGAGTTGCAGATGCGCATCGAGCGGGCGGCCGAACGCGGTGCGCGTCGCGGCATAGCCGTTGCCGCGCGCCACCGGCTGCCACGTGTGCCACTTCGCCTGCGGCAGGCGCTCGAGCAGCGCGGCGCGCAGACGCGCCACGGTCGGCGAGGTGACGCTGCCCGAGAGGATGCGCAGCCCCGCGCCCTGCGTCGCGCCGTGGCCCTCGACCAGCTGCGCGATCGCCGCGGCGGCATGGCGCCACGTCTGCACCTCGCCGAGATGGCGCACCACCTGGGAGCGATCGGGATCGTACAGCCCGAGGACCGACGCCTGCGCGAACTGATCGGTCGCCCCGCCGCTCGCCGGATGATCCGGATTGCCCTCGAGCTTCGTCGGCCGCCCCATGTGGCTTTCGGCGAGCAGGCCGAGCGCGACGCCGTCGATCGCCATCGCGGTGGCGAAGTAGAGCGGTTCGCCCGGCACGATGTACTCGGGCGCCTTCACGTACGGGAAGACCGTCTCGGCCGGCTGCCGGGTGCAGGCGCTGACACCGGCCAGCGCCAGCGACGCGCCCATCAGCTTCATGAACGTGCGCCGGTGCACGGGATCGAGCAGGCGCGGCGCTTCCTGCGGGAACTCGGCCTCGAGGAAGTCGCGGAACTCGGGCGTATCGGCGAGCTCGTCGAGGCTGCGCCAGTAGCGGGGTCCGGTCTCGGCCGCCAGCCGGGCGCGCAGCGCCGGCAGATCGAGGGCCGAGCGCGGCTTGCCGCCGCCGGGCGCGGCGGTCTGCTCTTCAGAGGTGACGCTCATGTCGGGGACCTTCGTGGGCGCGCGCTCAGCGGTGGCACGCCGTGCAGTCGTCGCGGCCGTGGATGTCGTGCGCCGCGACCAGCTCGGCGCCGAGGTTCGGGTGGTCGGCGGGCGGCTGCCACGCCATGTTGAAGACCTCGGACCGCGGCCGGACGTTGGGGGCGGGATTGCGGTGGCACTCGAGACACCACTCCATGAACAGCGTCGGCTCCTGCTGGACGAGGTTCATCCGGTCGATGCGGCCGTGGCAGCTCGCGCAGCCGATGCCCTTCGCGACGTGGATGGAGTGATCGAAGTAGACGTAGTCGGGCAGGTCGTACACCTTCGTCCACGGAATCGACTCGTCACTCCGCCAGCTCGCGCGCACCGGCTCGAGCGTCGAGCTCAGGGCCCAGATCTGCGAGTGGCAGTTCATGCACGTCTGCGTCGGCGGGAAGCCGGCCTCGGCCGAGCGCTCGACCGACGTGTGGCAGTAGCGACAGTCGATGCCGAGCTCGCCGACGTGGTGCTTGTGGCTGAACGGCACCGGCTGCTCGCGCGCGACGTTCTGCCCGGTGTTGTAGGAGGATCGCCAGAGGGCATCGAGGCCGAACAGACCGCCGCCGGCGGCCAGCGCGAGTCCGACGACACTCACCTTGGCGAGGACGTTGGTGTACGAGCGGAAGACCTGCGACATGGAATCACCGGGATACTACGAACGCCGCTCGCGCGTTGGCAACATTAGCAGCGACGAAATCCACTTTCCGTCTCCTTCAACTCTGCTTATCGTCATCGACTTCCGCGCGGCGCGTCGTACGCGGCGGCGTCGACGGGCGACGTGCGCCTGCGGCGCACGCGGAGCGGAGTGACGGACCATGTGGCGAATCTGCTTCCACTGAATGCGTTTGGGTGTGGAACTCGGACGAGATGAGCCGCTTGCGTTTATCGGGTTCCCCACAAATTGCAAGCATCCCTCGCGCGCGGATGACGGCGCGGGGGCTGCTGGACTAGGCTGTGCGCCGCCGGCATCTGCCGGGACACCGCGATCATTCCCGAAGGAGACCCGATGGCCGATCTCGAGACCTTCCGCCGCGACACGCGCGCCTGGCTGCTCGCCAACGCGCCGCCCTCGATGTGCACGCCGATGCGCGACGGCGAGGAACCGTGGGGCGGCCGGCGCGCGACGTATGCGAATCCCGAGGTCCGTCAGTGGATGGAGATCATGGCGGCGCGCGGCTGGACGGCGCCCACCTGGCCGACCGCCTACGGCGGCGGCGGACTGAGCGCCGCCGAGGCGCGCGTGCTGGCGCAGGAGATGGCGGCGCTGCGCCTGCGCCCGCCGCTGATCGGCTTCGGCCTGTCGATGATCGGGCCGACGCTGCTGCAGCTCGGCACCGAGGCGCTCAAGCGCGCGCACGTGCCGCCGATCGTGCGCGGCGAGATCCGCTGGTGTCAGGGCTATTCGGAACCGGGTGCGGGATCCGACCTCGCGAGCGTGCAGACGCGCGCCGTCATCGATGGCGACGACTTCGTCGTCACCGGGCAGAAGGTGTGGACCTCGTACGCCGATCAGGCGGACTGGATGTTCCTGCTCGTGCGCACCGATCCCGATGCGCCGAAGCACGCCGGCATCACGTTCCTGCTCATGGACATGGCGAGCCCCGGCGTCAGCGTGAAGCCGATCCGGCTGATCAGCGGCTACTCGCCGTTCTGCGAGACGTTCCTCGACCACGTGCGCGTGCCGCGCGACCAGGTGCTCGGCGGGATCAACACGGGCTGGGGCGTCGCCAAGGCGCTGCTCGGCCACGAGCGCACGATGATCGCCGACATCGGCAAGGGCCTCGGCGGCCCGTCAGCGGCGCGCGGCGCCGCGCAGCTCGCGCGCGACTGCATCGGGCTGGCGGACGGCCGGCTCGCCGACGCCGCCGTCCGTCACCGCCTCGCGCAGGTCGAGATGGATCAGCGCAGCCTCGACTGGACGCTGGCGCGGGCGCGCGACTCGGCCAAGGCCGGACACGCGCCGGGCCCCGAGACCTCGATCTTCAAGTACTACGGTACCGAGCTGAACAAGCGCCGCCGCGAGCTGATGGTGTCGATCCTCGGTCCGCAGGCGCTCGGCTGGGAGGGCGACGGGTTCGAGGAGGAGGAGCTCGACATCACCCGCGAGTGGCTGCGCTCGCGCGGCAACTCGATCGAGGGCGGCACCTCGGAAATCCAGCGCAACATCATCGCCAAGCGGGTGCTGGGCCTGCCGGACTGAGCC
>CBFGUK010000096.1:0-16630 GCA_965651925.1 uncultured bacterium | reverse complement strand
GGGCGGGCCAGACGCGGTCGACGGGCATGCCGGCGCCGGCCTGGGCGTCGCGCACCGCATCGGCATCGGGGGCGGCGTAGATACACAGCATGCGGCGGTGGTCGGTGGCGAACCAGGTCCACAGGAAGCGCACGCGGTGTTGCTCGAGGCACCACGCGCCGCGGTCCTCCATCGCCTGGATGTCGGCGAATGCGACCGGCTCGGGAAACGAGCGCTCGACGACCGCGAGGCTGTCACCCGCCGCCGGTCCTGGCCGCTCGGCGCCCGGGTGGTGCACCGTTCCCGGCCAGACGCGCGCCGGCGGCGAGCCGAGCGTGCGCAGCACGCTGCGCACCGCTTCGGCATCGGGCGCGGCAAACGCGCAGAGCAGCGTCATGCCGTCGTAGGCGAGCAGGCTGCAGAGATGGCGCACGCGGTGCTGCTCCATGCACCACGCTCCCTGCCGGCCGTTCTCGGCGAGCGCCGCCAGGCTGAGTGGCGGCTCGAAGCGGCGTTCGACGACGATGGTCGGGGTCATACGGGCGCTCCTTTCGTGCGGCGCCGCGGTCGGCGTCCGGTCAGCAGCTCGGCCGCCACCGTGCGCGCCGGCGCGGACAGCCCGCGCAGGTCGGTGGCGCGCAGGGCGGCGGTTTCGCGCACCACCGTCGCCGCGTCCTCCTGCCGCTGCGCGGCGCGCACCACCGCGGCACGGGCCAGCACGATGTCGCTCGGCCGCTCGAGCTGCAGGGCGAGCCGCAGCGCCTCGTCGGCGCGCCGCCGCGCGTCCGCGACCGCGCCGCGCTGCAGCTCGCAGTCCGCCGCGCAGAGCAGGGCGCGCAGCAGCCGGTGCTTCGCGTCCACGGTGCGCAGCCCGTCGAGCGCCGCATCGAGCTCGGCGCGGTCGGCCGCCGACACCGCCGCGCCGGCGGCGAGGTAGCGTACGACCGCCGCGCAGACGCGTGCCGCCGGCGCCTCGCTGCCCTCGCGCAGCCGCGCGGCGAGCTCGCCGAGCTCGCTGCACAGCTGCCGGGCGACGTCGAGCTGTCCCTGCGCGACCTCGACCTCGAGGAGATGCTCGAGCGCGCGGAACTCGCCGAGACGGTCCTGCGTGCGGCGGTAGCAGTCGCGGGCGCGCGTCAGGTGCGCCGCCGCCTCGTCGAGCCGCCCCTCGTGCAGCGCCAGCAGCCCGAGCGCGTCGGCGAGGGCGTCGGCATCGACCGCCTCGCGCTGCGCGAGCGCCTCGGCCTCGAGGACCAGCGCCTGCGCATGTCCGAGGTCGCGCTCCAGCAGCGTCAGGCAGCGCGCCGCCTCGGCGAGCGCGACGACGCGCTGGCCCGGGGCGCTGCCGCGGCTGATCTGCTCGGCCTGCAGCATGTGGCGCTGGGCGTCGGACCAGTCGCCGCCCTCCCAGCGCAGGTAGCTCGCCAGGTGAAAGCCGAGGCGCGCGTGCGCGAGGCAGCCGAACGCCAGCGCCTCGCGCGCCAGGGCCTCGATCGTCTGCGCCTCGGCGGCGCGGTCGCGCGGCGCGTGCGCGGCGTAGCGCACCTCGGCGAGCTCGAGCAGCAGCGTGACGCGATCGGGGTCGCGCAGCTCGCCGGCGTGATGCATGCCGCGGCGCGCGAGCGCGTCGGCGTCGCCGGCGGCGAAGACGCGCAGGCAGGCGCGCGCCGCCTGCAGGCAGGCGCGCGCCGCCTGCTCGGCGTCGCCGGCGAGCGCCGCGTGATGGGCGAGCTCGGCGGCGAGCGCGCCGTCACCGACGTCCATCGCCTGCAGCGCACGCAGCGCGCGCTGGTGCATCAGGCGGCGGCGCGGCTGGGAGAGCTCGGCGTACACGACCTGGCGCACGAGATCGTGCGCAAACGCGTAGCCGCCCGCCTGCTGAGGGCCATCGGGCAGCGCATGCAGCAACGCGTGGCGTTCGAGCGCCTCGCACGCGTCGGCGAGCCGGTCGGCATCGAGCGGCGCCAGCGCCGCGAGGCGGCGCAGGTCGACGGTGTGGCCGATCACCGCCGCCCAGCGCAGCACCTCGACGGCATCGGCCGGCAGGCGTTCGATGCGGTCGCGCACCAGGCGGCGCAGCGGCAGCGGCACGTCGCCGCGGCGGTGCGGCAGCGAGCGCGCGACCTCCAGCGCGTAGAGCGGGTTGCCGGCGCTCTCCGCAAACACGCGCGCCACGTCGACGTCCGGGGCGGCTGGCGCGACCAGCGCCGCGGTTTCCGCGGCACTCAGCGGCGCCACCGCGATTTCCTCGACCAGGCCGTCGCGGCGCAGGCCGCGCAGCACGCGCAGCATGGCCTCGTTGTCCTGCAGCTCGCCGTCGCGCGCCGCGAGCGCGAGCAGCACCGGCCGGTGGCGATGCATGCGCGCCACGTAGTGCAGCAGCTCGGCCGAGGTCTCATCGCACCACTGGGCATCGTCGATGACGAGCACCACCGGCGGCGCGCTGTGGGCGCGCGCCGCGAGCAGCTCGACGACGGCGCCGAACAAACGGTCGCGCGTGCGCTGCGTGTCGTCGGCGGCCCCGAGCTCGGGCAGCAACGGCGCCAGCTCGCTGCCGAGCGTGTCGCCGATCGCCAGCGCCGGCAGGCGGCGCAGCGCCTCGATCCACGGGCCGTAGGGGCGCCGCATCTCGGCCTCGTACGCGGCGCCGTCGAGCACCGTGCCGCCGCGCTCGGCCGCCGCCGCGAGCAGCTCGCGCAGCAGGCGGGTCTTGCCGATGCCGGGCTCGCCGGCGAGCAGCACCACGTGCAGGCGGCGCGCCGCGGCGGTCGCCTCGAGCGCGGCGCGCAGGCGCGCCCACTCCGCCTGCCGGCCGACGAGTGCCGGCGCGGACGCCGGCGCCGGGGCACGCACCGCGGCCGGCGCGTCGGCCGCGCGCGGCGCCGCGGCCCGGCCGCCGAGCTCGCGCCACACCTCGGCGAGCCGCGCGCCGGCGCCGCCACCTACCTCGCCCAGCAGCACGCCCGCGGCCTGTGCCTGCTGCTGCGCCTCGGCCTGCCGGCCGCAGGCGACGAGCAGGCGCAGCAGCGAGACCTGCGCCGTTTCGTCGTACGGATCGATCTGCGCGTGCGTGCGGGCGTACGGCACGGCGCGCTCGGGGTCGTCGGCGAGCCGCGCGACGAGCGTCGCGAGCAGCCGCGCGTGCAGCGCGCGCGCCTCCTCGCGCACACCGACGCACCACGCCTGGAACTCGAGGAAGTCGGGCAGCTCGAGGCCCTCGCAGAACGGGCCGCGCACCTCGCCGACGAGGCGCTCGAGCGCCTCCGTGGACAGCGCCGCGCCGCCGTCGGCCGCCTGGGCGCGCAGCGCGAAGAGATCGACGTGCGCGCCGCCGGGATCGAAGGCGATCGTCGCCCCCTCGGTGACCAGCCGGACGCGGTCCGGGTCGTCGACCAGCGGCCGCAGCCGGCTCAGGCTCCAGCGCAGCGCCGCGCGCGGGTCGTCGGCGACGTCCCAGAGCAGCGCGCACAGCCGGTCGCGCCGGTGCGGGCGGCCGGTGACGACGAGGTAGGCGAGCAGCGCGCGCGTCTTCTTCGACGGCGGCAGATCGAGGCGCGTGCCGCCGCGATCGAGCTCGATCTCGCCGAGCAGCCGCACGGCCAGCGGCGACGCCGGCGGGCGGCGCTCGCCGCGCGCCGGCGCGCGGCCGCCGACGGGACGGCGCCGCGCCATCACGCGGCCCTCGCCGCCGCGCTCACACGCCTGGCGGCCGAAATTTCCACGCTGCCTCCCACGGCGATGCACACGGCGGGCCCGCTACACCGTGCGTCAGGACGAACACGGCAACCCAACCCGCACCATCCGGTGCACGCAGCAAGGAGGACCGTCATGCAACCGACACCCACGCAACCCCCGTACACGTACCAGGCAGTGCTGGCAGCCTCGGAACGCATCCACTGGCGGGTCGAGGACCTCATCGGCGGCGAGAAGCGGCTGGACTTCGACCGGCCCTTCATGCCGGAGTCGCTCGCCCGAGTCGAGCCGCTCACCTTCCTCACGCCGGCCGAGCGGCGCACGCTGAACCAGATCCGCGGCCACGGCTATCTGTACACGTTCGGGCTGGTCGAGGAGTTCATCCTGCCGTTCGTCCTCGACCACGCGCGGCCGCAGCTCCAGGCCGACGACTACCGCGTCCGCGCGCTGCTGCAGTTCGCCAGCGAGGAGGCGAAGCACATCCACCTGTTCAAGCGCTTCCGCGCCGATTTCACCGCGCGCTTCGGCACCGCCTGCGCGGTGATCGGCCCGCCGCAGGAGATCGCGCGCGCCGTCCTCTCCCATCACCCGCTCGCCGTGGCACTGGTGATCCTGCAGATCGAGTGGATGACGCAGCGCCACTACGTCGACAGCGTCCACGACGATCAGGCGCTCGACCCGCAGTTCACCAGCCTGCTGCGCCACCACTGGATGGAGGAGGCGCAGCACGCGAAGCTCGACACGCTGATGGTCGCGGCGCTGGCGCAGGCCTGCCGGCCCGAGGAGATCGACCGCGCGATCGACGAATACGCGGCGATCGGCGCGCTGCTCGACGGCGGCCTCGCGCAGCAGGCGGCGTTCGATCTCGACAGCCTGCAGCTCGCCACCGGACGCAGCCTGACCAGCGAGGAGCGCGCGACGGCACTCGCCACCCAGCACCAGGCGCTGCGCTGGACGTTCCTCGGCTCGGGCATGACGCACCCGAGCTTCCTCGCCACCGTCGAGCACCTGCGCCCCGGCGCGCGCGCGGCGATCGAAGCCATGGCGCCGACGTTCAGCTGAGAGCGAGCCGTCCGCCGTCAGCTGTCAGCCGTCAGCCCGACCGATCCGGCTCTGGCTGACGGCTGCCAGCTGACGGCCGCAGCAACCACCAACCCCCAACCCCGAAGGAGGAAAGACCCATGTCCACCGCAACCCAGATGAAGGCCCCGGCGCCCGTCAACGGCATCGACGTCGCCGCCCTGCAGGACGTCATGCGCGAGGTGCGCGCCGATCCGGCCAAGGGAATCGTCGAGTTCCGCGTCCGCTCCGCCTGGTGCGGCCAGACGCGCAGCGAGGCGACGGTCGAGTCGTACCGCATCGGTGGCCAGGAGGTGCCGCGCCGGTTCACGATCCAGGCCGACGAGCCGCTCGAGCTGCTCGGCACCAACGGCGCGCCGAACCCGCAGGAGCTGCTGCTGAGCGCCCTCAATGCCTGCATCATGGTCGGCTACGTCGTCGGCGCCGCCACCCAGGGCATCACGCTCGAAAAGGTCGAGATCGAGACCCACGGTGCGCTCGACCTGCGCGGCTTCCTCGGCATCGATCCGACCGTGCGCCCCGGATACGAGGCGCTGCAGTACACCGTGCGCATCAAGGGCGACGGCACGCCGGAGCAGTTCCGCGCCATCCATGAGACCGTCTGCCGGACCTCGCCGAACTACTTCAACGTCTCGCAGCCGATCCGCCTCGACGCCGACCTCGTCGTCGAGTGAGACGGCGCAGCCGATCCGCGGAGTACGCAGCCGATCCGCAGATGACGCAGATGGAGGGGTGGGCAGCGACAAACGGGGCTGCCCGCCCCTTCGCTCAGCACGTCAGCACGTTGGCACGTCAGCACGCTTGAGCCACCGCCCGCGCACGCGCCAACTGACGCCGTCGGAGCGGCGCCTCCAGCGCACGTAGCCGGTCCGCACCTCCGCACCTCTGCATTTCTGCACTTCCGCACACGCACACCGTTGAGCGCCGGCACTGATCGCGGTTAAGTGGCGGCCATGGCGGGCCGCTACGCGCCGATCGGCGACTACGGGGTGATCGGCGATCTGCACACGATCGCGCTGGTCGGCATCGACGGGTCGATCGACTTCCTCTGCCTGCCGTCGTTCGATTCGCCGTCGATCTTCGCCGCGCTGCTCGACGCCGAGCGCGGCGGGCGCTTCCAGCTCGCGCCCCTGCTCGACGGGGCGACGCGCAGGCAGCTCTACCTGCCCGAGACGAACGTCCTGCTCACCCGCTTCCTCGATGCCGCCGGCGTCGCCGAGGTCTCGGACTTCATGCCGGTCGAGGACGCCGGCGTCGCCCACAACCTCGTGCGCCGCGCCAAGACCGTGCGCGGCGAGGTGACGTTCCGCATGCGCTGCGCGCCGCGCTTCGACTATGCGCGCGCTCCGCACACCTGTGAGCGGCGCTCGGCCAGCGAGGTGGTGTTCAGCGGCCGGTCGGGCGACGGGACGCTGGCGCTGCGCCTGCGCTCGTCGGTGCCGCTGCGGCTCGTCGACGGCGATGCGGTCGCCGAGTTCACGCTGCGCGCCGAGGAGTCGGCGTGGTTCGTGCTCGAAGTCGACGAGCCCGGCGAGCCGTCGGTGTGCTGCCGTCCCGACTACGAGCGCGACGCGTTCAAGGCCACGGTGAACTTCTGGCGCACCTGGATCGCGCGCTGCACGTATCGCGGCCGCTGGCGCGAGATGGTCGACCGCTCGGCGCTGACGCTGAAGCTGCTCACCTCGCAGCCGCACGGCTCGATCATCGCCGCGCCGACGTTCGGGCTGCCCGAGCTGATCGGCGGCACGCGCAACTGGGACTATCGCTACACGTGGATCCGCGACGCGTCGTTCACGCTCTACGGCCTCATGCGGCTCGGCTACGCCGACGAGGCCGCGGCGTTCATGCGCTGGATCTCGGCGCGCTGCGGCGAGCTCGAGCCCGATGGCGCGCTGCAGATCATGTACGGCATCGACGGCCGCCACGAGCTGCCGGAAGAGATCCTGCCGCACCTCGAAGGCTACATGGGCTCGGCGCCGGTGCGCATCGGCAACGCCGCCTACGGGCATCTGCAGCTCGACATCTACGGCGAGCTGCTCGATTCCGTGTACCTGTTCGACAAGTACGGCTCGCCGATCGGCTACGACGACTGGACGAACATCATCCGCCTGGTCGACTGGGTGTGCGTCAACTGGCGGCAGCCCGACGAGGGCATCTGGGAGGTGCGCGGCGGCCGGCACGAGTTCCTCTACTCGCGCGTCATGTGCTGGGTGGCGATCGATCGCGCCATCCGCCTCGCGCAGAAGCGCTCCTTCCCGGCGCCGCTGGCGCGCTGGCACGAGGTGCGCGACACGATCTACCGTGACATCTACGCCAACTTCTGGGATGCCGGGCGGCAGGCGTTCGTGCAGCACATCGGTGCCACGACGCTCGACGCCGCGAGCCTGCTGATGCCGCTGGTGCGCTTCATCTCGCCGACCGATCCGCGCTGGGTGTCGACCCTCACCGCGATCGAACGCGAGCTGGTCAGCGACTCGCTCGTCTACCGCTACCGCCTCGACGACGGCGGCTTCGACGACGGGCTCACCGGCCAGGAAGGCACGTTCTCGATGTGCTCGTTCTGGTACACCGAGTGCCTGTCCCGCCTCGGCGACCTGCACAAGGCGCGCTTCTTCTTCGAGAAGATGCTCGGCTACGCGAACCACGTCGGCCTGTACGGCGAGGAGCTCGGCCCGCAGGCGCAGCACCTCGGCAACTTCCCGCAGGCGTTCACCCACCTCGCCCTGATCAGCGCCGCCTTCGACATCGATCGCCGCCTCTCGGTCGCCGGCCACCCCGGCTGACCCGCGCCGCCGACGTCCGACCGTGGGACAGGCGACGCCGCGGATCGACCGGACGCTCGACCTGCCGGACGCCGGCGTCTCGCCCGCCGCCGCGGGAGCGTGCGCAACGGGTGGAACGTTCCCCCGGGAAGAGGGTGTTTCTAGGCGGGGCGCGCGTTGATCAGGCTCGCGGCGACGCCGGCACCGAAGCCGTTGTCGATGTTGACGACGGTGATCCCTGCCGCGCAGGAGTTCAGCATCGCGAGCAGCGCGGCGAGGCCGCCGAAGCTCGCGCCGTAGCCGATGCTGGTCGGCACGGCGATCAGCGGGCGCGATACGAGACCGCCGACGACACTCGGCAGCGCGCCCTCCATGCCGGCGACGACGATCAGCACGTTCGCGGTGCGCAGCCGTTCGTGATTCGCGAACAGGCGATGGATGCCGGCGACGCCGACGTCGTAGACGCGGTCGACCCTGTGGCCGATCAGCTCGGCGGTGAGCGCGGCTTCCTCGGCGACGGGCAGATCGGCGGTGCCGGCGGCGGCGACGACGATGACGCCGCTGCCGGCGCGCGGCAGGTCGGGACGCCGCCAGTACGCGATGCGCGCGCCGGCATCGTACGTCAGCGCCGGCACCGCGGCGCACACGGCGGCGGCCGGCTCGGCGGCAAGCCGGGTGATCAGCACGCTCTGCCCGGCGGCCTGCAACGTGCGCGCGACGGCGGTGATCTGGTCCGCGGTCTTGCCCGGCGCGTAGACGACTTCCGGCACGCCGACGCGCAGGGCGCGGTGATGATCGACCTTGGCGAAGCCGAGATCCTCGAACGGCAGATGCTTGATGCGCTCGAAGGCGGTCGCCGCGTCGAGCGACCCGGCGGCCACCTGCTCGAGAATCGCCCGCAGGCGTTCGGGAGTCATGCGCCGGCGCGAAGCGGCGGGTCGTGATGCGCGGTCGCGCAGCCGCTGCTGGTGGTGGCCATCGACGCCACCTATGCCCGCCGCCGCGCGGAGGCGCCAGACGGGCGGAAGTGATCGTGGCCGCGGCGCGACACCGGCAGCGGCCGACCGCGCGCATCGACGATCACGAGGCCCGCGGCCGGCGCGGTGCAGACGCCGATGCGCGTCACCGGACAGCCGACCTGTGCCGCGAGGCGTGCCAGCGCCGACTCGCGGCGCGGCGGAACGGCGAACAGCAGCTCGTAGTCCTCGCCGCCGTGCAGCGCGAGACCGGCGCGGCGCACTGCCGGCGTGCACGGCACGCGCGCGGCGTCGACGCGGGCGCCGACGCCGCTGGCGGCGCAGACGTGCCCGAGGTCCTGCACGAGGCCGTCGCTGATGTCGATCATCGCCGACGCGACCCGCTGCCGGGCCAGCGCCGCGCCGAGCGCCAGGCGCGGGACCGGCGCACGGTAGCGCGCCACGGCGGCGCCGCGCGCGGCGGGATCGCGGCGCAACTGGCGCACGCCGAGCGCCGCGTCACCGAGCCGACCGCTGACGTACAGGGCATCGCCCGGCCGGGCGCCGGCGCGCGTCACGGGGTGCGGCGGCGCGCTGCCGATCAGCGCGACGGTGATCGCCAGCGTCGCGGCGCGCGCGAGATTGCCGCCGACGAGCGCCGCGCCGTGCGCGGCGGCGGCGGCGGCGCAGCCGCAGCTGATCGCGACGAGGTCGGCAGCCGCGCTGCGTGGCGGCGCGGCGATGTCGATCACGCACCAGCGCGCCGTGCCGCCCATCGCGGCGATGTCGCTGGCATTGATCAGGAACGCGCGCCGGCCGAGCGCCTCGGGAGTCAGCCAGCCGCGGCGGAAGTGCACGCCGGCGACGAGGCTGTCGACGGTGAACAGCAGTGCGCCGCGCGGCGCCGCGAGGACGGCACAGTCATCGCCCGGGCCGAGCCGCACGCCGCGCCCGCCGGGCAGCGTCGGCAGCAGCGCCTCGAGCAGGCCGAGCTCGCCGATATCGCCGAGCGCTGGCCGGGCCGCGCGCCGGCGCGCCGCCGGCTGCGCGCTCACGGGGCCGCGGGTGCGGAGTGCGCGACCGGCGGCGGTGCCGGTGCCGCGGTCGCGGCGATCTCGGTGATCGTGCCGCTGGTCAGCTTGAGCAGGAACAGCTGCCGCTGCACGCCGTGCGGCAGGACGCCGATCGTCCCCGTCGCGCCCTCCAGCGTGCGCGGCGCCTGCAGTGCCTGCGCGACCTGGGCGCGGCTCGCCGCGCTGCCCTGCAGCGCGCGCGCCAGCAGCAGCGCCGCATCGTAGGCCTGCGCCTCGAGCAGCTCCGGTGCCGCGCCGCCGTACGCGCTGCGGTAGGCGGCGACGAACTGCTGTGTCGCCGGACGCGTGCTGCTGGCGAAGAAGCCGTCGACGAACACCGCGCCGTCCAGGTCGGCGGCGGCGGGCCCGAGCGCCCCGGGATCGTTCCAGCCGTTGCTGCCGAACAGGCGCAGCTCGGGATGGGCGCGGCGGAGCTGCACGGCCAGGGGAATCGCGCTCTCGGCGAAGTCGGGAATGAACACCGCCTGCAGGCCGTCGTCCTTGCTCCACTTGGCGACGCTCAGCGCCTCGACCGAGAACTCGCGCTGGTTGGGATCGTAGACCAGCGAGCCGACGAGCGTCGCGCCGCGCCGTGCGAGCTCGTCGCGGAACGCCGAGGACAGCGCGGTCCCATAGGGATCGTTCGGGTACAGGATCGCAAAGCGGCGCAGGCCCTGCGCATCGATCGCGTACTCGGCGAGCGCTTCCGCCTGGCGCGCGGCGGTCATCGCCGGCTGCTTCACCCAGCGGCCGGTGGGGCCGTCCTGCTGCGAGAGCAGCAGCGTCGGCACGCGGGCGCTCTCGGCGCGCGGCGCGACGACTTCGGCGACCTTGCTGCGCAGCGGACCGAGCACGGCGATGACGTTCGGATCGGCGAGGAACTCGTCGAACGCGGCGCGGCCGGAGGCCGGTTCGCCGCGCGTGTCGCGCACCTCGATGCGGTCGGCGAGCGGGCCGAGCCCGAGCTTGATGCCGTCGAGCGAGCGCTGGCCGTACGAGGCGAATTCGCCGCTGAGCGGCAGCAGCACGCCGATCCGCGCCGCCGCCGGCAACACCGGAGTGTCCGGCGCGACCGCGCCGGACACCGCCGCCGCCGCACCGGCCGACGGCGACTGGGCCGCGGGCCGGCTGCCACGGATCGGCGGGCGGGAGCCGGCCGGCACCCCGGTCAGGCGCCGGTCGACGAGCGCCTGCAGCGGCGGGGCGGTCAGGACGCCGCGCGCCCGCTCGAGCGCCGAGGCGTCCATGCGGTCGAGCGCATCGCTGATGTGCTGCTTCGCGCTGCGACGCTCCTCGCCCTCGGAAATCTCCCACGCGCGTTCCCACCAGCGCAGGGCGGTCATCGTCCGGCCGCGTGCCAGCTCGGCATCGCCGCGCAGCGTGTAGACCTGCGGCCACTCGCGGTCGGGCAGCCGGCGTTCCATGCGGTCGAGCGCGGCCAGGCACTCCGCATAGCGGCCGCGGCGATACTCCGAGAGCGCCATGCGGTAGAACGCGCGCGGAACGAGCTCCGGGTAGTCCTCGCTGAACTCGCTGTCGAGGAAGATCTGGTAGCCGCGCACCGCCTTCTCGTAGTTGCCGAGGCGGAAGTTGTCCTCGGCCTGGCGGTACGGCAGCGGCGCGTCCTCGAGCGGCACCGTGCGGGCGCCGCAGCCGGCGAGCAGCGCGAGGATCAGCAGCAGGATGCCGGCGCCCGCGCTCCGGAGGGCCGGCGCCGCAGCGGCGCGGCGCGCCGGCCGGGAATGCGAACGAACGATCATGACGGGCGCGGCGCGCGGACGATCAGCCGAACAGCTCCTTCACCTTCTCGATGAACCCCTTGGAGATGGGGTGTACATCCTCGCCGCTCAGACGCGCAAACTCCTCGAGCAACTCGCGCTGCTTCGCCGTCAGCTTGCGCGGCGTCTCGACGACCACGCGCACCAGCGCATCGCCGTGTCCGTAGCCGCGCACGTCGGGCACGCCCTTGCCCTTGAGACGGAACACGTTGCCCGACTGCGTGCCGGCAGGGACGCGCATCTTCACCTTGCCGTGCGGGGTGGGGACGTCGATCTCGGCGCCGAGCGCCGCCTGGGTGAATCCGATCGGCACCTCGCAGACGACGTCGTTGCCGTCGCGCGTGAAGAGCGGATGCTCGCGCACGTGCAGAACGACGTAGAGGTCGCCCGCCGGGCCGCCGCTGGCGCCGCTTTCCCCCTCGCCGCGCAGCTTGAGCCGCGAGCCGGTGTCGACACCCGGTGGAATGCGCACACTCAGCGACTGCTGCGCGCGCACCGCGCCGGCGCCGCCGCAGGTGCGGCACGGGTCGCGCAGCACGCTGCCCTGCCCCTGACACTGGCTGCACGTCCGGGCGATGCTGAACAGTCCCTGCTGGTAGCGCAGCTGGCCGCTGCCGCGGCAGGCGCTGCACGTCTCGCGGCCGCTGCCCTCGCGGGCGCCGCTGCCCTGGCAGTCGGTGCAGGTCTGCAGGCGCGGCACGCGAATCGTCTTCTCGGCCCCGAAGACCGCTTCCTCGAAGCTGATCTCGAGGTCGTAGCGCAGGTCGTCGCCGCGCCGGGCGCGGGAGCGGCCGCGGCGCGGGCCGCCGAAGAAGTCGCCGAAGATCTCGCCGAAGATGTCCTCGAAGCCGGCGGCGGAGAAATCGAACCCGCCGAAGCCGGCGCCCTGCTCGAATGCCGCGTGCCCGAAGCGGTCGTACTGGGCGCGCCGTTCGGGATCGCTGAGTACCTGGTATGCCTCGGAGGCCTCCTTGAACTTCTCCTCGGCGGACTTGTCGCCGGGATTGCGATCGGGATGCAGCTTGAGGGCGACCTTGCGGTACGCCTTCTTGATCTCCTCGGCGCCGGCGTCCCGTCCGACTCCGAGTACTTCGTAGTAATCGCGTTTTGCCACCCGGAGCCTCGATAGAAAGGCCGCGCGTGAAAGTCGAGCGCGGCCTGTCAGGCAAGCCGTCTGCCGTCAGCGGTCAGCCCGTCAGCCGGATCCTCCGCCAACGGGCTGACCGCTACCGTTCATTCCTTCACTTCTTCGAAGTCGGCGTCGACGACGTCATCACGCCCGCCGGCCGGCCCGTTGCCGCCCGGCGGTGGCGAGCCCTCGCCCTGCCCCGCCCCCGCGGCACCGCCCGCACCCGCGGAGCGCGCCGCCTTGGCGTACATCGCCTCGGCGAGCTTGTGCTGCGCCTGGTTGAGGCGCTCGAGGGCGCCCTTCATGCGATCGGCGTCGTTGCTCTCGAGGGCCGCCTTCGCATCGGTGAGCGCCTCGTCGATCGTCGTCCGCGCCGCCGCGTCGACCTCGCCACCGTGTTCCGCGAGGTTCTTCTCGGTCTGGTAGACCAGCCCGTCGAGCTGGTTGCGCGCCTCGACCGCTTCGCGCCGCTTGCGGTCCTCGCCGGCGTGCTCCTCGGCGTCGCGCACCATCTGCTTGATCTCGGCTTCGGTCAGGCCGCTCGAGGCGGTGATCTGGATCGACTGCTCCTTGCCGGTGCCGAGGTCCTTCGCGTGCACGTGCACGATGCCGTTCGCGTCGATGTCGAACGTCACCTCGACCTGCGGCACGCCGCGCGGCGCGGGCGGGATGCCGACGAGATCGAACTGCCCGAGCAGCTTGTTGTCGTTCGCCATCTCGCGCTCGCCCTGGAAGACGCGGATGGTGACCGCCGACTGGTTGTCGGCCGCGGTCGAGAAGACCTGGCTCTTCTTCGTCGGGATCGTCGTGTTCTTCTCGATCAACTTGGTGAAGACGCCGCCGAGGGTCTCGATACCGAGCGACAGCGGCGTGACGTCGAGCAGCAGGACGTCCTTGACGTCGCCCTTCAGCACGCCGCCCTGCACGGCCGCGCCGATGGCCACCACCTCGTCGGGGTTGACGCCCTTGTTCGGCTCCTTGCCGAAGATCTTCTTGACGCGGGCCTGCACCGCCGGCATGCGCGTCATGCCGCCGACGAGAATGACCTCGTCGACCTCGCTCGCCGACAGCCCGGCGTCGCGCAGCGCCGTCGTGCACGGGCCTTCAAGGCGGTCGAGCAGGTCGGCGCACAGCGCCTCGAGCTTGGCGCGCGTGAGCTTCATCGTCAGGTGCTTCGGCCCGCTCTGGTCGGCGGTGATGAACGGCAGGTTGATGTCCGTCTCGCTCGCCGTCGACAGCTCCATCTTGGCGCGCTCGGCGGCCTCCTTGAGGCGCTGCAGCGCCATGCGGTCCTTGCGCAGGTCGATGCCCTGGTCCTTCTTGAACTCGTCGGCCAGGTAGTCGATCACGCGCTGGTCGAAGTCCTCGCCGCCCAGGAAGGTGTCGCCGTTGGTCGACTTCACCTCGAAGACGCCTTCACCGAGCTCGAGAATCGAGACGTCGAACGTGCCGCCGCCAAGGTCGAAGACGGCGATCTTCTCGTCCTTCTTCTTGTCGAGGCCGTAGGCGAGCGAGGCGGCGGTCGGCTCGTTGATGATGCGCAGGACGTTGAGGCCGGCGATGCGGCCGGCGTCCTTGGTCGCCTGACGCTGGCTGTCGTTGAAGTACGCCGGGACGGTGATCACCGCCTCGGTGACCTTCTCGCCGAGGTAGTCCTCGGCGGTCTGCTTCATCTTCTGCAGGATGATCGCCGAGATCTCCTGCGGGCTGTACTGCTTGCCGCGGCACTCGACCCAGGCGTCGCCGTTATCGGCCTTGATGATCTTGTACGGCGAGATCTTCATCGCGCGCTGCACTTCGGGGTCCTCGAAGCGCCGCCCGATGAGCCGCTTGATCGCGAACAGCGTGTTCTCGGGGTTCGTGATCGCCTGCCGGCGCGCGATCTGGCCGACCAGTCGCTCACCGGAGTCGGGAAAGGCCACCACCGACGGCGTGGTCCGGCTGCCCTCGGAATTCTCGATGACCTTCGGGTCGCCGCCTTCCATGATCGCCACGCACGAGTTCGTGGTGCCGAGATCGATGCCGATTACTTTGGCCATGTGGGCTCTTCTCCTTCGCGCTGAATCCTCAGCGGCAGCCGCGAGTTAATCATCGGTCGAGGGGGGTTCAACGGGCGCCTTCATCGAGACGCTGACCTGCGCCGGCCGCACGACGCGATCGTGCAGGGCATAACCGGGCAGGAACTGCTGCACGACGCGGTTCGGTTCGGTGCCGGGATCGTGCACGGTGGCGACCGCCTCGTGCCGGTTCGGATCGAACGGCTCGCCTGCCGCTTCGATGCGCGTGATGCCGTGCCGCGAGAGGACGTCGAGCGCGTTGCGCAGGACCAGCTGCACGCCCTCGGCGAGGGCAACGGTGTCGCCACTGCTCTCGGCGTGGGCGACGGCACGCTCGAGATCGTCGAGGATCGTGGCGAGATCGCGCGCGAGCGGCGCATGCGCGTAGCGCAGCGTGTCGGCACGGTCGCGCGCGACGCGCTTCTTGTAGTTCTCCATCTCGGCGCGCTCACGCAGATAGAGGTCGCGCATGCGCTCGGCCTCGACCCGCTGCGCGGCGAGCTCGTTGGTGAGCCGCGCGACGGCTTCCTCGGGCGTTTCGGGCCGCTCGGATTCGGCGGGGGTGACGTCGTTGTCGGGCATGAGCGAATGGGACTCCTGCGGTGCGTAGAGTGATGCCGGCGGCCGCCGGGCCGCGGCAAGCTAAGGCGGCAGCCTCTCTTGTCAACCAACTGAGGCGGTGGTTTGTTCCGCGGGTGGAGTCGCGCAGCAGTCGCGCAGTCGTCCTGCGCTGGCGCGCCTACGGCGACAGCGACAAGATCGCCACCCTGCTCACCGAGGAGGCCGGCAAGCTGACCGGCATCGCCAAGGGCGCACGCAATTCGCGTCGCCGATTCGCGAACTCCCTCGAACCGCTGGCGCGCGTCCGCGTGCACTTCCGGCAGCGACCGGGTGCCGGCCTCGCGTTTCTCGAATCCTGCGAGCTGCTGACGCCCACTGCCCCGTTTGCCGACCCCGCCCGCTTCGCCTACGGCAGCTACCTCGTCGAGCTCACCGATCGCCTGACGGTCGAAGCCGACCCCGTGCACGACCTCTTCGAGCTGCTCGACACCGCGCTCGTGGTGCTGGAGAGCGGGCCGGCCAGCTCGGCATTTCTTCGTGCCTTCGAACTGCAATTGCTGAGCCGCGCCGGATACGAACCCCAACTCGACCGCTGCGCCCGTTGCGAACAATCCTGGACCGCAGAAGGCGCCTGGCTCTGTGCACATCAGGGCACCATCGCCTGCGACCGCTGCCGCACCGGCCAGGACGCGCCGCGCGCCATCGCCGCCGCCGTCCTGCCGCAGCTCGAGCGCCTCAAGTCCCTGCCGCTCGCCGAGTGCCGCCACCACTCGCTCGGCCCGTTCGCCGCCGATGCGGCCCTGCTCACCGGACACCTCCTCGCCCTGCATCTCGTCCGCCCGCTGCAGTCGGTGCGGCTCATCGAACAACTCGCGGCCCGCGGCGAACGCGCCACACCGTGACGCATTGCCGCTGCCGGCCCGCGGTGCTAGTGCCTTGCGGCTTGCCGGAGGAGCGTTGGCGCGAGCAATGACGCAGGTGACGATGGAGAAGATCGTGAACCTCGCCAAGCGGCGGGGATTCACGTTTCAGTCGAGCGAGATCTACGGCGGGTTGAACAGCTGCTGGGACTATGGGCCGCTCGGCGTCGAGCTCAAGCGCAACGTCAAGAACGCCTGGTGGCGTGACATGGTGCAGACGCGCGACGACATCGTCGGCATCGACTGCTCCATCCTCATGCATCCGCGGGTCTGGGAGGCGTCCGGGCACCTCGCCGGCTTCACCGATCCGCTGATCGACTGCCGCGAGTGCAAGGGGCGGTTCCGCGCCGATCACCTGGCGACCAGCCAGTGCCCGCTCAAGCCGAGCAAGGCGCCCGGCCAGCACGACAAATGCGACCTCACCGAGGCGCGGCAGTTCAATCTGATGTTCAAGACGTTCATGGGTCCGGTCGAGGACACCGCGAGCGTCGTCTACATGCGTCCGGAGACCGCGCAGGGCATCTTCGTGAACTTCAAGAACGTGCAGACCACGGCGCGCACGAAGATCCCGTTCGGCATCGCCCAGGTCGGCAAGTCGTTCCGCAACGAGATCACGCCCGGCAACTTCCTGTTCCGCACGCG
>CBFGUK010000095.1:0-16769 GCA_965651925.1 uncultured bacterium | reverse complement strand
CACGTCAGCACGTCAACACGTCAGCACGTCAACACGTCAGCACGTCAACACGTCAGCACGTCAACACGTCAACACGTCAGCACGTCAGCACGTCAGCACTGCACGCCCCCCTTCCCACGCGGGCGGGCCGCCCGCGCTCCCGGACGCGTCCCCGCTGCGTGGCCAACCTCCGTACCTCCGTACCTCCGCACCTCCGCACGCCTCACTTCTTCCCCAGATACGCTTCCGCCAGATTGACCGCGTGGTTCCGGATGCGCCGCATCGCCACCAGCATGTCGTTGAAGAAGATGCCGGCGGCGGGCGAGTACTTCTGCGCCGCGAGGCGCTGCAGGTTCGCGTCGCGCAGCGCATCGGCATCGGCGGCGAGGTACTGGCTCTTGGTCGCCACCGCCTGCAGCCAGCCGGTCTCCTGGCGGCGGATGCGGTCGACGATGTCCTCGAGGAACGCGACGGTGCGCTCGAGGTACGCCTGCAGGTCGCGCAGGCCGGCGGCATCGAGTGACACGTTCTCGCGCAGCATGCGGCGGCGGTAGTTCGCCAGCCGCTCGCAGTAGTCGGCGATGCTCTCGATCTCGTCGGCGGCGCGGATCAGCGCCCGGCACTCGTCGCTCTGCGCGGCGCTCAGCGTGCCGGTGAGCACGCGCGACAGGAACACCGTCACCTCGTGCTGCGCCGCGTCGGTCGCCTTCTCGCGCGCCAGGATCCGCCGCCGCACCTCGGCCTGCGGCGCGTCCATGCCGGCGAAGAGCTGGCGCGTCTGCTGCAGCGCATCGAGCGTCAGCGCCGCCATCGCCAGCACCTCGAGCCGGCACTGCTCGATGGCGAGCGCCGGCGCATCGACGACGCTCTGCCGCAGGTAGCGCAGCCCGGTGCGCTCGCGCGCCGCGGGGCCGACGACGCGCTCGGCGAGGTGGCGCAGCGGCGGCAGGAGCGGCACGGCGAGGAGCGCGAGCACGGCGTTGAACAGCGTGTGCGCGAGCGCGACGTGCGCCGGCCCGGCGGTGTCCCCGGCCCCCGGCGGCACGAGCGCGAGCGCCTCGCGCGTCGCCGGCAGCCCGGCGAGCAGCGCGATGGCGGCGGCGGCGTTGAGCAGCGTGTGGATGAGTGCCGTGCGGCGGCTGTCGGCGGTGGCCGGTGCGGCGGCGCGCAGCACCGTCGCGCAGCCGCCGAGGTTCGCCCCGACGACCAGTGCGATCGCACCGGGCAGCGACAGCGCCGCCGCGGCGGCGAGCGCGATGACGATGCCGATGGTGGCGGTCGCCGCCTGCAGCAGCACGGTGACCAGCGCCGCGAGCGCGACGCCGGCGAGCAGCGCGCCGGCCCCGGCGGTCTCGGGCCGCAGCAGCCACGCCGGCAGCTCCTGCGGGCCGATGCCGAGCCAGGCGTCGGTCATCCAGCGCAGCGCGACGTACAGCATGCCGATCGCCATCGTCAGCGTGCCGGCGAAGCGCACCGCTTCGCGCTCGGCGAGCAGGTGGACGATCGCGCCGGCGCCGAGCACCCCGACGGCGAGCGCCCCGGGGTAGAGCGCGAGCAGCCAGGCGGCGGTGACCGCGCCGAGGTTCGTGCCGGCGAGCACGCCGGCCGCCTGGGACAGGGTCATCAGTCCGGCGTTGACGAAGCCGACGATGTGCACCACCGCGGCGGCGGCCGACTGCGTGATCAGCCCGGCGATGACGCCGGTCTCGAACTGCGCGCGCCGCCCCTCGCCGACGCCGGCGACGCGCCGGCGCAGGTAATCGCCGGCGAGCACCTGCAGCGCCTCGGAAATCGAGCGCAGCCCGAAGAGCAGCAGGCCGAGGCCGCCGAGCAGCGCGAGCAGGGCGGCAATCATGTGCGGTGACGCCCCGGGGCGGCACTCATGCGAGGTCGCGCTCCAGGCCGCGCAGCGCGCCGGCGAAGACGCGCGTGATGCCGAAGCGGATCAGCGGCCCGAGGCCGGGCACGCGCGAGCGGAAGCGGCAGCGCCAGACGACCAGCGTGCCGCCGTCGCGCGGCGTGAACGACACCTCGCCGCGGTGGTCGGCGATCGGCCCGCCGCCACGCACGATGCGGTACGCCATCAGCCGCGGGGCGTCGAACTCGACGACCTCCTCGGCGAGGCGGTTGCCGGTGCGCGCGAACTCGCGCACGCAGCCGACGCCGTTCGGCGGCGGCGTGCCCGGCCGCGCGACGCGCACCGGTCCGAGCCCCGCCCAGCGCGTCCACGACGCGTGGTCGGTGTACCGCGCCCACACCGCGTCGACCGGCGCCCGGAACTGGTGGCGCACTTCGATCTCCTGCATGCGCGCTGACCATCACGGGATGCGCGCGCGTGTCAATGCGGCTGGGAGGCGGAGGCTGTTAGGCTGTTACGCTGTCAGGCTGTTAGGGGGGCGGACGGTGACACCCAGTGACGGGCGCCCCCAGCCAGCAGAAACTCCGGCCCCTAACAGCCAACAGCCTAGCAGCCTAACAGCCTACTTCCGCCGGCGGGCGCAGCGCAGGACGACGCCGCCGATCTGTGCCGTGCGCAGGTCGCCGAACGGCGTGCCGATGCCGCTGTTGAGGACGAGCGCGACGGCGAGCTGCGCATCGGGATCGCCCCAGGCGCCGGAACCGCCGAAGCCGTAGTGGCCGAAGGCGCGCGGCGGCGTGCCGGCGGTGGTGGCGGCGCGGTGGTAGCCGAGCCGCCAGTGCATCGGGAACGGCACGACGAGATCGACGCCGCGCGACTGCACGGCGGTGGCGCGCTCGAGCGTGCGCGCCGAGAGCAGGCGCGTGCCGTTGAACGTGCCGCCGCCGGCGAGCGTCGCGTACAGCTTGGCGAGGGCGCGCGCGGTGAACAGGCCGTTGGCGGCGGGAATCGAGGCGGCGAGGCATTCGGCGCCGTGCCACTCGAAGTCGAGGATGCCCGGCGCGAGCAGCGCGTCGGCGATGCGGCGCGGGTCGTAGCGCAGGCCGAACCAGTTCGTCACGCGGTGCACGCGGTCGAGCCGCGCGCCGAGCGCCGCCATGCGCTCGCGGCCGCGCGGCGGCATGAGCAGCTCGGCGGCGCGGCCGCAGGCGTCCTGCGGGGCGCCGACGTAGAGGCCGTCGAGCTCGAGCGGCTCGGCGATCTCGCGCCGCACGACCTCGGCGAACGGCTGACCGGTGATGCGTTGCACGACCTCGCCGACCAGCCAGCCGTAGGTGATGCCGTGATAGGCGCTGGCGCTGCCCGGCGGCAGGCGCGGCGTGCTGCGCGCCAGCGCGTCGGTCATGTACGCCCAGTCGCGCATGCGCGCCGCGGAATCGATCAGGTTGCGGATGTCGTAGAGGCCCGCCTGATGGCAGAGCAGGTGGCGGAGGGTGATGTGCTCCTTGCCGCCGTACGCGAACTCCGGCCAGAAGCGCGCGACGGGATCGTCGTAGTCGGCGAGACCGCGGTCGACGAGCACGTGCAGCGCCGTCGCGGTGACCCCCTTGGTGGTCGAGAACGACACCGACATCGTGTCGGCCTGCCACGGATCGCCGGCGGCGTTGCGCCGTCCGCCCCAGATGTCGACGACCTTCTCGCCGCGGTGATAGACGCACAGCGCCGCGCCGCCCGGGCCGCGGCGCAGCTGTTTCGCCAGCGCCCGCGCCGCCGGCCAGAAATCCGGATGAACGGTGCCGTGGAGAGTTGCCATCGCCCTCCAACTCAGCACAACTGGGAGCGAATCGGAATTGGGCCGTCGACGCGAAGCGGCGGGAACGCGCCGCCCGAGTGTTCGTGACGGGTGACGGGAGGATTGCATGACGGATCGCGTACGCGTGACCATGGAGGGCGGCGTCGCCGACGTGCGCCTGAACCGGCCGGAGAAGCTGAACGCGCTCGATCGCGCGATGTTCGAGGCACTGGTCGCCACCGGGCAGGCGCTCGCCGCCGAGCGCGGCCTGCGCGCCGTCGTGCTTTCCGGCGAGGGGCGCGCGTTCTGCGCCGGGCTCGACTTCGCCAGCTTCATGGCGATGGCGAGCAGCGCGCGCGATCCGGGCGCGACGCTGCTCGACCGCAGCAGCGCCGACAGCCCGGCGAACTTCGCCCAGCGCGCCGCGTGGGTGTGGACCGAGGTGCCGGTGCCGGTGATCGCCGCGGTGCACGGCGTCGCCTTCGGCGGCGGCCTGCAGATCGCCCTCGGCGCCGACATCCGCATCGCCGCGCCCGAGGCGCGGTTCTCGGTGATGGAGATCAAGTGGGGCCTGATCCCCGACATGAGCGGCACGCAGACGCTGCGCCATCTCGTGCGCCTCGATGTCGCCAAGGAGCTGACGTTCACCGGCCGCGTCGTCGAGGGGCCCGAGGCCGCCGCCCTCGGGCTCGTCACCCGCCTCGACGCGGACCCGCACGCCGCCGCGCTGGCCATGGCGCGCGAGATCGCCGGCAAGTCGCCCGACGCGATCCGCGCCGGCAAACAGCTGCTCAATGCCGCACCGCTGCTCGACGTCGCCGCCGGGCTGCAGCTCGAGGAACGCCTGCAACGCGGCCTGCTCGGCTCGCCGAACCAGGTCGAGGCCGCCGCCGCCGCCCTGCAGAAGCGTGAGCCGAGCTTCAGCGATCCGGAGTGAAGAGCAGCGGAACGGGAAAGCGGAAAGAACGACTTCCCGGGCGAAGGGTGATCGGCCGCAGAGGCGCAGAGGACGCGAAGTCGATTCGATCCAGTCACCTCGATCCGGGGACCAGCACCTTCGTGTCCTCACCGCCCTCGGTGGCTGATCTTCGGATCCCGGAGTGAAGAGCAGCGGAAAGCGGAAAGGGAGAAGCGGAAAGAACAGCTTTCAGGTGGAGGGTGATCAGCCGCAGAGGCGCAGAGGACGCGAAGTCGATTCGATCCAGTCACATCGATTCGGGGACCAGCAACTTCGTGTCCTCACCGCCCTCGGTGGCTGATCTTCGGGTCCCGGAGTGAAGATCAGCGGAAAGCGGAAAGGGAAAAGCGGAAAGAACTGAATCGATGGGCACAGCCGATTGCGCTCTTCGCCCGCTCCTGCTTTCCGCTTTCCGCTGCTTTCTCCCACCGCCTTGCTTTCGCTTCGGTCTTCATTCAACCAGTGCGGCGCATGATTCGTCGTCGTTCCGGCGCATGACCCTTCGCTGGCGGGTTCTCCTGGGTGTCACCGCCGTGGTGCTCGCCCTCATCGCGTTGCTGGCCGTGGCGAACACCCTGCGCTCGCTGCGCGCGCTCGATGCGGCGCTCTCCGACCCCGGCACGCTCGCCGAAGCGGTGCTCGACGAGTACCTCAGCGCGGTGCCGAGCGAGCCGAACCTGCGCGCCGACGATCCGCTGGTCATCAATCGCCAGATCCTCGTCACCGCGAACATCAACGAGCGCACGGCCAAGGACGTCGTCGCCCGTCTGCTGTACATGAACCGCCTCGATCCGCTGCGGCCGATCGATCTCTACCTCTCGACGCAGGGCGGCTGGGTGGACAGCGCGTTCACGATCATCGATGCGATGCAGGTGATCGACGCGCCGGTGAACACCTGGGCGATCGGCGGCTGCTACTCGTCGGGCACGCTGATCCTCGCCGCCGGCACCGGGCGCCGCTATTCGACCCCGAACGCCGTGCTGATGATCCACGCCAGCCTCGACCAGGGCAGCAAGGCGTCGTACTCGTACGAGCGCCTGGCGCTGCAGCGCTACGAGCGCATCTGGCGCAACCGGACCGAGCTGCCCGACAGCTGGTTTCCGATGACCGGCGGCGAGGAGTACTACCTCTCGCCGCGCGAGGCGCTCGACTTCCGCATCATCGACGAGATCCGGCCGCTTCGGAACAAGCCCGGCGTGGCCGAGGCGGCGTTGCCCGGGCCGGCGACCTCGGTCGCCCCGCCGGCACCGCCGGCGGCGCAGCGGCGCGAGGGCTGACGCGGCGCCCGACCGGAAGGAGGACAGACGATGCTGCTCGATCGGTTCAGGCTCGACGGGAAGGTGGCGATCGTCACCGGTGCCGGCCGCGGCATCGGCGCCGGCTGTGCGCTGGCGTTCGCCGAAGTCGGCGCGCACGTCGTCTGCGCGGCGCGCACGCGCGAGCAGGTCGAGGCCATCGCCGAGCAGGCGCGGCAGTTCGGCGTGCGCGCGGTGCCGGTGGTCTGCGACGTGATGCAGCGCGCCGACCTCGAGGCGCTGGTGGCCACCGCGATGCGCGAGCTCGGGCGCATCGACCTCCTCGTCAACAATGCCGGCGGCACGCCGCCGATGGCGGCGCTGCACACCAGCGAGGCGATGTTCGAGGAGGCGTTCCGCTTCAACGTCACCTCGGCGTTCCTGCTCACCCGCCTCGCGGTGCCGAAGATGCTCGAGACGGCGGGCGGGGGCAGCATCGTCAACATCTCCTCCGCCGCCGGCCGCCTGGTGATGGCCGGCTTCGTCGCCTACGGCACCGCCAAGGCGGCGCTGTCGTTCATGACCCGCGAGCTCGGCCGCGAGTTCGCGCCCAGGGTGCGCGTCAATGCGATCGCGGTCGGCGCCGTCGAGACCTCGGCGCTGGCGCCGTTCCTCGACGACGATCTGCGCGGCAAGATGGAGGCGCTCACCCCGATGCGCCGCATCGGTACCGTCGAGGACATCGCGCTCGCCGCGCTCTACCTCGCCTCCCCCGCCTCGAGCTGGGTGACCGGCAAGGTGTTCGAAGTCGACGGCGGCACCGAGGCGACGAACTGGCCCTACGAGGCGCCGGGCATCTGAACCAAGGGGTTGAGGGGCTACGGGGTTGGGGGTTAGGGGCCGCCGGAACGCCGGGATCGAGTGAGGCAGGTCGTGGATCGAGCGCACCCGGATCGGCCCCTGACCCCCAACCCCCAGCCCCCTAACCCCCTCCCGCTTACCGATCGCCTCCTCGCGCTCGTCGAGCTGCCCGATTCGCCGCGGCAGGCGGCGATCGCGCGCGCCTTCCAGCTGTTTCTCTTCACGCACGTCGCGGTGCGCACGCTGTTGTGGGCGCAGCGCGCCGACGACTGGGTGGTCGGCCGCTACCTCCTGGCGGCGGTGCTCGTGGCGTGCGCGGTCGTCGTCTGGCGCCTGCCGGCGCGCGCGCACGCGGCGGCGGCCGTGGCGCTCGCCGCGCTGACGATCAAGCTCGGCGCCTCGTTTCCCGGCACCTCGAATCACTTCTTCCTCGAGTATCTCTGCGTGGCGCTGTGCGTGCTGTGCGCGCCCGCGGACGCCGGCGAGCGCACGCTGCTGCTCGCCGCCGTGCGCGGGCTGACGCTGATCGTCCTCTTCCACTCCGGGCTGCAGAAGGTGCTGCACGCGACGTACTTCGATGCGCAGTTCCTCGGCTACGAGATCGGCTCGAAGTCGGCGTTCGCCTGGCTGTTCGGCTGGCTGCTGCCCGCCGACGAGCTCGCCCGGCTGCGCGCGCTGCACCCGACGGCGCTCGGCAACGGGCCCTACGCCGTGCGGTCGGTGCCCGTCGTGCTGCTCGCCAACGCGATCTGGGCGTTCGAGATGCTGGCGCCGGTCTTCCTCGTCTGGCGGCGGACGCGCGTGCCCGCGGTGTTCGCGACGATCGCGGTGATCGTGCTGATCCAGGCCGGCGCGCGCGAGCTCATGTTCGGCGTGTTGATGATCAACCTGCTGCTGCTCTTCCTCCCCACGGCGGTGAATTCCGCCACGCTGCCCGGCTTCCTCATGCTGTTCGCGGTGCTCGTCGCGGCGCGCGCCGGCCTGCTGCCGCGCTTTTTCTTCAACTGATGGCGGCGGCGGACGAGAGCGCGCGGGAGCGGCGCATGACGCTGGCGACGAAGCGGCGGCTGGTGGCCGGCGGCCTCATCGTGCTGGCGCTGTGGCCGCTCGCGCACCGCGTGCTGGTCGCCCGCTTCGAGCTCGATCCGTGGCGCTTCTTCGGCTGGGCGATGTACTGCACGCCGAAGTTGCCGGTGCGCGTCCACCTGTTCGCGGTCACCGACGGGCAGCGCGAGCGCATCGAGATCCGCACGCTCAAGCGGCGCGTGCGGCGCGCGGTGTACGCGCTGCCCCGGCGGCGGGCGGTGTTCGGCCGTCTCGCCTCGCCCGCCCCGGTCGGCCGCCTCCTGCTCGCCGCGCGGCCGCGCGCCGAGGCGGTCGAGATCGAGATCGAGCGCTGGACGCTCGACCCGGCGACGGCCTCGATCGTCGATCGCCGCACGGTGTACCGCTACGCGCCGACGGCCGCGCCGCCGTGAGCGGCGCGAATCACCGCCGAGGGATTCCCCCCACGCGGACGGCGGCTATACTTCCGCCGAGAGCAGATCGGATCGACCGCGCTCCCCGGGTGGAGGCGGGCCGCCCGAAGGGGCGCCACAGCGACGAGCCCGCCGACAGGAGGACGAGATGGCACTCGTGAGACGCGATCCGTGGCGGGACATCGAGGACATGTTCGACCGGTACTCGCGCGCCGCCGGCTGGCCGCGCGGGGGACGCGAGGGGATGGCGGACTGGGCGCCGAGCGTCGACATCGAAGAGACCGACGACGCCTACGTGATCAAGGCCGAGCTGCCCGAAGTGCGGAAGGACGACGTGAAGGTGACCGTCGAGGACGGCGTCCTCACCCTGCGTGGCGAGCGCCAGCAGGAGAAGGACGAGAAGGGCAAGAAGTTCCACCGCGTCGAACGCATGTATGGCAGCTTCGCGCGCAGCTTCACGCTGCCCGACAACGTCGATGCGGGGAAGATCTCGGCGCGCTTCACTGACGGCGTGCTGAGCGTGCAGCTGCCGAAGAGCGCGCCGGCGCAGCCGTCGCTCGTCGAGGTGCAGGTCGGGTGAGCGCGGGCCGGGCGCGAGGCGCGTCGAGACGCCATGCGGCTGCCGGCCGTCGTCCGGCGGCAGCCGCCGCGCCGCCGCTCCGTGCATTTTGGCCGTTGCCTTCGCACGCGGCGCAGAGGCAAGGTGCGCGCGTGCGCACCGAGGCGCTGCAGGCGCTGCCCCTGCTGTGTGCCGCCCTGCTGGCGGCCTGCGGATCCAATGGCGACGCGGCGCGTCCGGTGGCGATCGTCACGGCGTTTCCCGCCGAGCTCGGGGCGGTGCTCGCGCACGCGACCGTGGACGAGACGCGCGAGCTCGACGGTCAGCCGGTCCGCCTCGGTCGCCTCGCCGGGGTGCCGGTGGTGATGGCGATGACCGGCATCGGCATGGTCAACGCCGCGCGCACGACGGCGGCGCTTCTCGATGCCGTGCCGGTGCGCGGCGTCATCGTCTCGGGCGTCGCCGGCAGCCCGTACCGGATCGGTGACGTCGTCGTGCCCGCCGCCTGGGACGCCGGCGGCGAGACGCATGCCGCCGATGCGGAGTGGCTCGCGCTGGCGCGCCGGCTGGCGGACATCAGCCCGGCGTTCCTCGCGCGCTGCGCGCGGGTGCCGTCGCACGGCGACGCGGAGGTCTGTCTCGACTTCACGCCCGCGGTGATCGTCGGCGGCCGCGGCGAGAGCGGCGATCCGTTCGGCGACCGCCCGTTCGTCTGCCAGCCCGGCGACCATCCCGTCTTCGGCTGCGACATTCCGCTCACGACCCTGCGGCGCGCGCCGCGTGCGACGGCCGCCGAGCGGGTGGCGATCGACATGGAGACCGCCGCGATCGCGCGCGAGGCGCAGCGGCGCGGCCTGCCGTACATCGCCTTCCGCGCCGTCTCCGACGGTGCCGAGGATCCGCTCGATCTGCCCGGCTTCCCGGCGCAGTTCTTCGCGTACTATCCGCTCGCCGCGCACAACGCGGCGGCGGCGACGGCGGCGTTCGTCGGCCGCCTCGACGGTGACCGCGCGCCCTGATGCCGGTGTCGGAGTCCCGCGTCCTCTCGCCGTCGCTGCCGCGGCGCGCGCCGCTGTGGCTGCGCGTCGTCGCGTGCCTGCTCGGCCTGGTCAGCCTCGCCGTCCCGGTGCGCGCCACGCTCGAGCCGGGCGACGTCCTCGGCCCCGACAACTGGGAGGAGGCGCGCGAGCTGCTGCCCGAGGAGTTTCTCGCCGCGTACCGGCGCGGGGATTTCCGCCACCCGATCGCCGACTACCCGCTGTCCCGCGTCGGCGACGATCCGGTGTTCCGCGCCGCGCTCGACGCGAACCGCGGCCGCCACGCGCTCACGGCCGCCGGCTCGATCATCGATACCCGCACCGACAAGCCGCCGGAGTACGTCTACGGCTGGCCGTTTCCCGACATCGACGCCGCCGATCCGCAGGCGGCGATGAAGATCGTCTGGAACTACTTCTACACGCTCTATTACGGCGGCAACGCGCATTATCGCGCCGACCTGCTGTGGATCTCGCGCCGCGGGCTCGATCGCGCCGTCGAAGTCGACTCATGGATCAAGCACTACGACGGCCAGCATCCGCGCTTCCGCGAGCCGAACGCCGATCGCGAGCTGCTGACGCAGACGCTCGCCGAGGTGCGCGCGCCGGCCGACGTGAACGGCATCGTCTCGCTCGCGTGGCGGTATCGCGGCGCCGACCGCCGCGACGCGCTCTGGACGTACGTGCCGGCGCTGCGCCGCGTGCGCCAGGTCTCCCCCGCGAACCGTTCCGACGGCTTCCTCGGCTCCGATCTCACCCAGGACGACGGCCCGTACTTCGACGGCAAGGTCGAGGACTTCACCTGGAAGCTGGTCGGCGAGCAGGACCTGCTGGTGCTCTTCGATGCGCCGTCGTTCACCCGCCCGGCCGACCTCGAGCGGCTGCCCGACGGCGGCTGGCGCATGATCATTCCCGGCGGCGCGCGCGTCGGCTTCCAGCAGCCCGGCTGGGCGGGCGCGCCGTGGTGTCCGGTGCAGGAGATCCTCATCCGCCGCCCGCACTGGGTCGTCGAGGCGGTGCCGAAGGATCCGTACTACCTGTTCGGCCGTCTCGTGTTCCGCTTCGACAAGGAGCTGTTTCTCGGCAGCTACAGCTCGAAGTACGACTGGCAGGGCAACCTGATCGGCTCGTACTCGGCGATCCGCACGAACATCGTGCGGCCCGCGCCGGGTGAGCTGTGGGGCTGGGCGGGCGGTGCGGTGGCGATGGCACTCAACTGGAAGCTCGACCGCGCCACCACCGCCGGGATCGTCGCCGGCGCCAACAGTCCCGCCGACTCGCGCATCCCGCTGTCGGCGCACATGTTCTCGCTGCAGCGCCTGACCGAGCGCGGCCGCTAGAACATCCAACGCGAAGACGCGGAGGCGCGAAGGGGGCCTTCGCGCCTCCGCGTGGTCGAGCCGGTCGTCAGATGGGCAGGGCCGGGCACGGCGCCGGTGCGGCGGTGTGCTTCGCGCCGTTGAATGCCTTCGTCGTGTCGTGCTTCGCCGCCGGCGTCATCGCCGGAACGGCGGCGCAGTATGCGAGGTCGCCGGCGGTGAAGCGCAGCACCATCGTGCCCTGCGGGGCATCGGCGAGCGGGACGAGACCGGCGCCCTTGCCCTTGATGATCAGCTTGTCGCCCTTGAGCGTCGCCGAGTGGATCGGGCCGTTCACCCGGTCGCGATCCTTGTAGCGGTAGCCGGGTTTCGCCGGCGAGCCGGTGCGCTGCCAGTGCGATGCGGGCAGCGCGATCGTCGCCGCGCTCGTGCCGGCGAAGCGGTAGAGCGTCACGGTGGCGCCGACCAGCGTCGGGTCGCTGCCGCTGTCCCACGCCGGGGCGGTGATGCCGCTCGCCTCGTCCTTGCGGCGCGACGACTTGAATACCAGCTTGCGGCGCTCGGGGTCGATCGGCTCACGGTCGTCGTCGCGCAGCTTGAGCGTCGTCGCGCGCATGCCGGTCGCGCCGGCGCCGGGGAAGTCCGCGGCGTCGGCCGGATCGGTGCCGAGATCGAGCTCGTCGCGGTCGTAGTAGGTATCGCCGTCGCGGTCGAGACCGATGCGCACGCCGGCGCCGGGCGGCACGCAGGTGTAGGTCAGCTCCTGCCCGGGCACGAGCGCCAGCGCGCGCACCTCGGCATCGGTGAGCGGCGCCTCGTGCACGCGGTCGAACTGGAAGCGGCCGTCGGCGAGCCGCAGCGCGCCGCGCGCCTCGCCGGCGATGACGCCCTTGACGGTCAGCTCGCACTCGCCGGCGTCGTCGCGGTCGGCGAGCAGCGTGATGCGGTTGCCGACGCCGCCGCCGCTGGTGCTGGTCAGCGTCACCTGCTGGCCGACCGGCGCGGCGAGGTTCGAATCGAACGCCAGCATGAACTGCTCGAGCTGGCGCTGCTCGGCGTTGCTCAGCGAGAAGACGCCGGCGCTCAGGAAGTTGAACACCGTGTCGATGCTGCCGTCGTGCAGGAAGCCGAAACCGCGCACCTGCGGGCCGGCATCGGCATCCTGCGGCCGGCCGAACATGCCGACCTTCTGGTAGACGTTGCGCAGGTGCGGCACCTTGAAGTTCTGCGTCTCGCCTTCGAACGTCGTCGCCCCGTCGGAACCGAAGAAGCCCTGGGCGGGATCGAGCGTGTGGCAGCCGTTGCAGTTGAAGATCACGTCGGTGATGCGGCCGAAGTAGAGGTCGCGGCCGAGCTGCTGCTGGTTGGTCAGATTGCCATTCAGGCGGCGGATCGGATTCGGCGGGTAGGTGACGGTGAGGATGAAGTCGGTGAAGGCCTGCATCTGCTCGTCGCTCAGCTCGGCCTCGCGGCCGAGCAGGCCGGGGAAGGCGACATTGAACTTCCTGAACGCCGCGTCCTCGTCGCCGGCGTCGCCGCCGGGATCGTTGCCGCCGGTGCGGTCGCCGCGCCAGTGCATCGAGCCGTGGTCGGCCATGCCGCGCAGGCTCTGCGTGGTCATCGGGCCCTTGAGCGGATGGAAGTCGACCCAGACGTCGGGCGGCGACGGGATGCGCACCGGCAGCGGGTTCTCGAGCACCTCGTCGTCGGGATTGCCGAGATCCCAGGCGAGGCTGTCGAAGTCGGCGAAGATGTGGCACGAGGCGCACGCCGCCTCGCCGTTGCTCGACGTCTCGCGCGCGTCGTAGAGCAGCGGCCGTCCGGCGACGACCTCGGGCGGCTCGACGTCGTGCAGCGGCACGCGGGCGACCTCGGTGCGCGTGCCGAGATCGATCGCCGCGACGGCGTTGTCGAAGCGCGTCAGCACGAAGAGGCGATCGTTCGCCTCGTCGAGCACGACGCCGCTCGGGCCGCCGCCGGCAACCGGGATCTGCGCCGCGGCGCTGGGCACGAACGTGTCGGCCTCGAGCGCCGCGGTGTCGAACACGCCGATCGCGCTCGAGCCGAACGCGGCGACGTAGAGCGTGCTGCCGTCGCTGCTCACCGTCATGTCGAGCGGCGTCGCCAGGCTGTGGTCCTTGACGCCCGGCGGTGCCGGCCGCTGCGCGTAGTCGATGTGCTTGTTGAGATGCCGGGCCTCGGCGACGCCGCCGGCGACGACCGAGATGCGCATCTCGTGCAGGTGGCCCTGCACCGTCGCGCCCGCCGTGCCGGCGAAGATGCCGGGACCCTCGAAGCGCACCTCGTTGCGCGCCTCGGTATTCGAGACGTAGAGCGTGCCGCTCACCGGGTTGACGGCCATGTTGAACAGCACCGTGCCGACGTGCGCGACGCTGCCGGTCTCGACCGGGAGCGGCGCGGTGGCGTCGATGGTGAACACGTCGAGGTCGGGCAGCTGGAAGCGCACGACGTCGCTCCAGTCGCGCGCCAGCTGATCCTCCCAGCGGTTGGTCGCCGGGTTGAAGCGCACGATCAGTCCGTTCTCGGGGCCGGGGATGTTCTCGAAGTTGACGTTCGGCCACGGCATGCCGCCCGGCGCCGTGCGCCCGCCGGCGACGATGCACGGGCCGGCGCTGAAGCCGCCGTCGCACACCCAGCCCTCGTTGAGCACGGTCGTCTCGTTGCCGGAGTGGAACACGGCGGCGTAGACGGTGGTGCCGTCGGTGCTGCGCGCCAGCGCGCGCGGCGTGTCGCCGAACAGCACCACGGTGGTCAGCACGTTGCCGGTGGCGCCGTTGCCGAGCGCGTTGACGTCATAGACCTGTACGACGGCGCGGCCGAGCCCCGGGGTGGTGAGATCGGCGTTGACCGAGCAGTTCTGGCCGCGGCGCGCCGCGGTGATGAACGCGCGCTCGCCGCCCGGGCCGGCGAAGACGATGTCGCGCGGCTCGTCGCAGGTCAGCAGGGTGCGGCGCACGCGCGGCGGCGCGGACGCGACGTCGACGATGCTGATCGAATCCGAGAGGTGGTTGACCACCCACACCTCGCCGTCGTTGCGCGCCGCGACCGCGACCGGCTCGAGGCCGACGGGCACCGAGGCGGTGTGGGTCAGCGCGTCCCCGCTGACGTCGAAGATCTCCAGCGCGTTGTCGGGCGTGTTGACCGCGAACAGCCGCGTGCCGTCGGGCGACAGCGCGAGCGGTCGCACCTGGCCGGATTCGAAGTTGACGTAGCCGTTCGCCAGTGCGGCAGTCGGCACAAGGACGAACAGCACAGCGAGCACACGCATCATATCGACCCCCCGGCGCACCGGGGCACTATGGGACGCATGCGCCGCGAACGGAAGAACTTTTCCCACCTGCGGCCGCAGCCTGTCCGTCCGAGGGGGTGCGTCGCACGGCTGGCGAGACGCCCGCCGTCCGCGAGAGCCGTGCCGCCCGTCAGGCGCGCGGGCTGGCGCGGCGGCGCAGCCACTCGCCGACCCGGTGGTAGGCCGGCGTCGGGCTGTCCTCGCCCTTCGGCTCGTAGGGGCCGGTGAGATACGGCAGGTACATCGAGCGGCGCAGGCTCGCCGCACCGGTGAGCGTCGAGCGCGCGACGCGATGCCACAGGCGGCCGTCGTGCACGGTGAGGTCGCCGGGCTCGGTCTCGACGCAGATCTCCTCGGGATCGGGCCGGTGCGAGACGAAGTACACCTTGCGGAAGCACATCGACGCGAAGCCCTGGGTGTGGCTGCCGGGGATGAGGCGCAGGCCACCGTTTGCGGCCGTGCAGCGGTCGAGATGCAGGCCGATGTTCAGCATCTGCTGCGGCATGCGGCCGTAGAAGAGATCGCGCAGGCCGTCGGTGTGCCAGCCGAGGCGCGGATAGGCGCTGCCCGGCACGTTGAGGTAGCGGTTGATCACCACGCCGTCCTTCTCGCGGTCGCCGACGCGCGCGCCCTCGCCGATCAGCGTCCGGATCGGGGCGAAGCGCGCGTCGTGCACGAAGGCGCGGATGCGCTCGGAGAACACCGAGGTGAAGGCGAGGCGCTGGATGAACGGCGCGCCCTGGTGATCGCGGCCGACGAACAGCGGAATGCCGAAGACGCGCGTGCGGCCGCTGGCGAGCCACTCGGCCTGGATGCGCTCGATCTCCTCGCCGATCATCGCGACCTCGTCCGCCGTCGCGACGTTGGCAAAGAGCAGGAACCCGTGCCGGTCGAGAAAGGCGCGCTGCTCCTCCGTAATCTCCGGCCCGAGCGTGAAGCGCGTCGTCAGCGGCAGATCCGTCATCCCGCCGCAGCTAGCGCGCCGTCCGCCGGAAAAAAAGGGCCGCGAAGGCGCGAAGAACGCGAAGGCCGGAGGAAGGTTCGATCGCCACGATCGCACTTCGCGCCCTCCGCGTCTTCGCGGCTGAATCCTCTTGGAACTGGTCACCGGTTACGTCGCCCGCGTATAGCGGGCGGTATGCACGTCGATGCGGGGCTGACGACGCTCGAGCTGGCGCGGGTGCCGGAGGCGGCGCGGGCGCTGGAGGGGCTCGGCTACGACGGCCTGTTCACGTTCGAGGGCAAGGGCGATCCGTTCCTGCCGCTGGTGCTGGCGGCGGAGCATACCGAACGCGTCGTGCTCGGCACCGCGATCGCGCTCGCGTTTCCGCGCAGCCCGATGCATCTCGCCTATCTCGCGCACGACCTGCACCTGCAGTCGCGGGGCCGCTTCGTGCTCGGCCTCGGCGCACAGATCCGCACGCACATCGAGAAGCGCTTCAGCGCCCGCTGGGACCGGCCGGTGGCGCGCATGCGCGAGCTGGTGCTGGCGCTGCGTGCCATTCAGCGCTGCTGGTACGCCGGCGAGCGGCTCGCGTTTCACGGCGAATTCTACCGCCACACGCTGATGACGCCGATCTTCGAACCGGCGCCGAGCCCGTATGGCGCGCCGCCGGTGTGGCTCGCCGCCGTGCAGCCGCGCATGACCGAGCTCGCCGGCGAGGTCGCCGACGGCCTGATCGTGCATCCCTTCAACTCGCGTCCGTTCCTCGAGCGCGCGCTGCTGCCGGCGCTGGCCCGCGGGCGGGCGCGCGCCGGCCGCGCGCCGGCGGCCTGCACGGTGCTCGTGCAGGCGCTGATCGCCACCGGCATGCACGATGCCGAGCGCGAGCTCGCGACCTCGATGGTGCGCGGCCAGCTTGCGTTCTACGCCTCGACGCCCGCCTACCGGCCGGTGCTCGAGGTGCACGGCTGGGGCGCGCTGCAGGACGAGCTGCACGCGCTCTCGAAGCGCGGCGAGTGGGCGGCGATGGGCGAGCGGATCAGCGACGAGATGCTGACGACGTTTGCCGCCGTCGGCACGCCGGAGGAGATCCCCGCGCTGCTGCACGCCCGCTACGGCGGGCTCGCCGACCGCGTCATGCTCGTCCAGTACGGCAGCCTCGACGACGACGCGGCGCGCGAGCGCTGGCGCGCGATGGTGACGCGCATCCGGGGCGAACGCTGAATCGCCTGTCGCCGCCGGTCGCGTGCAACCGCAGGCGGGCGCGGCGCCCGCCGCGCCGCGGACGGACGTCGCCTTTCGCATGAGGTCACGCGCGTCCGCGGCCGCGCGGAAGCGCGGCCCTCCAGCGCGTCTTGCAGCCAGCCCGTTACCTCGGATCCACCGCGTACCATCCCGACACGCGTTGGAGGGCGCGGCTCCCGCCGCGCCGCGGACGGACGT
>CBFGUK010000094.1:0-16769 GCA_965651925.1 uncultured bacterium | reverse complement strand
GACGCGCGTCTCTTCCCTGGGTCCCCTCTCCCCGCCAGGGGAGAGGGTCAGGGTGAGGGGCGTCCGACAACTCCAGCGCGAGCCACGGCCGCGCGCGCAGCGCGCGGCTACGCGCCGGCCAACCGGCGCCCTCCAGAAAGACGTCGGCCGTCTTTCGCATGAGGCAATGCGCGTCCGCGGCCGTGCGGAAGCACGGCCCTCCAGCGCGTCTCGGGCCGGGACGGTCTCGCGCGCGACGGCGCTGCTCAGCCGAAGCGCACCGGCAGGTGTTCGAGGCCGACGATGAAGTTCGACGGGCGCAGCGGCGGCGGGTCGTCGCTGGCGAGCTCGAGATCGGGGGCGCGGGCGAGCAGCTCCTCGAACATGATCAGCAGCTCGAGGCGGGCGAGGCTCGCGCCGAGGCAGACGTGCGCGCCGTAGCCGCCGAAGGCGACGTGCGGGTTGGGCTCGCGCGTGACGTCGAAGCGGGAGGGATCGGTGAACACCGTCTCGTCGCGGTTGGCCGCCGGATAGAGCAGCAGCACCTTGTCGCCGGCGCGGATCGTCTCGTTGTGCAGCGTGACGTCGCGGGTCGCGGTGCGGTTCATGTTCTGGATCGGCGTCACCCAGCGCAGCATCTCCTCGATCGCGATCGGCAGCCGCTGCGGCTCGCGCGCCAGCAGCGCGCGTTGATCGGGGTGCCGCAGCAGCGCGTACATGCCGCCGCTGATCACGTGCCGCGTCGTCTCGTCCCCGCCGACGAGGATGAGCAGCGACTCCTGCAGCAGCGCCTCGTCGTCGAGCCGCTCGCCGTCGATCTCGGCGTGCACGAGGACGCTCATCAGGTCCTGCCGCGGCCGGGCGCGCCGGTCGGCGACCACCGCACGGTGATAGTCCGCGTACTCGAGGAACGCGTTCTGCGCCGCGACGAGCGCCTCGACCGGCGCGCTCGACGACAGCCCGCCGATGAGATCGTCCGACCAGCGCAGCAGGCGGTCGTGGTCGGCGGGATCGACGCCGAGCAGGTCGCCGATGATCATCATCGGCAGCGGTGCGGCGATCGCCTCGACGAAGTCGATCACGCCGCCGCGCGCCCGGGCGCGGTCGATGAGCGCGGCACAGATGGCGCGGATGTGCGGCGCGTGCTCCTGGACGCGCCGCGGCGTGAAGCCGCGGCTGACGATGCCGCGCCGGCGGCGATGCGCGGCGCCGTCGAGGTTGATCATCGACGGGATCGGCGGTGCGTCGGGGCGGCTGCTGCCGCCGTTGCAGAACAGCTCCGGGCGCTTCGACAGCTGCATCACGTCGGCGTGCCGCGTGATGCCCCACACGCCGCCGGCCTCGTCGCGGAACACCGGCGCGTGCGCCCGCATCCAGTCGAAGTGCGGGAACGGATCGTGGGCGTAGAACCGGCCGTCGAGCAGCGCGATGTCGGGGCGGGTCGGGTAGCGCGCCACCGGCCGCCTCAGCGGCTCGCCTCGGTCGCGATGCGTGCCGCGGTCTGGTAGTCGACCGCCTCGCCATCGTCGATCCACGCGTAGTCGACCTGCCGGCCGTCGACGAGCGTGAAGCGCGGCCGCCAGCCGGGCTTGCGCACGAGCAGGAACGCGCCGCCCCACAGCGTCGCCGCCTCGGCGGCGATGAAGCCGAGCGCCGCCGAGAGCACCGCCTGCGGCACGCCGCCGAGCTGCTTGGAGAGCAGCAGCGCCTGGAACGCCTCGCGGGCGCCCTCGCCGGCGATCGTCGGCGCGACGATCGTGCCGAGGATCTGGATCGTCGAGCCGAACACGATCGGCCAGAACTGCGCGCCGACGACGCCGATCGCCAGCGCGGTGAAGAAGTAGACGACCGCGGTGGTGAAGTGCGTCAGGAACTTGCTGAACAGCGCCGCGAGCAGGAGACCGACCTGGCCGTGATAGGCGCCGACCGCGGTGGTGAGCGACTGCACGCGGCCGCGCAGGCCGCCGGGCAGCCAGTTGCCGAACAGGCCGAGCAGGCTGGTGAGCAGCACCGGCCAGACGAGCAGCACGACCACCCCGAAGCAGACGCCGCCGGCGATCAGCGCGACGAGCCCGGCGAGCAGCGGCGCGGCGTCCGGGCGGTTCAACTGCGTCGTGACGTCGACGATCACCTGGTAGCCGAACGGCAGCGTCAGCAGCATGCCGAGGAACAGGCCGGTGATGCCGATCAGCTTCTCGAGCGCCTTGGCGGTCACCGCCCGCGACCAGCAGTTCGAGTAGCGGCCGGCCTCATAGAGCGTGTAGCCGTCGAGCCCGATCGTGCTCGGCAGGAAGGTGCCGATGAAGCGGCCGATCAGGAACGCGGTCATCACCGCCTGCCAGAACGGGTAGCGGATGCCCTGGCCGACGAGCAGCAGGTGCCACGCGAACGCCGACGAGACGACCCCGGCGGCCTTGATCGCCATCGCGAGCAGGCCGAAGACGACGAACGCGCGCGCATCGACGTAGGGCAGGTAGGCGACGATCGCGTCGTAGATCGGCAGCGGCGTGCTGCCCCCGACGTCGATCGGGTGCCGCAGCAGCGCGACGAGGCCGACGACGGTGAACAGCGCCTTGGCCACCATGTCGAGCGTTGCGCGCAGGCGCTGGCCGAACGCGCGGCGGGCGTACCAGTAGCCGGCGGTGGCGAGCAGCAGCAGCGCCAGCCCTTCGAAGCCGAGCTGGCCGCGCCAGGCATCGAACGACAGCCAGGCGAACGCGACGGCGGCACCGCCGAGCGCCAGCCAGGCGAGCGGAGAAGCGGGGGATGGGTTGCGCACGAGCGGTTCCTGGATTGCGGCCGCACGAGCGCGCGGCAGCCACCGCCCATAGCGGCTGCCCTGCGTACGGGCAAGCAGGAACTGCGCTGCGGGCGTTCAGGCGGTGCGCGCGCGTGGCGTGGCGGTGGCCAGTCGCGGGCGCGTCATCGGCGACATCTGCCCGGTGCGCTCGGGCAGCACGACGTAGCCGTAGAACAGCGCCGCGGCGAGCAGGAACGGGATGCGCATCAGCAGCGGGCTCATCCACCCCGCCTCGAGATCGGTGAACAGCAGGCTGAGCAGTCCGATGAGCACCGCGCCGGCGCCGAGCAGGGTGAGGTTCTCGATCTTCGCCGCCATGATCAGGACGAAGAAAAAGAAGAAGTAGAACTCCTGGCTGGCGCGCGAGACGAGCAGCACCGCCGAGACCATCGCCGTATCGGTGACGAGGATCGGCGCCTGCATGCCGGCATCGAAAAAGCTGAACGACGGGATGGTGCCGAGGAACAGGTTCGAGAACAGCGCGACGGCGACCAGCACCGCGATCGGCATCGGCGAGGTGTCCTGCGTCTCGAGGAAGCCGACCACCCCCGTGACGAGAATCAGGGCATAGCGGCAGAGGAGGAAACGCTGCTTGCGGGCGATGGCGTCGGCTTCGCGAATCATGCTCACGGCGCGGTGCTCTGCAATCGGGATGCCTGATCGCCGCCGCCGTGCTGCCCGGCCGGGATCGGAAGTGCAGCGCTGCACCCACGTCGAGTGCGTCATGCGATCGTCGGCCGTTCGACGATCCCGCCGGCACGACGCCGTGCGATATGCGCAGTGCGGGAGACCGCCCTTGGCTTGTTAGAGGAGCTTCCAGGCGGCCACCGAGGGCGGAGGAGGACACGAAGTCGCCGGTCCGTCGGATGTGCTGAGACTGGAGGATTCGCCCTGGTGTTCTCTGTGCCTCTGTGGCTGATCCGCCCTGCCGTCCGACCGCGTTGACACTGGCGAACGGCATCCGCTAGGGAAACGGTTTCCCCGTTCTTCGGGGAGGTCCGCCCACTCCGCCCCATGTTCGATACCCTCAGCGACAAGCTCGAGCAGACCGTCAAGCGGCTGCGCGGGCACGGCAAGATCACCGAGCGCAACATCGAGGATGCGGTGCGCGAGGTGCGCCTTGCGCTGCTCGAGGCCGACGTGCAGCTCGACGTGGCGCGCGACTTCACCGAGCGCGTCCGCCAGCAGTCGCTCGGCGCCGAGGTGCTCGGCAGCCTGACGCCGGAGCAGCACTTCATCAAGATCGTGCGCGCCGAGCTGACGCAGCTGATGGGCGGTGCGGCGGCGGAGCTGAACCTGTCGGCGGCGCCGCCGGTGGTGCTGATGCTCGTCGGCCTCAACGGTGCCGGCAAGACGACCACCACCGCCAAGCTGGCGCGCTGGCTGCGCGAGCAGAAGAAGCGCACGCCGTATCTCGTGCCCGCCGACGTGTACCGCCCGGCGGCCATCGAGCAGCTGCGCGCGCTCGGCGAGCAGATCGGCGCGCCGGTGCATCCGACCGCCGCCGATGCCGATCCGGTGGCGGTGTGCCGCGCCGGCGTCGAGGAAGCGCGCAATCGCGCTTGCGACGTCGTGCTGCTCGACACCGCCGGCCGCCTGCAGATCGACGACGAGCTGATGGCCGAGCTCGAGCGCATCAACGGCGCCGTGCACCCGCATCAGACGCTGCTCGTCGTCGACGCGATGACCGGCCAGGACGCGGTCAACGTCGCCAAGGGCTTCCACGCGCGCGTGCCGCTCGGCGGCATCATCATGACCAAGCTCGACGGCGATGCGCGCGGCGGCGCGGCGCTGTCGGTGCGCGCCGTGACCGGCGCGCCGGTCCTGTTCGCCGGCATGGGCGAGAAGCTCGATGCCCTCGAGGTGTTCCATCCCGACCGGATGGCGACGCGCATCCTCGGCATGGGCGACGTGCTGACGCTCATCGAGCGCGCCGAGCAGGTCTACGACGAGCAGCAGGCGCTGGCGCTGCAGAAGAAGCTGCGCCGCAACGAGTTCACGCTCGAGGACTTCCGCGACCAGCTGCGTGCCGTGCGCCGCATGGGCGCGGTCGGCGACCTGCTCAACATGATCCCCGGCATGAAGAAGCTGACGAAGGGGATGGACATGTCGTCGGCGGAGACCGAGCTGCGGCGCACCGAGGCGATCATCAACTCGATGACCCGCGAAGAGCGCGAGAACGCCGGCATCATCAACGGCAGCCGGCGCCGGCGCATCGCCGCCGGCAGCGGCGTGTCGGTCGCGGACGTGAACAAGTTTCTCAAACAGTTTCAACAGACCCGCAAGATGATGAAGCACGTGGCGCGCTTCGCCGGCCGCGGCGGCATGCCCGGATTGGGCTAATTGCGGCACCCCAGGGAGAGGAGTATCAAATCATCATGGCTGCAGTGATTCGTCTCGCTCGTCACGGAGGCAAGAAGAGCCCGTTCTACCGCATCGTCGTCACGGACAAGCGGAACGCCGGTGATGGCAGCCGTCTCGAACAGGTCGGGATCTACGATCCGCGCCAGAATCCGACGCGCATCGAGTTCAAGGCCGATCGACTCGCGGTCTGGCTGCAGCGCGGTGCGCAGCCGAGCGCGACCGTGAAGCAGCTGATCAAGCAGAGCGGTGTGCAGCGAGCCCCTGACGAAGCGCCCGGAGGGACTACATGAAGGAACTGGTCCAGTACCTCGCGCGCCAACTCGTGAACAACCCCGATGCCGTGGAAGTGACGGAGACCCAGGGCGAAACGGCATCGGTGGTGGAGTTGCGGGTCGCGAAGGAAGATCTGGGCCGGATCATCGGGAAGCAGGGACGCACCGCGAAGTCGCTCCGCACGATCCTCAATGCGGCCGCCTCGCGGGCCAATCGCAAAGTCGTCCTCGAGATTGTCGAGGAACAGTGAATCGGGCGCCGCACCGGCGCCCGTGACCGCCGCGCCGGCCCTGGTCGAGCTGGGGCCGATCGTCAACCGCCACGGCATTCGCGGCGAGGTCCGGCTGCTGCCGTACAACCCGCAGTCGGAGATCGCGCCGCGGCTGCGCGCATTGGTGCTCGTGCACCCCGACGGCCGGCGCGAGCCGCGCGTCGTGCGCAGCGCCCGCGTCCACAAGCGGTTCGTGCTGCTGCAGCTCGACGGCGTCGACAGCGCGGACGCCGCCGAGGCACTGGTCGGCTGCACGGTCGCCGTGCCACGCATCACGCTGCCGCCGCCCGGCGCCGATGCCGCCTACCATGCCGACCTCCTCGGCTGCGCCGTCGAGACCACCGCCGGCGAGCCGCTCGGCGTCGTCGCGGAGATGCTGGTCACCGGCAGCAACGACGTCTGCGTGGTGCGCGACGGGGCGCGCGAGGTGCTCGTGCCGATGACCGCCGACGCGATCGCCACGCTCGACGTCGCGCACCGCCGCATCGTCGTCCACCCGCTGCCCGGCCTGCTCGACGACGGCGACTGACATGCACTTCCACATCGTCACGCTGTTCCCCGAGCTGTTCACGTCGGTGCTCGACGCGACCATGCTGAAGAAGGGACGCGAGCGCGGCGCGATCGATTTCGCATTCTACCCGCTGCGCGAGTACGCGACCGACCGCCACCGGGTGACCGACGACACGCCGTACGGCGGCGGGCAGGGCATGGTGATGAAGCCCGAGCCGCTGGTCGCGGCGATCGAGGCGACCGGCACCGGCCCCGACCGCCCGCACCGCGTCCTGCTGACGCCGCAGGGGGCGGTGTTCAGCGCCGCGCGCGCCCGGGCGCTCGCGGCGCGGCCGGCGCTGACGCTCGTCTGCGGGCGCTACGAGGGCGTCGACGAGCGCGTGCGCGCGTACGTCGACGAGGAGCTCTCGATCGGCGACTACGTCGTCTCCGGCGGCGAGATCGCGGCGCTGGTCGTGCTCGACGCCGTCGCCCGCCTCGTCCCCGGCGTGCTCGGCTGCGCCGACTCGGCCGAGGAGGAGTCGTTCCAGGACGGGCTGCTCGAGTTCCCGCAGTACACCCGCCCGCCGGTGTTTCGCGGCGCCGCGGTTCCCGAGGTGCTCCTCTCCGGCGATCACGGTGCGGTGGCGCGCTGGCGCCGCCGCGAGCAGCTGCGCCGCACGCGGGCGCGGCGGCCGGACCTGCTGGCGCGCGCCTCGCTCAGCGACGAGGACCGCCGTCTGCTCGACGAGGACGAGTCGTCCGGCGGCGCCTGATGGCCGACCTCTTCCTCGCGCTGCTGCACCACCCCGTCCTCGACAAGAACGGGCAGATCGTCACCACCGCGGTGACGAACATGGACATCCACGACATCGCGCGCTCGGCGACGACGTATGGCGTGCGCCGCTTCTTCGTCGTCACGCCGGTGCCGGCGCTGCGCGCGCTCTCGGAGAAGATCCTCGAGCACTGGGCGACCGGCTACGGCAGCACGTACAACCTCACCCGCAAGGAGGCGCTGGCGCTGGTCGGCATCGAGACCGATCTCGACGGCACCCTGGTCGCGATCGAGCGCGAAACCGGCGAGCGGCCGGTGCTGGTCGTCACCTCGGCACGCGCCGGCGCCGACACGCTCGACTATCCCGCCATGCGCGCGCGCCTGGCGGCCGATCCGCGCCCGCACCTGATCGTGTTCGGCACCGGCTGGGGCCTCTCCCCGGAGATCATGGCGCGCGCCGACCTGCGCCTCGCCCCGATCCGCGGCCCGGTCGAGTACAATCATCTCTCGGTGCGGTCGGCCGCGGCGATCATTCTCGATCGCTTGCGGGGGGTGTGAGGCGGCGGAGGCGGAAAGCGGAGGAACGCCATCGGACCGCGGGCGTCCTCGCCCGCATGCAGGGCGCCGGCGAGCGACGGCCATCAACTACCTATTCCGCGAGCAAGACGCATCCGGTTCCGCGAGCAAGACGCGTCGGGGAGCGCGGGCGGCCCGCCCGCAGGGGAGGGGTGCGGTATCGACGTAAGCCGGCGAGCAGGACGCCCGGTCGCGGGTCGAGTGCACCCCTGGGACCGCGGGCGTCCTCGCCCGCAGCGCCGCGCGGGACTCGCGAGGCGCGACAAGACGCCGATCGCTCGCGCGGCGCGCTGCAATGCGGGCGGGCCGCCCGCGCTCCCGGACGCGTGTTGCTCGCGGGAGTGCGTGCAAACGGCCGCTGCTCGCCGACGCTCTGCGCTGCGGGCGAGACGCCCGCGGTCCCGGGGGCGTTCCTGGCCCACGGTCGGGCGTGTTGCCGCGGACACTCCCGGTGCGTGTTGCTCGCCGACGCCCTGCATGCGGGCGGGGACGCCCGCGGTCCATCAAACCTCCATCAAACCAACTACGGCGTCGGGGTCGGCGTCGGGGGTGGCGCGGGGCGGGTGCAGTTGTTGTAGTTCGGCGGCGCGGGGACGCACGTCGGGACCGGCGGGAACGGGCCGTTGTCGACCGGGTTGAGCTTTGCCGCCGTGCACGGGCCGTCCTCGGCGTCGGGACAGGACACCGTATCGTCGGTCGCGAACGCGCCGAGCTGGGTCGCGCCGTACGAGTAGATGATCGGCTGGCCGCCCTGCTCGGTGAACTCCCAGGTGCCGGGCATGGTCGCCACTGCGGCATTGTCGAGGCGCGCGCCGTCGACGCTCGCCGCGCCGGTGAAGTTCGCCCCCTGCAGGTAGGCGGAGCCGAAGATCGCGCGCGTCAGATCGGCGCCGGCGAAGCTCGTGTTCACCAGCTGCGCCTGATTGAAGATCGCGCCGGTCAGGCTCGCGTTGGTGAACGCCGACCCCGAGCAGATCGCGCCGGTGAAGTCGGCGCCGTCGAGCAGCGCGCTGGCGAGATTCACCTGCTGCGCATCGCCGTAGACATGCGCGTGCGAGAGATCGACGCCGCGCAGGTCGGCGCCCTCGAGGTCGACGTTCGGCATGTACGCGCCGACCAGCGTCGCGGCGCTCCCCTCGCTGTCCGCCGGCACGCCGAAGCGCACGCCGGCGAGCTGCGCGCCGCTCAGATCGGTGTAGTTGAGGTTCGCGCCGATCAGCGAGGCGTTGGTCAGCGTCACGCCCTGCAGGTTGGCGGTGTAGGCGTTTGCGCCGTCGAGCATGGCCGCGTCGAGCACCGCCGCCGGCAGCATCGCGGTGCCCGCGAAGTCTGCGGCGACGAAGCTGGCGCCCTGCGCCGAAACGCTGTCGAGCGTCGCGCCGGCGAAGGTTGCGCCGTCGAACACCGAGCCGTCGAGCGTCGCGCCCGAGAGGTCGGCCTGCGTGAAATCCGCGTCGGCGAACGTCAGGTTCGCGAACGCGCCGCCGGTGAGCTGCGCGCCGCGGAAGTCGACGACGCTGAGGTCGGTGCCGGCGGAGAGCTGGAGCGCGACCGCGCCCGGGGCGCCGAGCACCGCGCCGGCGAAGCTCGTGACACGGCCGCTCACCGGTTCGATCCCGAACGTGCATTGATTGCACGTCGGCGTCGTTTGGGCATCGCTCGGGACGGCGAACGTCGCGTTCACCAGGCTGGCGCCCTCGAAGTGCGAGCCGCCGGAGAACGGGGTGACGAACGTCGCTCCGGTCAGGTCCGCGTTGCGGAAGTCGACCGTGCCGAGATCGGTCCACAGGGCGATGCCCCCATCAGCGATGCGCCCGAATGTCGCGTTGATGAGTGACGCGCCCGCCAGGGGGCCCTCGCCGCCGAACGCGCTCTCGAGGACGCCGGCCATATCGAAGTGCGCCATGTCCAGGTTGGCGCCGCTGAAATCGCTGCCGCGGATCGTCGTGGGCTGCTCCTCGTCACCGCTGAAGTCGCAGCCGGCCATCATCGCGCCGCGGAACGTGCAGTCCTCGATGACCGTATTGCGGAACGTCGAGCCGCTGAAGTCCGCGCCGTCGAACGACTGATTCTGCAGCACCGAATTGTCGAACGAACAGTTCTCGCAGTTCGTGCCGGCGCGGAGCTCCCAGGTGCCGTCCGTGCGCGTGATCGGGCGGACGAAGATCGCCCGCGGCTCCGGGGCGACGGCGGCGGATGACTTGTATACCACGGAGAGCACGGCACGGCCGGCAGCGACCGGAGTGATCAGCACCGCACCGGCGGTGACCAGCGACTCCTTCCCGGAGGCATCGACGAGGATCAGCTCCTCGATCGGTGTGTCATGGCCATCAATGGAGAACCGCAGCGTGCCCGGCTGCGTGATGGCGTACGGCACGGCGTCGCGGCCGCGGCCGTCAGTGTCCTCGCCGTCGTCCGCCGACGCGTGGCGCAGGATGGCGGTGTGCGTCAGCCGCAGCTGCGCGTGCGGATGCGCGGCGAGATACGCTTCGGTGTACGCGCGCGGCGCGCGCGGCCCATCGGGCAGCGCGCCGGAGGTGGTCGACGAGCCGCCGTCGCCGCAGGCGGCGAGCAGCGCCGCGAGTCCGAGCAGCAGCGCCGCATGGCGCGATCGGCACATCATCCCACCCCCGGTGTCGACGGCAGCCATTGCGAGAGCGACGGCTCGACGCGCGGCGCGCCGGCGATAGCGGCGTAGTTGAGCGTGTAGAGCGTGCGGAACGGGCCGACGGTCATGCGCGCCGCGGCGATGCCGGGCGTGCGCACGAGGAACGTGCCGTCGGGTTCGTAGATGTCGAGCCGGTAGTCCGCCGCCATGCTGCCGTCGCCGGTGTAGGAGAGCACGTAGAGATAGCCGAGCGTGTCGGTGGAGAGGTCGAGATAGACGACCGCCTCGCTCTCGCTGACCAGCGGCGCGAATGGGCTGGTGCCGCCGGCGAAGCGCGGTACGGGGTTGGCCGTGACGTCGAATGCCTGGATGCGGAGATTGCCCTGCTCGAGCACGAGCAGGGCGCCGTCGTGCACGGTGACGGCGACCGGCGTATTGAGCAACCCGGCGCGCGTGCCGAGCCCGGCGCGCATCGTCGCCCACACCGCCTGCGCCGGCATGCCGTCGGCCGCGGCCGCGTCCGGCAGCGTCAGGATCTCGAGCTTGTGTGTCGTCGTCGCCACGCCGACGACGTAGCCGGCGGGGTGCACGGCGACGCTGTCGAGCGTCTGCGTGAAGCGACCCCAGTTCGTCGTCGGCATCACGTCGAACGGCGTCGACTGGTCGAGCGTCACGGCGCGCAGGGCGAACCCGTCGCCGTCAGCCGCGGGCTCGAGGAAGAAGTTGTTGCCGATGTCTGACGGGGGCCCCTTGGGATCGTAGGCGAGTGTCGCCGGCAGCGGGAAGCCGCAGCCGGGGAACTTGAGCCCGCTGTCGGGCGGAGCGGCCTCGAAGACGTTCTGGAACGCAAACAGCACGCCGGGCGCGCCACCGCCGCACACCGGCACGTCGAGCCCGCCGGTGCGCCACGCATAGCCGAGCATGCCGGTGCGCGGGCTGTGCGTGATCTGTCCGAGCTGGCAGAGCGTCTCGGTCGCGTCGCAGGAGAGCGCGGCGCGTGTCGCGGCGGGTGCCGGGGCGACCGTCCACGCGTGCGCGCCGCCGGCGTAGTCGAGCACGAGGTCGTGCTGGTACTGCGTCTGCGCGGTGAGCGGCACGAGGCGGTTGGTCACCGCGAGCGTGACGGCGCCGGCGTCCTGCGGCGTCGCCGGCAGCGGGCCGGCGCTCGCCGTCGCGGCGATCCAGCCGTCGGCGCTCTTCAGCACGACGTCGATGGTCACGTCGCCGCCGGCCGGCACGTTGGCGATCGTCGCGACGATCGGCTCGGTGCGCTGCCCGCCGGGTGGTGTGATCGCGCCGCTGGTCTTGTACACCACCGACTTCGCCAGCGTCGCGGTGACCTCGTAGGTGTCCGCCTCGGGCGGGAAGCGGACGTCGTCGGCGTCGTGCTCGATCGTCACCTGCATGTCGAACGACAGCGAGACGTCGTTGATCGTCAGCGCCTCGCTGCTCAGCACCTCGCCGACGGCGACGGCGATGGCGGCGAGTGTCGCGGCGATCTCCAGCCCCTTGAAGATCCAGCCGACGATCGGCACCGCGGTGACCGCCTGCTCGGCGCCCTGGATCGCGAGGTACTGCACGAACAGCGGCACGCCGGTGAGCAGCGCCTGGATGAGGCTGTTGGCGAGCGCGGAGATGAAGCAGATGACGTCCTGCGAGGTGTCCGAACCGTAGATGCCGACGGCGTAGGACGCGCCCGTGCCGACGAGAAACATGCGCAGCGCGCCGACGATCGCCTGGCGCAGCATCTGGTTGTCGGCGAGGGCGCTCATGCCGGCGGACGCCGTCTCGCCGATGCCCCACGACAGCAGCAGCGTCGGCATGCCGATGTTGAATGCCAGCGTCAGCGCCGAGCCGACGAGCGCCTCGGGGCAGAACGCGTCACCGCCGAGGCCGAGGCTGCCGACGTAGATGCGCGCGCGGCTCGCTTTCGCCGGAAACGCGAAGTCGAGCGTCGTGCTGCCGACGTCGTTGCCCATCAGCGGGATGCCCATGATCTGGTTATTGCTGGTGATCTCGCGGATGAACTTGGCGCGCTCGGTGTCGTCGTGATCGGGATCCGCGACGGGCAGCGGCATGCCCTCGGGCGTGAAGTACTGCGCGTAGGCGCGCAGCCAGCGCAGGTAGCGGTTCTTCAGCGTCAGCTGCACGCTGCGCGTCGTCGGGTCGGCGACCGCGAGGCTGACGAACTCGATGCCGTTGTGCGTCGAGCCGACCGGCAGGCTCGCCTGCACGACGAACGCATCGTCGCCGGGGCTCGCCGGCGCGGCGCCGCTCGCCGACTGGTCGACGACCGTCAGCCCGCTGGTCGCGTTCCAGTTGCTGCCCTCGTACTGCTGGTCGTCGAACACTGCGGCGAGCGTCGCGCGCACCGGCGCGGCGAGCTGATCGCGGGTGTCGTCGGTGAGGTCGTAGCGGTAGACGGGGTCGCCGTTGGAATCGACGACCGGCTTGCCGTCGGCGTCGGTCTGCACGACCAGCGTCGCCCAGCCGCCCGGCGTCGTCGTCGCCGGCGAGTTCGTCGCGATCCAGAACGCCGCCGGGTCGATGAACTTGCACCCCTGCGTCGGGTCGGTGCACGTCGCCGGCAGGTTCTGGATGAAGCCGATGATGGTGTTCGCGCCGAGCATCGGGTTGAGGTTCATCACCTCGGGGTGGTGAAAGCAGAGCGCCACCGCGGTGGTGAGCGGCGTGATGTAGTCGTTGGTCACCGTCAGCAGCGTGGCGAGCTCCGCCGCTCCCGGTCCGACGCCGTACGCTTCCATCAGCGCCACCGGCATCGCTGCCGTGCCGGCCGCCGCGCGCGCCGCGTACTCGTCCAGCGTCTGCATCGGGATGTGGAGATAGGCGCCGAGCAGCGCCGGCTCGCCGCCGGCCGTCGTGCCGGTGACGGTGACGAGCTGCAGCGCGTCGGCCGGCAGGTCGACGTCCTCGACGTAGTGCGTCAGCCGGTCGTCGGGGATCGCGGCGAGCAGCGGTGTCAGGCGGCGGAAGCGCGCCCGCGTCTTCGCCGTGTGCGGATGCAGCCGCGCGCGCCACGAGTCGCTGTTCAGCACGCCCAGCCGCGCCTCGCGCAGCGGTCCGTTGTGCGACAGATCGAAGTGCAGCGTGCGGCGCTCGCGGACGCGGACCGGCGGTCCCGGCGTCGGCGTCGGGGTCGGCCGCGGCCCGTCCGACCCGTCCCCGCAACCGGCGAGGAGGCCGGGCGTCGCGGCGACCAGGCCGACGGCGGCGGTGCTCTTGAGAAACTGACGGCGGGAAAGCGGGCGGGAACGTCGGCGTGCCATGCGGGGCGACAGCCAATACGTGATGCTGCGCCACGGTCAATTGCAAACGCTCATTCGGAAAGGCGTGCGGAGGTGCGGAGAAGGTGCGGAGGTGCTGAGGTGCTGAGGTGCGGACGTGCCGGGATCAGTGCCGGCGTGCCGCCCTTCGTCAGGCGCGGCACGCCAATGCATCGGGCATTACAGATCCCCTTCTTTCGTGACCGCCGCCGTGCACAGGGCAGCGCGACGGCTGTTGAAGCCGCGTCCCATCGGCGCAATCTGCGTCATCGGCGGACTCCCGGACCCGCCCGGCCCATCCGCCCCATTCATTCTTGACCCTGGGGGGCCGACCCGATAAGCGTGCGGCTTCCCCACGATTTTCCGCTTCCCGAGAGGTGCCGCATGAACCCCACCATCGAGGCGATCGAGCGCGAGCAGCTGCAGCAGAACCTTCCCGACTTCAAGCCCGGCGACAGTCTGCGCGTGCACGTCAAGGTCGTCGAGGGCGAGAAGGAGCGCATCCAGGTGTTCGCCGGGGTGGTGATCCGCAAGAGCCGCGGCGGCATCCGCTCGACCTTCACCGTCCGCAAGGTGTCGTACGGCATCGGCGTCGAGCGCACCTTCCCGATCCATTCGCCGCGCATCGACCGGATCGAGGTCGTCACCCGCGGCCACGTCCGCCGCGCCAAGCTCTACTATCTGCGCGGCCTGTCCGGTAAGGCGGCCCGCATCGCGGCGGAAAAGGGCGACCGGGCCGAGAAGAAAGAGGAGTGACGACCATCCGCCGATGACGCCGATGTGCGGGCAGCCGCGGCATCGGCATCACCGGCGGATGGGGTTCAGCCCTCCCCTTCGGCGCGCGGGTGCAGCACGTGCACCGTCGCGCGCGGCGCGGCGACCGTGCAGTCGGCATCGAGCACGGCGCCGTCGTGCACGACCAGCGCGCGCGTCTCGAGCCGGCCGCGCAGCACGCCGTGCGGGCCGATCTCGACGCGCTCGGCGCCGAGCACCTGGCCCTCGACGCGGCCGAGCAGCACGAGCTGCGCGGCGCGCACATCCCCCTCGACGCGTGCCGTCTCGCCGATCACCAGCAGCTCGCTGGCGCGCACCTCGCCGCGCAGCGTGCCGTCGATGCGCGTCGGCCCCGTGAAGCTCAGCTTGCCGCTGATCTGCGAATCCTTGTCGAGCATGGCGCGCAGCTGCGTCGGCGGGGCGAGAAACGCCGGCGCCGGATCGGGCTCGCGCGGCGTCGGTGGCGGCGGCGCGCTCGGCAGCGCGCCGCGACGGCGGTTCCAGAAGGCCACGATGCGCTCCTCTCCTGTCAGACCGGAAACACGTGGCAGGCGACCTGGTGCGTCGCCGTGCCCTGCAGCGCCGGCGGCTCGGTGCGGCAGCGCGCCTCGGCGTACGCGCAGCGCGGATGGAACGGACAGCCGGGCGGCGGCGCGATCGGGCTCGGCGGCTCGCCGGGCAGCGCGACGCGCGTGCGGCGCGCCGCCGGCTCGAGGCTCGGGACCGCGGAGAGCAACGCGCGCGTGTACGGGTGTCGCGGCGTGGCGAACAACGTGGCGGTGTCCGCCAGCTCGACGATGCGGCCCAGGTACATGATGGCGACTCGGCGCGCGACATGTTCCACGACGCGCAGGTCGTGCGCAATGAACAGGTAGGCGATGCCGAGCTCCTGCTGCAGGTCCTGCAGCAGGTTGATGATCTGCGCCTGCACCGAGACGTCGAGCGCCGACACCGGCTCGTCGGCGACGATCAGGCGCGGTGCGAGCGCGAGCGCGCGCGCGATGCCGATGCGCTGGCGCTGGCCGCCGCTGAACTCGTGCGGATGACGCGCGGCGACCTCGGGGCGCAGCCCGACGCGTTCGAGCAGCGCCGCGACCTGCCGGCGGCGCGCGGCGCGATCGGCGATGCCGTGCACGACGAGTCCCTCGGCGACGATGTCGCCGACGCGCTGGCGCGGATCGAGCGCGCCGAACGGATCCTGGAAGACGAGCTGCATGGCGCGTCGCGCGCGGCGCAGCTCGCGGCGCTCGAGCGCCAGCAGGTCGCGCCCGTCGAAGTGCACGCTGCCGCCGGTCGGCTCGAGGAGCCGCAGCACGAGACGGCCGAGCGTCGTCTTGCCGCTGCCCGATTCGCCGACGATGCCGAGCGTCTCGCCGGCGGCGAGATCGAACGAAACGCCGTCGACGGCGCGCACCGCGGCGGTCGGCCGCCGCAGCATGCCGGCGCGGACCGGGAAGTGCTTGCGCAGCTCGCGCACCGCGAGCAGCGGCGCGCTCATGGCGCCACCCCCTGCGCCGACGGCCGCTGCGCGTCGGGCTCGCCGGCGCGAATGCATGCCGCCTGCTGATCGGGGGCCACCGGCTGCAGCGTCGGATCGATCTCCGCACACGCGGCGATCGCATCCGGGCAGCGATCGCGGAAGCGGCAGCCGCTCGGCAGCTGCGCGGCGTCGGGCACCGTGCCGGGAATCGCCGCGAGGCGGCCGCCGGCGGCGCCGAGGCGCGGCAGCGAGGCGAGCAGCCCGCGCGTGTACGGATGGCGCGGGGCGCCGAGCACGCGCGCCGCCGGCCCGGTCTCGACGACGCGGCCGGCGTACATGATCGCCACCGTGTCGGCGCGTTCGGCGACCACGCCGAGGTCGTGCGTGACGAGCAGCAGCGCCATGCCGAGCTCGCGCTGCAGCGCGCCGATCAGGTCGAGGATCTGTGCCTGAATGGTGACGTCGAGCGCGGTGGTCGGCTCGTCGGCGATCAGCAGCTGCGGGCGGCAGGCGAGCGCGATGGCGAGCATGACCCGCTGCCGCATGCCGCCGCTCAACTGGTGCGGGTAGGCGTCGACGCGGCGCTCCGGCGCGGGAATCTCGACCAGGCGCAGCATCTCGATCGCGCGCGCGCGTGCCGCGCGGCGGCCGACGCGTTCGTGCAGCGTCACCGCCTCGGCGATCTGCGCGCCGACGGTGAGCACCGGGTTGAGGGCCGTCATCGGCTCCTGGAAAACCATGCCGATCGCCGCGCCGCGCACTGCGCGCATCGCCGCCTCCTCGCAGGCGAGCAGGTCGCGGCCGGCAAAGCCGATCGACCCGCCGGCGATCCGCCCCGGCGGCGGCACGAGGCGCAGAATGGCGAGCGCGGTGAGCGTCTTGCCGCAGCCCGACTCGCCGACGAGCCCGAGCGTCTGCCCGGCATCGAGCCGCAGGTCGACGCCGTCGACCGGATACGCGCGCCCGAAGCGCACGCGCAGGCCCTCGATGGCGAGCAGCGGCATTGGTGTGGGGTATCCGACCCGGCTGCCGCGGCCAAGGGGCAGGGGGTTAAGGGGTTGGGGGTTAGGGGTTAGGCGGACTCATTGGTCGGGCG
>CBFGUK010000093.1:0-16959 GCA_965651925.1 uncultured bacterium | reverse complement strand
GCGTCATCTGCGGATGGCTTCCCAACGTTGACGAGCAGCGCGCCTCTGTGGTTTGCCGGGCGCGTGTGGTGGCGCGGCGGCTGGACACCCGGGACATGCGCGGCGTGGCTGCTGCTGTCGCCGACGCGCGCACTCGCGCAGCCCGGCGGGATCCCGAGCATCTTCGATCCGCTGTCGCGGCCGGCAGACGAGATTCACACGCTGTCGCTGCTCGTGCTCGGCGTCTGCGCGGCAATCCTCGTCGTCGTCGCCGGTCTGCTCGTCTACGCGATCGTCCGCTTCCGCGCGCGCCCCGGCGAGCCCGACGGCGAACCGCCGCAGGTGTACGGCAGCAACCAGATCGAGCTCGCATGGACGGTCGTGCCGCTGCTGATCGTCTTCGTGCTCTTCCTCGTCACGACGCGCACGCTGATCGCGGTCGAGTCGGCGGCGCCGCCGCCCGACGGCGCGCTGGACGTGCGCGTCATCGGCCACCAGTGGTGGTGGGAGTTCCGTTATCCCGGGCAGGGCATCGTGACGGCGAACGAGCTGCACGTGCCGGCCGGTGTGGCGACGTATCTGACGCTCGAGTCCGCCGACGTCGTGCACTCGTTCTGGGTGCCGCAGCTGAACGGCAAGACCGACGTGATTCCCAACCGCGTCAACCGCATGTGGATCGCGCCGCGCGAGCCCGGCCTCTACGTCGGCCAGTGCGCCGAATACTGCGGCACGCAGCACGCGCGCATGCTGCTGCGCGTCATCGCGCACCCGCCGGAGGCGTTCGCCGCCTGGGTGGCGCAGCAGCAGCAGCCGGCGGTCGATGATCCGGCGGGGCACGCCGGGCGCGCGGTGTTCGAGGCGACCGCCTGCGTGAACTGTCACACCGTGCAGGGCACGAACGCGGCCGGCATCTTCGGCCCCGATCTCACGCACCTGATGAGCCGCGCGACGATCGCCGCCGGCGCCGCGCCGAACACGCCCGAGGCGCTGCGCGCCTGGATCACCAACCCCGACACGATCAAACCCGGCGCCCTGATGCCCGCAATGCAGCTCGACGACGCCGCGATCGAGCAGCTCGTGGCCTACCTGACGACCCTGAAATGACTGCCAACGCGAAGGCGCGAAGTCGCGAAGCCGGGCGAGAGACCTTTGCGTCTCCGCGTCTTCGCGTTGAAGTCCTGCACGGGTGGGTGACGACGGTCGATCACAAGCGGCTCGGCGTCATGTACATCCTCGCCGGGCTGGTGTTCCTCGTCGTCGGCGGGCTCGAGGCGTCGGCGATGCGGCTGCAGCTCGCGGTGCCGAACAACGACGTGCTGTCGCCGCAGGTGTTCAACCGCCTGTTCACCATGCACGGCACGACGATGGTCTTCCTCGTCGGCATGCCGATCATCATCGGCATGGCGAACTATCTCATCCCGCTGATGATCGGCGCGCGCGACCTCGCGTTCCCGCGCCTCAACGCGTTCGGCTTCTGGATGTTCCTGTTCGGCGCGCTGCTGCTCTACTTCAGCGTCCTCGGCGGCGACGGCCTGTACGGCGCCGGCTCGATGCCCGACGTCGGCTGGTTCGCCTACGCGCCGCTCACCGGACGCGCGTTCTCGCGCGGCAACAGCACCGACTACTGGATCCTCGGCCTGCTGGTCAGCGGCATCGGCAGCCTCACCACCGCCGCGAACCTGATCGCCACCGTGTTCACCATGCGCTGCCCGGGGATGACGTTCGCGCGCCTGCCGCTGTTCGTCTGGATGCTGCTCGTCGTCTGCTTCCAGATGCTGCTCGCGCTGCCGCCGCTGTCGGCGGCGCAGATCATGCTGCTGTTCGACCGCTTCCTCGGCGCGCACTTCTTCGACACCCAGGCGGGCGGCGACGCGGTGCTCTGGCAGCACTTCTTCTGGATCTTCGGCCACCCCGAGGTCTACATCCTCATGCTGCCCGGCTTCGCGACCGTGTCGGAGGTCGTGCCGGTGTTCTCGCGCAAGCCGATCTTCGGCTACGCGATCATGGTCGCGGCAACGGTGTCGATCGGCTTCATCAGCCTCGGCGTCTGGGCGCACCACATGTTCACCGTCGGCCTCAGCCCGGCGGCGAACGCGTTCTTCGTCTTCTCGACGATGCTCATCGCCGTGCCGACCGGCATCAAGATCTTCAACTGGCTGGGCACGATGTGGGGCGGGCGCATCCGCTTCGCGACGCCGATGCTGTTCTGCACCGGCTTCCTGTTCCAGTTCCTGGTCGCCGGCCTCACCGGCGTGATGCTCGCCGCGGCGCCGTTCGACTGGCAGCTCAGCGACTCGTACTTCGTCGTCGCGCACTTCCACTACGTGCTGATCGGCGGCCTGCTGTTCACGATTTTCGCCGCCACCTACTACTGGTTCCCGAAGGTCACCGGTCGCCTGCTCAGCGAGCGCCTCGGCCGCTGGCACTTCTGGATCTTCGCGCTCGGCTTCAACCTGACCTTCCTGCCGCAGCACGTCTCCGGCGTGCTCGGCATGCCGCGCCGCATCTACACCTACGACGCCGACCGCGGCCTCGAGCTGTGGAACCTGCTGTCGTCGTCGGGCGTGCCGTTCCAGATCCTCGGCGTGCTGCTGTTCGTCGCCAACATCGCCTGGGCGCTGCGCCGCGGCGCGCCGGCGGGCGACGACCCGTGGGATGCGTGGACGCTCGAGTGGTCGACGACCTCGCCGCCGCCCGAGTACAACTTCGAGGTCATTCCGACCGTGCGCTCGCGCCGGCCGCTGTGGGACCTCAAGCACCCCGACGATCCCGACTGGAGATACGAGTGAGCGCGGTCGCCGAAGACACGCTCGCGCCGGCGATGCGCGGCCGGGTGGGGATGCTGTGCATGATCCTCGCCGAGTCGGCGCTGTTCGCGATCTTCGTCGTCGCCTACCTGTTCTACATCGGCCGCAGCCTGAGCGGGCCGACGCCGGCGGAGGTGCTGGAGACGCCGCTCCTCGCCAGCATCGCGCTGCTGTCGAGCAGCGCGACGATCACGCTCGCGGTGCGCGCGCTGCGCCGCGACGTGCGCGCGGCGTTCCTCGGCTGGTGGACGCTGACCATCGCGCTCGGCGCGTTCTTTCTCGTCGCCACCGCACGCGAGTGGCAGCGGCTGATCATCGATCACGGCCTGACCATCGCGACGAACCTGTTCGGCACGACGTACTACACGCTGGTCGGCTTTCACGCCGGGCACGTCACCGTCGGACTGCTGCTGCTCGGCCTCGTGCTCGCGTTCGCGCTGCGCGGCACCGTGCATCCCGGGCACGCGGAGCGCGTCGAGGTGCTGTCGTGGTACTGGCACTTCGTCGACGTCGTGTGGGTGGTCGTGTTCACCGTCGTGTACGTGGTGGGGCGATGAATCCAACGCAAAGGCGCGAAGGCGCGACGTGCGCAGAGCTGTTCCGGCTCTGCGTCTTCGCGTCTTCGCGTTGCGGCCTATGACTGATCGCGAGAGCGTCGAGCTGCCCGCACCGACGGCATGGCCGATGGTGATGGCGTTCGGCATCACGCTCGGCTTTGCCGGGCTGGTGACGAACCCGATCGTCACCGTGGTCGGCGTCGTGCTCGCGGTCGCCGGGGTGGTCGGCTGGTTCCGCGAGGTGCTGCCGCTCGAGCACGTCGAGCGCGTGCCGCTGCGGCCGCCCGCCGAGCGCGCGCAGCCGGTCGTGCCGGCGACGCGCGCCGTCGCGCAGCTCGTGCCCGGCGAGGCGGGCCACCGCCTGCACCTGCCCGTCGAGGTGCATCCGTATTCGTCCGGCCTCACCGGCGGCCTTGCCGGCGGCGCGGCGATGGCGGCGGTCGCCGGCGCGTACGGCCTGATCGCCTACGGCAGCCTCTGGTACCCGCTCAACCTGCTCGCCGCGGTGGCGATGCCGTCGCTCGCCGAGGCCGACACCGCGCAGCTCGCGTCGTTCGATGCGCTCGCGTTTGCCGTCGCGCTGGTCACGCACGTGCTGATCTCGCTGTTCGTCGGCCTCGTCTACGCCGCCATCCTGCCGATCGTACCGCGCCAGGCGACGCTCCTCGGCGGGCTCGTCGCGCCGCTGGTGTGGACCGGGTTTCTCTGGGCGACGCTCGGCGTCATCAACCCCGTGCTCAGCGCGCGCCTCGACTGGCCGTGGTTCGTCGCCTCGCAGCTCGCCTTCGGCCTCGTCTGCGGCACGGTCGTCGGCCGCACGCAGAAGATCCGCACGATGCAGAGCCTGCCGCTCGCGGCGCGCGCCGGCATCGAGGCGCCGGGGATGCACGGAGAGGGCGAATGACGAGCACCGCCCCCCGTCAGCACGTCCACACGTCAGCACGTCAGCACTCCGATTCAGTGCTGACGTGTGGACGTGCTGACGTGCTGACGTGGGCGCTGCTCGTCGGTTGCTTCGTCGTTCTCGCGGCCTGTGACTCACTTCCCGGCAAACCGACGCCGGCCGAGCGGCCGCTGCGGCCGTCGGAGGTCACGGACTTCAGTGCGCTCTACGGCACGAACTGCGCCGGCTGTCATGGGGCGGATGGGCGGTTCGGGGCGGCGCGGCCGCTGAACGATCCCGTGTATCTCGCGCTCGCCGGCCGCGAGCGGCTGGTGGCGATCACCGCCGCGGGCGTGCCGGGCACGCCGATGCCCGGCTTCGCGCCGCATGCCGGCGGCATGCTGACCGACGCGCAGGTCGCGCTGATTGCCGACGGCATGCTCGCGCGCTGGGGCCGCGCCGATGCGCTCGCCGGCGCGGCGCCGCCGCCGTATGCGGGTGACGGCGGCGACGTGCAGCGCGGCGCGGCGGCGTACGACACGTTCTGCGCCGCCTGTCACGGCGCCGGCGGCCGCGGCGGCGAGAAGGGCGGGGCGGTGGTCGATCCGTCGTACCTCGCGCTGGTCAGCGACCAGGCGCTGCGCACCGCCGTCCTCTGCGGCCGCCCCGACCTCGGCATGCCCGACTGGCGCGCCTACGTTCCCAACCGCCCGATGACCGACCAGGACATCACCGACGTCGTCGCGTGGCTCACGTCGCATCGTCCGATTGACGGAACGCTCCGCGTCTCCGCGACTTCGCGTTGAAGGATCGAGATGAACACCACCCGACGCAACTTCCTCGTGCGAATCGGCATGGCGCTGAACGCCGTCGCGGCGGCGCTGCTCGCGGTACCGATCATCGGCTACCTCGGCGGCGCGCTGCGCGGGCGGGCGGCGCAGCAGGCGTGGATCACGCTCGGCGCGCTCGACGACTTCCCCGTCGGTCAGACGCGGCTGGCGACCTATCGCAATCCGTTCACGAAGCCGTGGGACGGCGAGACGGCGGACATCCCGTGCTGGGTGCGGCGCATCGCCGCCGACCAGTTCCAGGTGTTCGCGATCAACTGCACGCACCTCGGCTGTCCGGTGCGCTGGTTCCCCGAGTCGGGCCTGTTCATGTGCCCGTGTCACGGCGGCGTGTACTACGCCGACGGCGAGCGCGCCTCCGGCCCGCCGCCGCGCCGCCTGTACGAGTACGACTACCGCGTCGAGCACGGCCGCCTGCTGGTGAAAGGCGGCCGCCTGCCGACGCTGGCGCAGGACGTATGAAGCGCCTCAACGCGAAGACGCGAAGACGCGAAGGGCTGCCGAGCGCTCCGCGCCTTCGCGTCTTCGCGTTGAAGAACTGAGACATGGGACGCCTCGAATCCATCGCCCTCTGGCTCGACGAACGGCTGCACCTGACGCGGCTGTTCGAGTCGACCGCCGGGCATACGGTGCCGGCGAGTGCCGGCAGCTGGTTCTACGTCTTCGGCAGCGGCACGCTGCTGTGTTTCGTCATCCAGATCGTCACCGGCATCTGCCTCGCGCTCACCTACGTGCCGTCGGCCGACGAGGCGTGGACGAGCCTCATCTACCTCAACTACCAGCAGCCGCTCGGCTGGTACCTGCGCGCCGTCCACAACTGGGGCTCGAACTTCATGGTGGCGATCATGACGCTGCACATGATCCAGGTGTTCCTGTTCGGCGCGTTCAAGTACCCGCGCGAGCTCACCTGGATCACCGGCGTCGTGCTCTTCCTGTGCACGCTCGGCATGGCGTTCACCGGCCAGGTGCTGCGCTTCGACCAGGACGCGTACTGGGGCCTCGGCATCGGCATGGCGATCCTCGCGCGCACGCCGGTCCTCGGCGCGCCGCTGACGCAGCTCGTGCTCGGCGGCCCGATCATCGCCGGCGAGACGCTGTCGCGCTTCTTCACGCTGCACGTCTTCGTCATTCCCGGCCTGATCATCGCGCTGGTCAGCGTCCACCTGCGCCTGGTGCTCGCCGCCGGCATCAACGAGTACCCGCGCCCCGGCGAGCCGGTCGATCCCGCGACCTACCGCGACCGGTACGAGGCGCTGCTCGAGCGCGAGGGCGTCGCGTTCGTACCGCACGCGATCGGCAAGGACCTCGTCTTCGCCGGCCTGCTGATCCTCGCGATCCTCGGCTGCGCGGCGGTCTTCGGCCCCGCGGGGCCGAACGGCCCGCCGAATCCGACGCTGATCGAGACCGACCCGCGTCCCGACTTCTACTTCCTGCCGCTGTTCTCCGCCTTCGCGCTGCTGCCGCCGTACATGGAGACGGTGCTGATCCTCACCGCGCCGGCAATCGGCATCGCGCTGCTGTTCCTCGTGCCGTTCCTGTCGAACGCCGGCGAGAAGAGCGCGCGCCGGCGGCCGGTCGCGGTGCTGGGCGTCATCCTGATCATGCTGACGCTGTTCAGCCTCGCCTGGCTCGGCCTCACGTCGCCGTGGTCGCCGGTGATGACCGCGTGGAGCGGCGTGCCGACGCCGGTCGAGTACGTGAAGGGGCGCAGCCCGCTCGAGCTGCAGGGCGCGGTGGTCTTCCAGGCCAAGCAGTGCCGCAACTGCCACAGCCTCGGCGGCGCCGGCGGCCGGCGCGGTCCGGCGCTCGACACGGTCGCCACGCGCCTCACGCCCGACCAGCTCGTCCGCCAGGTCCTGCAGGGCGGCGGCAACATGCCCGCCTACGGCCGCAACCTTTCGCCGGCCGAGGTGAGCGCGCTGGTCGCGTTCATGTCGACGCTGCATCCGCCGAACCAGTCGCCGGCGCGCCTCGCGGTGGGCGAGCTGTAGGAAGACTTCACGCGGAGACGCGGACACGCGGAGCCTGTCGATCGCGGGACAGGCCTTCGAGCGCAGGCGTGCTTTCCGCGCTCCGGACGTATCGCTCGCGAACAGCGGACACGCAGGGCGGGCTACATTCCTACTTGCACGGCGAGTGTCAGCGGGTGAGAGTCGCCTGCCTACGGGGCGGCAGGCCTGAGCGCTGCCTTCATCGAGGAGGGCGCATGAGCAAGGTGATCCGCGTGGTGAGCGTGGCGGCGGTGTTGCTGCTGGCGCCGGCGTGGGCCGGGGGGCTGCCAGCCACCGAGAAGTGTCAGGTGGCGAAGCTCAACGAGGCGCGCAAATACGCTGCGTGCCGGCTGAAGGCAGAGGCCAGGGCGGTCAAGTCGGGCGGCGCGCCCGACTACGCGAAGTGCGACGAGAAGTTCGGGCAGAAGTGGACGGCCGCCGAGACGAAGGCGGACGGTGCCTGTCCGGCCACCGGCGATGTCACCGCGATGCAGGCGTTCATCACCCGGTGCACCGACGACGTGACCGACGCCGTCGCCGGCGCGCCACTGCCCGAGTGCAGCAGCGAGACCTGCGGCAACGGCGTCATCGACGCCGGCGAGGACTGCGATCTCGGAACGCTGAACGGCGCGACGTGCGCCAGCGAAGGCTTCGCCGGCGGCGTGCTGGCGTGTGCCGACGGGTGCGTGTTCGACACGGGTGGCTGCTTCGCGGTGCGCTTCGTCGACACCGGGGCGGGCGCGATCCGCGATAACCAGACCGGCCTCACGTGGGAGAAGAAGAGCGAGCGGAACGGCGTGAACAACTTCGCCAATCCGCACGATGCCGACAACATCTACCGCTGGGCGGGCCAGTGCACGCTCTCCGGCACCTACTGCCAGCCCACCGCGGCGGCGGCGGCGCTGTGCGCAGCGAACGTCGAGGGCGGCACCATCGGTTGTGACGAGTGCATTGGCGGCGACGGCATCTGCGACCAGGGCACGACGGTCTGGACGTGGGCCGTCGCCCTGAACGACGCCAGCTTCGCCGGGCACACGGACTGGCGCGTGCCAACGCTGCACGAGCTCCTCGGCATCATCGACTATGCCGACGCGACGCCGCCGCTGGTGAACGTCGCCTTCCACGGCGCGAGCTGCGGTGCCGCCTGTACGGATCTCGGGGATCCGGCGTGTGCGTGCACACAGGCGAACCACTACTGGTCCGCCTCGACCTACCCGCCCATTCCCTCCGGTGTGTGGCTTCCGACCTTCGACGATGGAAGGGTGGACGCGACCTCGCGCACCGAGGACACGTACGTCCGTGCGGTGCGCGGCGGCTCGTGATCGAGCATCCAGCGTTGATCTGGCGATAATCTTCAACGCGGAGACGCGGAGACGCGGAGCCCCGAAGGAGAGACTGCGTTCGGATGGCACCAGTCGGCGTCGCTCTGCGCCTTCGCGTCTCTGCGTTGAAAGGTTCGTGCCCGCGCTGCGGCGTGCTGTCAGGCGGGTCGCAGCGCCGGGGTCCTCGAGATTGGTGATACGGACAGCGACAATGCGCGCCCGGTTAGCGCGAAACCGTTGACTGTGATCGGCGTGATCGAGCAGTTCCGATCTCTGCGAATCGACTACAGGGATACGAGGGAGGGAGAGCGATGCGGAAGATCGGACGGGCGGCACTGGTGGGGCTGTTGCTGGCGACGCCGGCGGCGGGGCTGACGGCCGGGGAGAAGTGCGAGGCGGACAAGCTGAAGACGGCGGGCAAGTACGCCTTCTGCCGCCTGAACGCCGAATCGAAGGCGGTGAAGAAGGGGCTGCCGCCGGACTACAGCAAGTGCGACGCGAAGTACGGCGCCAAGTGGACGCTGATCGAGAGCAAGGCCGGCGGCGCCTGCCCGGTGAGCGGCGACCAGGGCGACATCCAGACGCTGGCGACCGGCGCCACCGACGACCTGACGGCGACCATCGGCGGCAACCCGCCGGCCGGCTGCACGGGCGACCTGCTCACCTGTGAGGACGACCTCACCACCTGTGACGGCGAGCTCACCACCTGCGACACGACGCTGACCGCCTGCGAGAGCGACCTGACGGTCTGCGATACGGACCTCACCACCTGCGAGACCGATCTGGTGGCGGCCGAGCTGTGCGGCAACGGCGCCATCGACAGCGGCGAGGACTGCGACCTCGGGACGCTCAACGGCGCCACCTGCGCCAGCGAGGGCTTCGCCGGCGGCGTGCTGTCGTGCGCCGACGGCTGCGCCTTCGACACCAGCGGCTGCTGGGCGGCGCGCTTCGTCGACAACGCCGACGGCACGATCACCGACAACGTCAGCGGGCTGATGTGGGAGAAGAAGACCGAGCTGAATGGGACCGCGGTCGGGGCAAACCTGCACGATGCCGACAACCGGTACCGCTGGTCAGGATTCTGCTCGATCGATACGGGCAAGTCTTGTCAGCCCAACGCGGCGGCCGCGGCCGCATGCACCGCCGGTGTGGAAGGGGATCCGACCGGCTGTGACGAATGCACCGGAGGGGACGGAACCTGCACCGTCAACTCACCTGCGATCACTACCGTGTGGAACTGGGTGGCACAGCTCAACACCGCGAGCTTCGCCGGGCACACCGACTGGCGCGCGCCGACTCGCCAGGAGCTCGAGGCGATTCTCGACATCGCGGACACGACCCCGCCGGTGGTGAACGCGGCGTTCCACGGTGCGAGCTGCGGCGTCGCCTGCACGGACATCACGAGCGCGGCGTGCTCGTGCACGCAGTCCGGCAGCTACTGGTCTGCCTCTACCTACGCGCCCTTTCCGATCGGCGCGTGGATCGTCAACTTCGACGGCGGCGGCGTGAACGCGGGCACTAAGCCGGACAATGGCCTCTACGTTCGCGCCGTGCGCGGCGGCTCGTGATCGATCATTGGGTCATTTGAGCGTTTGAAAATTTGATTCGGGGGGTGTGGGGGGGCGGAGCCCCCCACACCGGATGTCCATGGCGCAGACCGAGCACCTGCCGATCTACAAGGGGGCATACGATCTCTGCCCACGCCGCAGCCGCCGCCGCGTCGCGTAGGTGGACATCGACGCCCTGCGGCGCCGAGAGTGACAAAAGCTTCTTCACCACGGAGGCACGGAGACACGGAGGACGATTCCGAACGTGTGGGCGAGGTACTCTCCGTGTCTCCGTGCCTCGGTGGTGGAAAAACACGGGGGTGCGGCCCGTCTCGCGGTCGAGCAGCCATGCGCCGCGCGCCGGGTTGACTCATGTAGCTACACGGGGCTACTTCGGACGACGATGAAGGCCGTCGCCGTCAAGGAGCTCAAGAACCGCTTGAGCAGTTACCTGCGCGAGGTGCGCAACGGCGAGGTCGTGCTGGTGACCGATCGCGGCAAGGTGGTCGCCGAGCTGCGGCAGCCGACGAGTGGCGTGCCGCTCGGCGCGCACGACCGCGCGCTCGAGCGTCTGCGGGCGGAAGGGGTTCTGGTGATCGGCCTGCCGCAGGATGCGCGCGCCTATCGACCGTCGCCGCTGCGCCGTGCGGTGGTCAGCGGTGACCTGCTCGACGCGGAGCGCGGCGGCCGGTGACCGTGTATGTCGAGACGAGCGCGGTGTTGCGGTGGCTGTTCGCCGAGGAGGGCGGCGAGGCTTTCCGATCGGCGCTGGCCGCAGCGGACAAGGTCGCGTCGTCCCGCCTGACGGTGATCGAGACGCGGCGCGTCGTGCGACGTGCGGAGCGCGAGGGACGCCTGACCGCGGCGCAGGGCGCCGACGTGCTCGCGGTCTTCGCCCAGGCGGCGTCCACGTGGGCGATCCTCGAGGTCGTCGACGACCTCGCGCGTCGCGCCGAGGAGGCGTTTCCCGACGAGCCGGTGCGGACGCTCGACGCCATCCACCTCGCCAGCGCCCTGTTCCTGCGCCAGTCGTTCCCCGATCTGGTGGTCCTCAGCGCCGACGAGCGCCTGCTGCGCAACGCTGCGCAGCTCGGCTTCCACGCCGCGTGAACGCGTGCGCGGTGCTGAAAGCGTCACAGTGCTGCGCGCGGATGGAACCCATCGCGTGCAGCCGTTCACAGGGATCCCCTCCGCGCCTTCGCGTCTTTGCGTTGAAAGGATCGTGATCCGATGACCCGAGCCGTGATCGGCCGCACGATGGCCGAATCGATTCCGTACTCGCCACCGCGGCCGCGGCCCGCCGCCGGCGCGCCGCATGTCGTGCTGATCGTGCTCGACGACCTCGGCTTCGCGCAGCTCGGCTGTTTCGGCGGCGGCGTCGAGACGCCGACCATCGACGCGCTCGCCGCGGCGGGGCTGCGCTTCAACCACTTCCACGTCACCGCGCTGTGCTCGCCGACGCGCGCCTGCCTGCTCACCGGGCGCAATCACCACGCGGTCGGCATGGGCTTTCTCACCGACATTCCGATCGGCCTGCCGGGCTACAACGCGCGCATCCCGGCGAGCGCCGGCACGCTGCCGCGCCACCTGCGCGATGCCGGCTACAGCACGTTCGCGGTCGGCAAGTGGCACCTCGCGCCGCGCTGGGAGCAGTCGGCCTCGGGTCCGTTCACGCAGTGGCCGCTCGGCCTCGGCTTCGAGCGCTACTACGGGTTCCTCAACGGCGACACGAACCAGTGGACGCCGGAGCTGGTGCGCGACAACGGCTTCATCGATCCGCCGCGCCCGCCGGCCGCCGGCTACCATCTCAGCGCCGATCTCGCCGAGCAGGCGATCCGCCTCGTGCAGGACCAGCAGCAGGCGACGCCGCTGAAGCCGTTCTTCCTCTACTTTGCGCCCGGCGCGATGCACGCGCCGCACCACGCGCCGCGCGCGTGGATCGAGCGCTTCCGCGGCCGCTTCGACGCCGGCTGGGAGGCGTGGCGCGCGGAGACGTTCGCGCGCCAGTGCGCGCTCGGCATCGTGCCGCCGGGCACGGCCGCGAGCGAGCGGCCGGCGTGGGTGCCGGAGTGGAACACCCTGCCGGACGCGCAGCGGCGGCTCTTCGCGCGCTACATGGAGGCGTTCGCCGGCTTCCTCGCGTTCACCGACGCGCAGATCGGCCGCCTGCTCGACGCGCTCGCGGCGCTCGGCGTGCTCGACGACACCCTCGTCCTGCTGTGCTCGGACAACGGCGCCAGCGCCGAAGGCGGCCCGATCGGCTCCTTCAACGAGCACCGCTTCACGCACGACCGCCTCGACAGTCTCGACGAGACGCTCGCGCAGCTCGACGACATCGGCGGCTTCCGCGCCTACAACCACTATCCGTGGGGCTGGGCATGGGCCGGCAACACGCCGCTGCGGCTGTGGAAGCGCTACGCCTGGCTCGGCGGCGTGCGCACGCCGCTGATCGCGCGCTGGCCGCGGCGCATCGCCGATCCCGGGGCGGTGCGCACGCAGTTCTGTCACGCCATCGACGTCATGCCGACGGTGCTCGAGGCGGCCGGTATCGAGGCGCCGGCGGTGCTCGACGGCGTCACGCAGCAGCCGCTCGACGGCGCCTCGCTGCTGCCGGTGCTCGCCGAGCCCGGCACGCCGGCGCCGCGCCGCGTGCAGTACTTCGAGATGCTCGGCAGCCGCGCGATCGTCGTCGACGGCTGGAAGGCGACCACCGACCACGTCGGCCCGCAGCTCAGCGTCGAGCGCGAGCAGGTGCCGGGCAGCCACGACCTCGATCAGGACCGCTGGGCGCTGTTCGACCTCGCGAGCGACTTCGCCGAGACGCGCGACCGCGCGGCCGAGGAGCCGGCGCGCCTGCAGGCGATGATCGAGACGTGGTGGGCGGAGGCGGGGCGCAATAACGTCCTGCCGCTGCTCGACTCGTTCCTCGGCCGCGCAACGGCGATCGAGCCGCCGCCCTACGGGCCGCGCTGGCAAGCGGTGCTGCGGCCGGGCGGCGGGCCGGTGAACGAGGATGCGCTGCCACCGCTGCACGGCGGCTTCCGCCTCGCGGCGGCGGTCGAGGTCGGCGCGGCGGCCGACGGCATCATCTGCGCGCTCGGCGACTGGAGCAACGGCTGGGCGTTCTATCTGCTCGGTGGACGGCCGGTGCTGGCGCTGAACCTCTTCGGCCACGTCAAACGCTGCGCGGCGGAGATTGCGGTGCCGGCGGGGGCGCACGTCGTCGGCGTCGAGTACCGCTGGGCGGGTCGGGAGAGCACGTTCGCGCTCGGCATCGACGGCCGCGAGGTGGCGACGATGCCGCTGCGCCAGCCGCTGCCGTTCCGCTGGCAGATCGGCGGCGGCGGCCTGCTCGTCGGCCACGACCGCGGCTTCCCGGTGTGCGACGACTACCAGCCGCCGTTCGCGTTCGCCGGCACGATCGAGCGCGTCGTCATCGAAGTCGACGCCCTACGCCCGTCGGACGAGGTCGCGGAAGTCGCCGCCCTGCTGCGGCGCGAATAAGGAATTTCACCGCGGAGACGCGGAGACGCGGAGCCGGTCACCGGTGACCGGTCACTGGTCACTGGTCACTGGTCACCGGTCACTGGGTTACTGCCCGAACGCGTCCCAGCCGGTGATGTCCTTGCCGATGATCAGGCGGTGGACGTCCTCGGTGCCTTCGTAGGTGTTCACCGTCTCGAGGTTCAGCATGTGGCGGATCACCGGGTACTCGTCGGTGATGCCGTTGGCGCCGAGGATGTCGCGCGCCAGCCGCGCGATGCGGAGCGCCTGCGAGACGTTGTTCATCTTCGCCAGGCTGACCTGCTCGGAGCGCATCGTGCCGGCGTCCTTGAGCCGCCCGAGGCGCAGACACAGCAGCTGCGCCTTGGTGATCTCGGCGATCATCTCGACGAGCTTCGCCTGCACGAGCTGGTAGCCGGCGATCGGGCGGCTGAACATGATGCGCTCGCGCGCGTAGTCGCGCGCGCACTCGTAGCAGGCGATCGCGGCGCCGATCGCGCCCCACGAGATGCCGTAGCGCGCCTGCGTCAGGCAGGAGAGGGGGCCGCGCATGCCCTGCACGCCGGGCAGCACGGCATCGTCGGGAACGACGCAGTCCTCGAGCACGAGCTCGGAAGTGATCGAGGCGCGCAGGCTGAACTTGCCGTGCATGTCGCGCGCCGCGAACCCCGGCGCGCCGCGCTCGACGAGGAAGCCGCGCACGACGTCGCGCCCGTCGCCGGGCGTCTTCGCCCACACCAGCGCGACGTCGGCGATCGAGCCGTTCGTGATCCAGCGCTTGGTGCCGGTGAGGCGCCAGCCGCCGGCGACCGGCACGGCGCGCGTCAGCATGCCGGCGGGATTGGAGCCGAAGTCCGGCTCGGTGAGCCCGAAGCAGCCGATCGCCTCGCCGCGCGCGAGGCGCGGCAGCCAGTGGCGCTTCTGCGCCTCGGAGCCGAAGGCGTAGATCGGGTACATCACCAGCCCCGACTGCACGCTGACGAACGAGCGCAGGCCGGAGTCGCCGGCTTCGAGCTCCTGGTTGATCAGTCCGTAGGCGACGTTGTTCAGCCCGGCGCAGCCGTAGTCGGTCGGCAGGTTGGCGCCGTAGAAGCCGAGCGCGCCGACGCGCCGTGACAGCTCGACCGGGAACGTGCCGTCGCGGAAGTGCTGCGTGACCACCGGCAGGTACTCGTGGCGCACGAACTGCCGCGCGGTGTCGCGCGCCAGCCGTTCCTCGGGCTCGAGCAGCTCTTCGATCGCGTAGTAGTCGGTGCCGTCGTACATGCCGGCTACCTCGCACGCCGGCGGAGCAGGCTCAACGCCGGCCCGAATCCAACGCGAAGGCGCGAAGGCGCGAAGATCGCCTTCGCGGCTTCGCGCCTTCGCGTTGCGTTCAGGGAGTTTGTGGCTGGTACGCCGGATCGCGCACGGCGATCTGGCCCTGGCGGGCGAGGTTGACGCTGCGGGCGAGGATGCGGGCGGCTTCCTGCGGGGCGTGGAAGCCGGTCGAGTTCTCGGCCTCGGCGAAGTCGAGGAGGAACTGCGCCTGGCGCTGCAGGGTCTGGGCGACGGTGAGCTCGGTGTCCGGCCGGCCGGCGGCGCGCGCCGCCGCGAGGTCGCCGATCAGCGCCACCACGGCATCCATCGCCTGGTCGCGCATCTCGAGGTGGCGCGTCTGGATCGTCTCGACGCGCGCGCGCAGCTCGTCCTCGGGGATCTGGTGGCAGGTCTGGCAGGCGTTGTTGATGTTGAGCAGCGGGCTGCGCACGTGATGATCGCTGATCTTCATCGCGCCCTCGCGGACGTACGGCATGTGGCAGTCGGCGCAGGCGACGCCCGAGGCGGCGTGCACGCCCTGGTTCCACATCTCGAACTCGGGATGCTGCGCCTTGAGCGCCGGCGCGCCCGAGGTGGCGTGCGTCCAATCCTTGAAGCCGATCTCGTCGTAGTAGGCGAGGATCTCGTCGCCGCGCAGGCCCTTCGCCCACGGATACGTCAGGCGCTTCTCGGGTCCCGCGAAGTAGTACTCGACGTGGCACTGGCCGCACACGTAGGTGCGCATCTCCTGGCGCGTCGCCATCGTGTTCGGGTCGTAGGCCGGATCGCCCTTCAGCGCGCGGATGCCCTCGAGGAAGCCGGGGCGGGTGACGCGCAGCTGCATCGTCTGCGGGTCGTGGCAGTCGATGCAGGCGACCGGATGCTCGACGAGCTGGCGCGCCTCGGCGTACGGCATCGGATTCATCTGCTCGAAGCCGGCGATCAGGTCGCCGTCGCCGAGCCGCTTGTACGGCACGTACACCGAGGCGTGGCAGTGCAGGCAGGTGCCGGGCTGCGCGACCTGCTGGCGCTCGGTGTAGATCTGGTCGTCGAGCATGTAGGCGTGGCCGCGCTCCTCGCGGAAGTCGCGCGAGAACGCATAGCCGTCCCAGATCGTGATCAGGCGCGCGTCGTCCTCGAGCTTCGACTGCGAGACGACCGAGCGCGGATCGGCGTCGGTGGGCGCGCGCACCAGCGCCTCGCTGCCGCCGTAGCGCGTGCGTACCTGGTCGACGGTGCGCCGATAGCTGTCGTACTGCAGCGGGAAGTTCTTGCCCCACACGGCGGGATCGACGGTCTCGTCGGTGATCTCGACGACGCGGAAGAACGGGTTCTTCGCCTCCTGCTTGTGCTCGACGATGGTGGTCAGCAGGAACGCGACGCCGGCCGCGGCGGCGGCGGCGAGCGCCGCGATGCCGAGCAGGATCCAGATCCACTTACGGTTGGGCATGAGGGGCCTCCCGGTCAGTGCGCATGGCCGACGTCCTGGTGGCAGCGGATGCAGTCGACCGCCTCGTCGGGGTGGGCGGCGTCGATCGCCTCGACGATGCGCGCATGGCAGTGGCGGCACGCATCCTGGGTAACCGCCTCGTTGCGCGCGGTGATGCGGATCGGTTCGACGAAGTCGCCGGTGGTGAAGGCGCGCGAGTGATGCCAGCCGTTCAGTGCCTTGACCCAGTACTTCGGCACCAGCGCGTGCGGCGTGTGGCAGTCGTTGCAGGTGGCGACGGCGTGATGCGGGCCGCGCGACCAGGCGGCGAGCTGCGGCTGCATGACGTGGCAGTTCGCGCACGCCTGCGGGTCGTCACTGAGATACGACCCGCCGCGGGCGTAGACGAAGGTGTAGCCGCCGAGCCCCGCCGCGACGCCGATCGCGAGGCTCAGCAGCAGGGTGGCGAGAACCAGTCCGCGCGACGGCACGGAGCGGTGTTAGCACGTCGCGGCAGACGGTGGGGAGCGCTGGATGCCGGCGCAGGCAAGTGACCGGTGACCGGTGACCAGTGACCGGTGGGAGATCGAGCCATTCATCGGTGCAGCGGCTTCCGCTGGATGCACGACCACACGCGAGCGCTGCGGAAACGCCTACCGGTCACCGGTCAATGGTCACCGGTCAATGGTCAATGGTCACCGGTCACTGGTCACCGGTCACTGGTCACCGGTCACCGGACACCGGTCACCGAGCTTTGCACAAAAAGCCCTGGTAATGGCGTGAGCTCCCTCAT
>CBFGUK010000092.1:0-17070 GCA_965651925.1 uncultured bacterium | reverse complement strand
CGCAGGCGGATGACGCGGTCGCCCATGGCGGCGATCGCGGCGTTGTGGGTGATCACCGCGGTGGTCGTGCCGACCTCGCGATTGATGCGTTCGAGCACCGCGAGCACGAGCTTGCCGGTCTCGTAGTCGAGCGCGCCGGTCGGCTCGTCGCACAGCAGCACCGCCGGGCGCTTGGCGATGGCGCGTGCGATGGCGACGCGCTGCTGCTCGCCGCCGGAGAGCTGCGCCGGGAAGTGCTCGAGCCGCTCACCGAGACCGACGAGGCGCAACGCCTCGCCGGGGTCCATCGGCGCGCGCGCGATCTCGGTGACCAGCGCGACGTTCTCGCGCGCGGTGAGGCTGGGGATGAGGTTGTAGAACTGGAAGACGAAGCCGACGTGCTCGCGGCGGTAGCGCGTCAGGTGCTCCTCGTCGTCGACCGTGAGGTCATGATCGAGGAAGCGCACGTGGCCGTGCGTCGGCACGTCGAGCCCGCCGAGGATGTTGAGCAGCGTCGACTTGCCGCTGCCCGACGGCCCGAGCAGCACGACGAGCTCGCCGCGGTAGAGGTCGAGGTCGACGTCGCGCAGCGCGTACACGTCGACGTCGCCCATGCGGTAGATCTTCGACAGCCCGCGCGCCTCGAACACCACGGTTTCGGCCACGGCGCCATGCATAGCACGCGACCCGACGGCGAGCCCGAGAGCGGCATGGCCCTTTCCGGGGCGGGCGAACGCCTCTGATCTCCCTTCCGGTGTCGCGCCCTGCGCGCCTTTGGCGGCCCGCTTCCGCTCGTACTTGACCCACCGTCAGGCGCACGCGAGAGAAGCGCGATGCGGCACCGGATGTTCGCGCTCGTCCTCGCGCTGCTGCCGGCGGTGGCGGCGGCGCAGCCCGACGAGGGGGCGAAGCTCGAGCGCGCGCTCGATTCCGTCGTGCACGCCGTGCAGCGCTCGTTCGCGCGGGCGCTGCCGCTGCCGGCGCCCTCGGCCGGCGTCTCGTACTCGTTCGATGCCGCAACCGGCACCTTCCAGCGCGATCCGGCGACGTTCGGACAGGTCTACCTCGAACGCGCCGATCCGCTCGGCGCCAGGCGGCTAAACGTCTCGTTCGTCTACCAGTACGTCACGCTCGCGTCGCTCGAGGGACACGGCGTCGACCCGCTGCGCAACCCGGCGCCGATTCCGGTCACCGATGTGTTTGCCGCCGTGGACCTCTCGACGCTGGCGTTCGATGCCGAGGTGCACCAGTTCCTGTTCGCGGCGTCGTACGGCATCGGCGACGCCGCCGAGGTGAGCGTCGCCGTGCCGCTGACGTACAGCCGCGTCCGCGTCGACGCGCCGATCACCGGCGCGGCGCTCACCGAGGAAGGCGCGCTGGTGATCATCGAGGAGCAGGTGACCGAGGACGACGACCCGGTCGGCATCGGCGACATCCTGCTGCGTGGCAAGTACCGCTTCCTCGAACGCGACGCCGGCGACCTCGCCGCCGGGCTGCTGCTGCGCCTGCCGGTCGGCAGCGAGGACGACCTGCAGGGCATCGGCTACCTCGAGGTGTCGCCGGCGCTCATCGCCTCGACGCGCGTGTTCACGCTGGCGCCCTGGGCGCGGCTGCAGGGGCACGTCAACGCCGCGATCGACTTCGACACCGAGGACGTCGGCGAAAGCGATGCGCGCTGGGGCCTCGGGCTCGACTGGGGCGTGACCGATACCGCCACCGCGGCGATCGCCTTCCTGGCGCAGAATCAGTTCGCGCGCGTCGCGCCGGCCGGCGCCTTCACCTTCCCGCGCTGCAACGCCGACGTGGTCACCTGCGCGCTCGATCCCTCGGTGCGCGGCGGGACCCAGCAGCTCTACGGCCTCACCGGCGACCGGCCGGACTACTACACGCTGTCGGTCGGCGGCCGGGCGGGACTCTGGCGCGACACGCTCTTCCTGATCGCCAACGTCGCCATCCCGCTCAACGACGGCTTCGTGCGCACCGCCCCGATCCCGCTCGTCGGCTTCGAAGCGACGTTCTGACGCTTCGATCCCCTCTCCCCATCTGATCCCCTCTCCCGGAGGGAGAGGTCAGGGTGAGGGCGTGTTTCCGGCGACGCTCCTCATCGCTGGACGCACGCCGGCTGTCGCCGGTGGCAGCGAATCGGCCGCGTGCTGCCGAGCGAGCCGCGCTCCGCGCGGCCGTTGCTCGCGCTGGAATTGTCGGACGCCCTCACCCTGACCCTCACGACCGCTTCACGCCGCGCATGCGCCAGCGGCCGTCTTCGCGGACGGCGATGGTGCTGAGGCGGACCTCGACGGCGACTTCCTTGCCGCTGCTGCGGTCGTGGAAGACGTCGCGGCGCGTGAACGTCACCAGCGCCTCATCCTCGTCCAGCAGCACGTCGACGTCGCTCAGCGTCACCGTGAGATCGTCGGCCGAGTCGAAGTAGCGGGCGAACCCGGCGCGCTGCTCGTCGGTGAGGCTGACGTGCGTCGCCGCGACCGCCTCGATGTCTTCGCGTTCGAGCGCGGAGCGGTAGGCCTCGAGCAGCGCCAGCACGGCGGCATGCGCGCCGTCGTCGTCGGCGGCCCAGGCGGTGGCGATCCAGGCGCGCCGCGAGGTCGGGGCGCGCTCCGAGCGCTCCTCCGGCGGCGCCGGCGCCTCGCCGAACGTGTCGGCGAGCCGGCGGTAGGCGTCGAGCGTCTCGCGCGTGCGCTGCGCGAACAGCGCCGCGTGCTGCTGCGCGCTGAGCTGCACGCCGAGCGCCACGAGCAGCGTCGATGCGAGCTCGTTCTGCAGCTCGATCAGGCCGTCGGGCGAGCCGCGCAGCGACTCGGACGCATCGAGCAGCCCGCTCGCGGTGTCGACGACGCGCACGTCGAGCAGCACCTCGCCGCCGTGCACGCGCAGCGATCCGGAGATCATCTTCTCGATGCCGAGCGTCTCGGCCACCTCGATCTCGCTCAGCCCGCGGCGCTCGCGCAGGAAGTCGATCTTCTCGCGCGAGTAGACGCGCAGGGTGTCGATCTTGCTGAGCAGCGTGTTGAGGCTGTCGCGCGTCGTGTCGCGCATCCACGGCGGCACGTCGCCGACCGCGGTGACGCCGGTGACGCCGACGGTGAGCACCTCTCCGGGCTGCGCCGTGCGCGGCGCCGGCGCGCGCGAGCTGGCGCTCGTGGTCACGCCGGTGAAGCCGCCGCGCGTGACGAGCGCGTGGCCGAGCGCGACGAGCAGGCACACCGCTGCCACGGCGATGCCGGCGCGCAGCAGCGGGCGCCACGAGCGGGGCGCCGGTCGCGCCGGCCGGTCGCCGGCGACGGCGGCGCTGTCGAGCGCGTAGAGGCGCATGCGGCCGCGGATGTTCTTCAGCGACTTCAGCCCGAGATCGCGGAACGGCGCCTTCACGCGGTTGCGCACCGCGCGATAGACGTCCTCCGAGACGGTGATGCCGCCCGGCGGCGCGATCGCCTGGATGCGCGCGGTGACGTTGATGCTGTCGCCGAGGATCTCGTTGCCCGAACGGACGACGTCGCCGAGATGGATGCCGATGCGGATGCGCGGCCGCTCGCCCGTCGTGGTGCCGCCGGCGAGCGCCTGCTGGATCGCGATCGCGGCGCGCACCGCCTCGACGGCGCTGTCGAACAGGGCGACGAAGCAGTCGCCGACGAAGACGTCGAGCGTGCCGCCGTGCCGCGGCACGATGTCGGCGAAGACGTCGCGGATGCGCAGCAGGCCGCTCACCGCGCGCGTCTCGTCCTCGCCCATGACCCGGCTGAAGCCGGTCATGTCGGCGAGCAGCACCCCGTGCAGGCGGCGCGAGCCGGCGCCCTCGGACGGCGTGGAGCTCATCGCCGGGACGTGCCGCCCCGGCGGGCGCGCGTGTCGATGCTGCCTGGACGCTGCACGGCGGCCGATCGTACCGGGATCGATGCGGCGGACGCAACGCGGTCCGGTCCGGATCCGCAGATTACGCAGATGTCACAGATCGACCCGATGGCAGCCGGGCGACCCGCTGGTCACCCCTCAATCAGGCCCCTGGAGCGGGTGGTGCCTGCACCCGTGCGGAGCGTGGCGGCCGCGTCCGACGGGCGCGGCGGGCACGCCACAGCCGCCCGTCCGCGTCATCGGCGGACCGGCTCGGTTGCGGAGTGACCGGTGGGCGGCGCATCACCCGCGGGTGATGCGCCGCCTCCGGCTGCCTGCACGAGTGGCTGCAGGTGCTCGCGCAGGAAGGGCATCTGTTTCGGGTCGAACACCGCGGGCGTGATCTCCGGGCCGTAGCGAACGTCGGAGAAGCGCAGTTCCGTGGTGCCGCCGGTGCGTTGGTCGACCATGCGGATGCGGGTCACCGTCGGCACCCCGTCGATTTCCCGGACCGCCTCGAAGTGCTGCGTCCTCCACGGCTCGCCAGCGGGCGTGAAGTGCTCGCGGCGCAGCGGCAGGAACGTCTGCTGATCGATCCAGCTCACCGTGCGCCCGTAGTACCAGCGCTGCTCGGGAATCTCCTCGACCTTGTACACCGGCACGCCGTCGAGCGTGTCGGTCCCGAGCAGCCGCGCGCGGCGCCGGTCGAGGTCGATGAAGCCGAGATCGGAGAGCGTGAAGTCGGTGCCGAGGAACGGCTCGTATCCGCCGACCGGATACACCTGGCGCACGCGCTGCACCGTCGGCAGGTAGTCCCACTGCACGTCCGGCCCGTCGGGCCGTGCCTCGATCATCAGCGCCACCCCGGCGAGCTCCGGCGGCTGCAGCAGCACCAGCACCTGCCGGCTGCCCTCGGGCCGGTGCTGCTGCGCATGCAGCGCGCGCCACGTACGCATCTCGACCTGCGGCGCGATCAGCACGATGTCGAGCGTGCTGGCGCGCGTCAGCGGCGGCTCGAGCGCCGCCTTCATGCGCACGAGGAGTTGCTCTGCATCCGGCGCTGCGCCGCCGGCGGCCGGCGGCTGCTGCGCGGCCGCCGTGCCACCCGTCACCGCCAGCAGCGCCGCGAGGACGACCGCGGTTCGCACGCGCGCCATGCCGACCGGCGCTGCGCGATCCATGCCACGCGTGTACGGCGCTGCCCCGACAGGCCGCCGCGCCGGCGAACGGCATGCAATCGTAAGTTCTTCACAACGTGAGCCTGCACGACCGGCGCGGGATGTGCCGACACGCCCCTGGTTCGAAACGATACGACAGCGCGATTTGAACACGACCCCATGTCGCCGCGGCCCCTGTGGCCGCCGGCGACGCGCAGCGTCGCCAGGAGCGGGCGTGGCAGAGCCGTCGCGCGTCTCCCCATCGACGTCTCCCATCGTTGCTGCGCCGCCCTAACCGGCGGTGCTGACGCACCGCCGTGCGGCCACGGGGGCCGCGGCGACAGGCGCGTCTGTGCCGTCCGCGGCCATTGATCGGGCGCGCGTCGTTCCATCCAACAGGCGCTGACGGAGCGGCGTCCTCCAGCGGCGTGGGAGGGACGGCGCGCGGGCGCGGGGTTGACGCGTGGCGACGCCGTTTCCACCTTCCCGCGCCGAATTTTCCAGCCAGGAGGACGCCGTGAATCGCGAGCGGAACAAGGCGCTGGCGCGCCGCATCTACGAAGAGCTCTGGGGACGCGGGACGCTGGCGATCATCGACGAGTGCTTCGCGCGCGACTACGTCCACCATCAGGCGAGCGTCGACCCGCACGTCGTGCCGGCGGTCAGCGCCGTCGACATCATCGGCGCGGAGATGTTCAAGGCGCTCGTGCGCGCCTGGCATGCCGGCTTCTCCGATCTGCGCACCAGCGTCGAGGATCAGATCGCCGAAGGGGACAAGGTCGTGACGCGCTGGATCAGTCGCGGCACGCAGACCGGCCTTTGGCGCGACATCGCCGCCACCGGGCGCGAGATGGTGGTCGAGGGCATCAGCATCGATCGCATCGTCGACGGCCGGGTGGTGGAAACCTGGACGAACTGGGACCTGCTCGGCCTGATGCAGCAGCTCGGCGCGATGCGGGCCCCGACGCCATAGCCGCACCCCGTCGCCGTGCACGTCGTGCACCGGGCGTGCAGGGACGGCCCGCGCCGCGGCCCCCCGGCGCACCGCGCGGCACGGGCGTCGCCGGGTGGTGCATGCTTTGCTGCAGCTCCGTGCATGGCGCGCCGCTCACCACCGCTGGTCGAGGGGCGCGAGATCGTGGCGCGGCCGCAGACGGCGCGGCGCGACTGGCGCGCGCAGCGCATCGGCGTCGCCCTGATGCTCGCGTTCGTCGCCGCCGCGCTCGCCGGCCTGCTCGGTGGCGGCCCGCTGAGCCGCGCGCGCATCGAACAGGACGGGCTGGTGCTCGAGTACGAGCGCATCGTCCGCCGGCGCGCCCCGACCACGCTGCAGATCACCGCCGCCGGCAGCGCCGGGCCGGCGCGGCGGCTCGGCCTGCAGCGCGGGTTCGTCGATGCGGTCGACCCCCTCGCCATCGAGCCGCTGCCGCGCGCCGCGGTGAGCGGCGCCGCCTGGCAGACGTACACCGTCGCGCTGGCGCCCGGCGGCACCGTGCGCGTGTCGTACACGCCGCGGCGCATCGGCGCGCGGCAGCAGGCGATCCGCATCGACGACGGTCCGCCGCTCGTCTTCCGGCAGGTCGTCCTGCCGTGAGGGCGGCGGCGCAGCAAGGAGGCGAGTGATGGATGCCGTGCTGCGCGCCAGCGCGATCTACGTGCTGTTCCTGCTCGTGTTCCGCGTCAGCGGCAAACGCGCGCTGGCGCAGATGACCAGCTTCGACTTCGTGCTGCTGCTCATCGTCGCCGAGGCGGCGCAGCAGGCGCTGCTCGTCTCCGACCAGTCGCTGACCAACGCGGCGATCGTCATCGTCACGCTCGCCGTGCTCGACATCGCGCTGTCGCGCTGGAAGTTCCGTTCGCCGCGCCTCGACCGCGTGCTCGAGGGCCTGCCGGTGCTGCTGCTCGCCGACGGCCAGCCGCTCGCCGAAAGCCTGCAGGCCGAGGGCGTCGACCTCGACGACATCCTCACCGCGGCACGCGCCACCCACGGCCTCGAACGCCTCGAGCAGATCAAGTACGCCGTGCTCGAACGCAACGGCGGCATCTCGATCATTCCGGCATAGAGACGGGCACGACACCGTTGCGTCGGGCGCAAGCCAACGCGTCGGACCGGCGGGTCAGACCATTCCACACGAACACGCCCGTCGGGCGCCCCTCTTCCGCGGACCGGCCACTCCGCTATAGTCCGCCGATTCCCCTCATGGCGGACGACCGGATTCACATCGTCGGCGCGACGCAGAACAACCTGAAGGACGTCGAGGTCGCGATCCCGCTCAACGCGCTGACGGTGATCACCGGCGTGTCGGGTTCGGGCAAGTCGAGTCTCGCCTTCGACGTGCTCTACGCCGAGGGCCAGCGCCGCTACGTCGAGAGCTTCTCGGCCTACACGCGCCAGTTCCTCGACCGCATGGACAAGCCGCAGGTCGAACGCATCGACGGCATCCTGCCGGCGATCGCCATCGGTCAGGGCAACACGGTGAAGACGTCGCGCTCGACGGTCGGCACGATGACCGAGCTGCACGATCACCTGAAGCTGCTGTGGGCGAAGATCGGCGTGCTGCACTGCCGGCAGTGCGGCGAGCCGGTGCAGCGCGCCACGGCGGAATCGGTCGCCGCCGAGCTGCTGGCGCGCGGCGAGGGGACGCGCGCGCTGGTGACGTTCGCGGTACCGTGGCCCGAGGCCCTGCCGTGGGCGGACGTGCGTGCCGGCCTCATCGCCGCCGGCTTCCGCCGGCTGCTGATCGGCACGGAGATCTGCGAGGTCGAGGAGCTCCCCGAGGACGCCGCGCCGCCGGCGTCCTCCGGCAACGGCGCCGGCCACGACCGCACCCTCATTGTCGTCGCCGACCGCTGCGTGGCGCGCCACGAGCACCGCCGCCGCCTCGTCGACTCGTTCGAGCAGGCGTTCCATTACGGCAAGGGGCGGCTGGCGCTCGTGCTGCCCGACGACGGCTTCGCGCGCCTGCCGTACAGCGAGGCGCTCGAGTGCGCGCGCTGCCACCTCGCCTACCGCGAGCCGGGCGCGAACCTGTTCTCGTTCAACAGCCCGCTCGGCGCCTGCGACACCTGCCGCGGCTTCGGCCGCGTGATCGACGTCGACCTCGACCTGATCATCCCCGATCCGACGAAGTCGCTCGCCGATGGCGCGATCAAGCCGTGGTCGACGCCGTCGACGGAGTGGGAGCGCGCCGAGCTGGCGAAGTTCTGCCGCCGCGCCGGCATTCCGATGGACCGCCCGTTCGCGGAGCTCTCCGACGCGCAGCGCCGCCGGGTGATCGACGGCGAGGGCAAGTACTTCGGCGTGCGCGGCTGGTTCAGGTGGCTCGAGGGGCGCACCTACAAGATGCACGTGCGCGTCTTCCTGGCGCGCTACCGCAGCTATCGCGTCTGCCCGGCGTGCGACGGCGGACGGCTGAAGCCCGACGCGCTGCTCTACCGGATCGCCGGCCGCACGGTGGTCGACGTCTGCCGCATGAGCGTCGCCGAGGCGGCGGCGTTCTTCCGCGATCTGCGCCTTACCGGCGTGCAGGAGGAGATCGCGGCGCTGGTGCTCGGCGAGATCCGCCACCGGCTGCGCTACCTGCTCGCCGTCGGCCTCGACTATCTGACGCTCGACCGCCAGTCGCGCACGCTCTCCGGCGGCGAGCTGGCACGCGTCGACCTGACGCGCGCCGTCGGCTCGTCGCTGGTCAACACGCTCTACATCCTCGACGAGCCATCGGTCGGGCTGCATCCGCGCGACAGCCAGCGGCTGGTGAAGATCCTCCAGGAGCTGCGCGCCAAGGAGAACACCGTCGTCGTCGTCGAGCACGAGGAGGAGATCATCCGCGAGGCCGACCACATCGTCGACCTCGGCCCGGGCGCCGGCGAGCACGGCGGCACGATCCTCTATGCCGGTCCATACCGCGCGCTGCTCGACGACACGCGGTCGCTGACCGCGCAGTACCTGACCGGCCGGCGGCGCATCGCGGTGCCGGCGCGCCGCCGCCGGCCGCTGCGCCACCTCGAGCTCGTCCTCCGCGGCGCGCGCGCGCACAACCTGCGCGACGTCGACGTACACGTGCCGCTCAACCGCTTCGTCTGCGTCACCGGCGTGTCCGGCTCGGGCAAGTCGACGCTGATCGAGGACGTCCTCTACCGCGGCCTGCGCAAGCGCCTCGGCCAGTTCGACGGCGTGCCGGGCGCGCACGAGGACATCGAAGGCTGGCAGCGCGTGCAGCGCGTCGTGCTCGTCGACCAGTCGCCGCTCGGCACGACGCGGCGCGCCAACCCGGTCACCTATCTCAAGGCGTTCGATCCGATCCGCGAGCTGTTCGCCGCGACGCCGCTCGCCCGCCTGCGCGGCTTCAGCGCCGCGACGTTCTCGTTCAACGTCGCCGGCGGGCGCTGCGAAACCTGCGGCGGCGAGGGCTACGAGAAGGTCGAGATGCAGTTCCTCTCCGACGTCTACGTGCGCTGTCCGGCGTGCGACGGCGCGCGCTTCCGCGCCGACGTCCGCGAGGTCACCTGGCAGGGCCGCTCGATCTGCGACGTGCTCGAGCTCACCGCCGAGGAGGCGGTGGCGTGCTTCGGCGCCGGATCGGAGGTCGCCGCGCGCCTGCAGCCGCTGCTCGATGTCGGCCTCGGCTACCTGCGCCTCGGCCAGCCGCTGACGACGCTCTCCGGCGGCGAGTCGCAGCGCCTCAAGCTCGCCGCCGCAATCGGCCAGCAGGACAAGGGGCACACGCTGTTCCTGTTCGACGAGCCGACGATCGGCCTGCATTTCGCCGACGTCGAGATCCTGCTCGGCGCGCTGCAGGCGCTCGTCGAGGGCGGCCATTCGGTGGTCGTCATCGAGCACAACATGGAGGTCGCCAAGGCGGCCGACTGGGTGATCGACCTCGGCCCCGACGGCGGCACGGGCGGCGGGCGCGTGGTCGCCGAGGGGACGCCCGAGGACGTCGCCGCCACGCCCGGCTCGCACACCGCGCCGTACCTGCGCGCCGCGCTCGCCGGGCCGGCCGCCGAGCCGCCGGCGCCGGCGGTGCACGAGCCGCCGGCGGCGACGAACGGCGCCGGGCTGATGCGCGTCGTCGGCGCGAACGAGCACAACCTCAAGGATCTGCATCTCGACCTGCCGCGCGATCAGCTCATCGTCGTCACCGGCCTCTCCGGCTCGGGCAAGTCGACGCTCGCCTTCGACATCGTCTACGCCGAGGGGCAGCGCCGCTACCTCGACAGCCTGTCGACCTACGCGCGCCAGTACGTGAAAGTGCTGCCGCGCCCCGACGTCGACCTGCTCGCCGGTGTGCCGGCGACGGTGGCGATCGAGCAGCGGCTCAGCCGCGGCTCGCGCAAGTCGACGGTGGCGACGGTCACCGAGATCTACCACTACCTGCGCCTCCTCTACGCCAAGGTCGGCGTGCAGCACTGCACGCGCTGCGGCGAGGCGCTGACGCCGCTCAGCCGCGAGCAGATCACGGCGCGCATCCGGCGCGAGTTCAAGGGCAGCGAGGCGACGCTGCTCGCGCCGGCGGTGCGCGGCCGCAAGGGCATCTACAAGGAGCTCTTCCAGACGGCGCGCAAGCTCGGCTTCCGCCAGGCGCGCATCGACGGGCGGCTGGTCGCGCTCGAGCCGCTGCCGACGCTGGCGCGCTACCGCGAGCACGACATCGACATCGTCATCGGCACCGTCGACCTCGCGTCGCGCGGCAGCGGCGGCCCGCTGCCCGAGCTCGTCGCCAGCGCGCTGCGGCTCGGCAGCGGCTCGGTGGTCGTGCAGGGCGGCCCGCGCGAGCGTCTCTACAGCGAACGGCTGACGTGCGCCGCGTGCGGCCTCGGCTACGAGGCGCTCGATCCGCGCCTGTTCTCGTTCAACAGCCGCCAGGGCGCCTGCCCCGACTGCGACGGCCTCGGCAGCGAGCCGAGCATCGACGTCGCGGCCCTGATCCCCGACCCCGCCCAGCCGCTCGGCGCGGCGCTGTTCGCGGCGCTCGCGCCCGGCGGCCTCGCGGCGCGGCGCGTGGTGAAGGAGGTCGCGAAGCGCCACCGCATCGCGCTGACCCGTGCGAGCGGCGCGCTGACCGCGCGGCAGCGCGCCGCGTTCTTCGACGGCAACGGCGCGCCCGGGCTGCTCGCGCGGCTCGAGGAGCTGATCGTCGAGGACGAGGAGGTCGGCGAGGCGCTCGCCGGGCTGCTCGGCGAGCGGCCGTGCAGCGGATGCGGCGGCCGGCGCCTGAACGCGCGCGCGCAGGCCGTGCGCGTCCTCGGCCGCTCGATCTGCGAGGTCACCGCCGACGCGGTCGCCGACGCGCGCCGCGCGCTGGCACGCTACAGCTTCAATGCGCGCGACACCGCGATCGCGGCGAACGTCATGAAGGAGATCCTGCCGCGCCTCGAGTTCCTCGAGGCCGTCGGGCTGCCGTACCTGACGCTCGACCGCCCGGCCGACACGCTCTCCGGCGGCGAGGCGCAGCGCATCCGCCTGGCCGCCCAGCTCGGCTCGAACCTGCGCGGCGTCTGCTACATCCTCGACGAGCCGACCATCGGCCTGCATCCGCGCGACAACGCGATGCTGATCGACACGCTCACCGGGTTGAAGGCGAAGGGCAACACGCTGCTCGTCGTCGAGCACGACGAGGCGACGATCGCCGCCGCCGATCTCGTCGTCGACCTCGGCCCGGGCGGCGGCGCGCGCGGTGGCGAGCTGATGGCGATGGGGCCGCCCGCGTCGCTCGCCGCGCAGGAGCGCTCGGTCACCGGCCGCTATCTCAACCGCACGCGGCCGCGGCGCGGGCCGCTGCGCGCGCTCGACGGCGCACCGCGGCTCGTCGTCGAGGGCGCACGCGAGCACAATCTCAAGGCCATCGACGTCGAGCTGCCGCTCGGCGCATGGACATGCGTCACCGGCGTCTCCGGTTCGGGCAAGTCGACGCTCGTCCGCGACGTCCTCTACAGCGGCCTGCGGCGGGTGCTCGGGCTCGCCGCCGGGCGGGTCGGCGCGCACGCCGGCCTGCGCGGCTGGGAGGCGCTGCAGCGCGTCATCGAGGTCGACCAGACGCCGATCGGCCGCACGCCGCGCTCGACGCCGGCGTCGTACGTCGGCTTCTGGGACGAGATCCGCCGCCTCTTCGCGCTCACCCCCGACGCGCGCAGCCGCGGCTACACGGCGAGCCGCTTCTCGTTCAACGTCAAGGGCGGCCGGTGCGAGACGTGCGCCGGGCAGGGCCGCATCCGCATGGAGATGAGCTTCCTGCCCGACGTCTACGTCGCCTGCGATGCGTGCAACGGCGCGCGCTTCAACGACGAGACGCTCGCCGTCACCTACAACGGCCGCTCGATCGGCGACGTGCTGGCGATGACCATGGAGGACGCCGCGGCGTTCTTTGCCGCCGTGCCGGCGATCGCGCAGCCGCTGCGCCTGCTCGTCGACATCGGCCTCGGCTATCTGACGCTCGGCCAGGGCAGCCACACGCTGTCGGGCGGCGAGGCGCAGCGCATCAAGCTCGCCTGGGAGCTCGGCAAGGACTCGCGCGGCGCGACGCTCTACGTACTCGACGAGCCGACCACCGGCCTGCACTTCGCCGACATCGAGCGCCTGATCGACGTGCTGCACCGCCTCGTCGACCGCGGCAACACCGTGGTGACGATCGAGCACAACCTCGACATCATCAAGGAAGCCGACTGGCTCATCGACCTCGGCCCCGAAGGCGGCACCGCCGGCGGCGAGGTCGTCGCCATGGGCCCCCCACCCGCGATCCTCAAGGCGAAGCGCTCCCACACCGCCAAGTTCCTGCGCGCCTTCCTCAACGGCGGGTGAGGAGGTTCATCCGCAGATTACACAGACTGCGCAGATAGCGATCAGATCGTCTGCGCAATCGGCATCATCTGCGGATCGCTGGGTTGCGCGCGCTCGATCAGCCGTAGCACTGTGTGACACGCCGGCTCCTTGACCACGCTCCTCGCCACACATAGCACGGGCCGGCAGTGGGCCACCGAGCGCGAGCACTGGTGTCGGGGCCAGATTGGAGCGTTCGGTGAGAATGATGCGAGGGCGCCTGAGCCTGGCGGTGTGTGTCGGTGTCTTCGCGATCGCCGGGCGCGGCTGGGCCTGTGTCGGGGATTGCGACGGCGACGGGCTGGTGCGGGTGAACGAGCTGATCGCCGGCGTCGGCATCGCGCTCGGTGACCGCGCCCTCAGCACCTGTGCGGTCTTCGACGGGGACGGCGACGGCGCGGTGGCCATCACCGAGCTGGTGGCGGCGGTGCACGCGGCGCTGAACGCCTGCCCCGCCAGCACCCTGACGCCCGAACCGTCCACGCCCGCCAGCGCGACGCCGACGCTGGTGCCAACGACTCCGCACGCGACTGCGACCGGAGCGGTCGTACCGCACTCGCCATCGGCAACCGCAACGCCGCCCGACACGCCGGCGCCGTCGCCGTCGTTGACCGCGACGCTGACCTCGAGCGCGACGCCTCCCACATCGCCGTCGCGGACCGCGACGGTGACGACGAGCGCGACGCTTCCCGCATCGCCGACGGCCAGCCGCACCGGCACGGCGACCGCGACGACCGCGATGACCAACACCGCGATGCCGACGGGCTCGCCGACACGCAGCAGCACGCCGACACCGACGGCCACTGTGAGCCATACGCCGGCGGCCACGGTCACTCGGACGCCGACCGGAACGGTACCGCCGCCGCCTACGGCAACCCGGACGATCCCGCCGTCGCATACGGCGACCGGCACCTCCACCGCGACGCGCACGTTGACGCCCTCCGCCAGCCCGTCGATGACGCCGACGCGCAGCAGCACGCCGACACGGACCGCCACCGCCACCTCGGCGCCGCCCGCGACGGCGACCGCCTCCGCGACGCCGACGCGATCGCCCTCCCCCGCCGCAACATCCTCGGCAACCGGGGCTCCGACGCGCACCGGCACCCCGACACGCACCGGCACGCCGACGCGCACGGCGAGCGCCACGCGCTCGCCCTCGCGCACGTGGACCGCGACCGCCGGGGCTACCGCGACACCGCCACCGCTGCCAACGCACACCAGAACCGCCTCGCCCGCGGCGTCGGCGACACGCACGGCGTCGTTCACCCGGACGCCCACGCTGACGCGAACGCCCACACCGACGACGACCCCAACCCGCACGCGCAGCCCGTCGCCATCGCAGACCGCGACCCGCACCGCGACGCAGACCTGGACGTTCACGCCGACCCGGACGCTCACCCCGACGAACACGCCGACGCCGACGCGCGATCCGAATGCGCCCGTCATCGAAGTCGCCGCGATCCAATGCGAGGGCATCACCTTCGACGGCACGCCCGGCGGGCGCGTCCGCTACGAGATCGACGTCCGCAACGCGCCCGTCGGCAGCTTCCTCTCGATCTCCGAAACCCGCGTCACCCGCGCCTGCCTGGTCGATCCCTTCGATCCGACCTGCTTCGACGGCTTCCCCTGCATGCGCTGCGAGCACTGGACCGGAACACCGCTGGACTGGTTCGCGACCAGCAATGGATGTCCGCTGTCCCCGGCCCGGCGTGCCGGTGATCCGGCGAACACGCGCTGCGTGGTCGAGACGCTCGGTGAGCGCTTCGACCTGGACGGCCAACCGTTCGGCACCGACGCCCGTCTGATCAGCTATGCCGGCACTGGCCGACGTGTCCCGATCGCCATCGGCCCCGAATTGACGGTTCGCTGTCCCGCGCCCGGACAGGTCGAGCACACGGATCCCAGCGCGCCGCTGCCGCCGCCGCCGCCCACGGTCACGCTCCCGACGCCCGATACGACGTCGGATTTCGCGCTCATCGAGGCGCACTGCGCGCCGGTTGTCCTCGAACGCCCATTCCCGGGTCAGTTCCAGGCCTATCAACGGGCGGAGATCGTTGCGCGCGTCCGCGCACCGGTTGGCGGGCGCGCGGCGCTGCGCCCCACCTTCCCGTTCTCGTTCGGCTTCCCGGAATTGGATGAGTGTGACGGCACCTTCCGGTGCACAGCCTGCTTTGACTGGGGCGGTGGCGACGTGCGCCGCCCCGGTGATCCCGAGGAATCGACCTGCGTGTCATACGAATTCATCGGGATCTCGCGCTTTCCGTTCGCGACGGGCATCGAGGGTAGAGTCACCGTCGACGGGCAATTCGTCGCGTCGGCCACGATCGGCACGCTGGAGTGCCCGGCATCGCTCGCCGCCGTGCAGACGCTGTCCGCGGAATGCGATTACGTCCAGGTCGGCGCGCAACGCTACCAACGTCACCGGATCACGGCACAGGTCTCCGGGGAGGAGCGCTCCTCGCTCGACGTCTGGTTCCGGCAATTGGACGACGACGGACTGTACTCCTATTTCATGCCGGGCTGCCGGCTGACGGCCGCAGACCCGCCCTGCACGCCGCCGGAGGACTGTCTCGCCTGTGAAGGCTGGACGGGCGCATCGACCACGTGCCCCGCCGGCAACGCGGTGTACCGCGCGCCCGATGACCCTCCGAGCGCCATCTGCACGCACACCCGCTATCTCACCACCGCGTTACCGGCCGGCGATCACGACATCATCCTCCAGCATACGAACGCGGAGAACGGCGCGTTCGGCCAGACGATCCGCTTGCACTGTCCGCCTCCGCCCGCGCCCTAGGACGCCCGCGAGCGGCGCGAACGAAGTCAGCCCCGCGTCGCGCGCAGGAAGGTCAGCGTCCCGAACGGCGTCGTCCAGTGCTCGGTCTCGCGCACCGCGTCGAAGCCGGCCGCGGCGATCAGTGCCGGCAGCTCGCCGTCGAGATTGGCGGCGGTCGATTCGCCGCCGTCGGCGAGGCGGACGATGCGCGCAGCGGCGCGCATCAGCGCGGTGTGCGGCTTGCCGAAGTCGGCGACGTGCAGCGCGCCTCCAGCGGCCGCCTCGTCCCGCCGGAGCGCTGATCCGCGGATAGCGCAGAAGGGATCACACCATCTGCGGAATCTGCGTCATCTGCGGACTCCGGCCATTCGTTCGAGGCAACGGCCCGCATCGTCCGATGCGGCGTCGCTCAGGGCGCTGCGCTGCGGGCGAGACGCCCGCGGTCCCGGCGCTGCGGGATCGACGGACTCAGGCTGACGGTCCGGTGTAGCCGCAGGTGCCCATGCGCGGCGAATCGACGACGGGCAGGAAGTACTCGTCGCCGCAGTCGTGCGTGCGAGCGTGGGTATCGCAGACGAACGGATCGCGCCTGAAGGAGCAGTCCGTGCACACGTGCACGGCCGGCGCGCCGCACACCGCGCATGGCCAGACCAGAGGCACATTGCGCGCGAGCACCTGCACCGTGACGCCGGGATCGGCGACCGGGCGTCTCCCGGCGACCGTCAGCGCCAGGACGGTGGTCGAGCCGAAATCGTACTGGTACGTGGCGCGCTCGCCGGCGCGCGCGAACACCGTGCGGACCTGAACGTTCATGCTGCGCCGGGTTGGGCCGTACGCGTGCGCGCTGCGGTGGACGGCGACCGCATACTCCACCCCGGCGACCTCGAAGCAGCTCTGGTGCCCGCAGCACTCCAGCCAGAGCGCGCGCAGGAAGGCATCGAGGTGTTTCAGGGTCGCCGCGGGGTGGATCGCGATGTCGATCCAGTGCACCGGCGACGCGGCGCCGTGCACGCGCAGATGCACGAACGGCACGCCCTCCGCGGGCGCGCATGCGCGCAGATGGCCGAGCATGCCGGTGCGCCCGGCGCGGGCGCCACACCGCTCGCATTGGCCGATCGATCCGCCACGCCCCGTACCGCCAGGCGCATTGACGCTCATCACACCGCCTCCTCCCGGCCGCCGCTCGTAGCCGGATCGTGCCGCGCCGGCAATCATCGCGGCCTGAGCACCTTCAGCATCTGCCGCTTCGCCGGAACGATCCGCAGATGACGCAGATGTCGCAGATGTATGCTGACCATCTGCGACATCTGCGACATCTGCGGATGATCGATCAGCCCCGTGTCGCGCGGACGAACGCCAGCGTGCCGAACGGCGTCGTCCAGTGCTCGGTCTCGCGCACCGCGTCGAAGCCGGCCGCGGCGATCAGTGCCGGCAGCTCGCCGTCGAGATTGGCGGCGGTCGATTCGCCGCCGTCGGCGAGGCGGACGATGCGCGCAGCG
>CBFGUK010000091.1:0-17248 GCA_965651925.1 uncultured bacterium | reverse complement strand
GCATCCCCATCCCCTCCGCCGCGCGGCGCGCCGATTCCGGCCGTGCCCGCATCGGCGCTGCGACTACTGCACGACGGCTAGCGGCGCAACGGATATTTCCGCCAGCACGCCCGCCGCGTCGCCCCATTCAGCGGGCGCCGACGGCGCGGCGCTCCAGTGGGCGTGTTGGAGACGCGCGTCGTGGCGCGCGCATCCGCGGCATCTGCGTAATCTGCGGATGCCGGGGTCAGCGACTAGTCGAGCAGGCGGCTCAGATCGTCGAGCGTGTCGACGCGCACGCCGCGGGCGGTGAACGCGGCGGCGAGACGGTGCAGCGTGTCTTCCGCCCAGGCGTCGGTCGCGAAGCGCTCGAGGCCGTGGGCGGTGTAGGCGGCGCGGATGCGCTCGCCGAAGTACATGCGGTCGAGGCGCACGGCGTGCACGTGCGGGGCGATCTGCTCGACGAGGCGGTCGACGTTCATCGGCAGCACCGGCTGGATGACCGCGAACGTGCGCACGCCGGCGGCGTGCAGCGCGGCGAGCGCCGCGAGGCGCTCGTCGATCGGATCGGCGGATGGCTCGAAGATGGCGCGCATCGCGTCGTCGTCGGTCGGGATGCTGAAGCCGACGAGCAGGCGCGGGAAGCGGCGCAGGAGGTCGAGGTCGTCGAGGATGCGCGGCGCGCGCGTCAGCACCACCGGCGCGAGCGGCGTGTCGGCGAGCACCTCGAGGATCTGGCGCGTGATGCGGTAGCGGCGCTCGGCGGGCTGGTAGGGGTCGGTGAGGATCGGGCTCATGCGCACGACGCCGCCGGCGAGGCCGGCGACCTCGCGGCGCAGCACCTCGGCCGCGTTCACCTTGACGTCGAGGTAGCGGCCCCACGGCAGCGCCGGCTGATCGTCGAGGCGGCGCGAGAAGTCGGCGCGGTCGATGACGTAGCAGAACGGACAGGCGATCATGCAGCCGACGTACGGGTTGATGTAGTACTGGTCGCGGCCCTCGGGCATGAGCAGGCGCTCGACGGTGATCTCGCGCACGACCACCGGCCGCTCGGCCGCCGGGCGCGGGCCGGCGGGGAGGGCGCCCTCGCGGGCGCGCACGACGGCGAGCACGGCGTCGATCATCGCGCGGTCGGCGTCGGAGAACGGGCGGTCGTCGAACTTGCGCCGCGTGCAGGCGTTGAAGCGCGCCGTGCGCGCGTAGCAGTCGCGCGTCTCCGTGCGCTCCTCGAGCTCGAGCAGGATCGTCGTCTCGCCGTCGACCAGCGTCAGGCAGATGCCCTGCTCGGCATCCCAGCTGTGCACGCGCCAGCCGGCGGGCAGCGCCGTGCCGTCGAGCAGCGGCGCGAGCAGCTCGCGGGCGATCGAGTCGAGGGCGCGCGTCTCGGCCGGCATCGCGCGACCGTAGACGCGCCGCCGCTGGCGAGCAAGGTTCTTCATCGGATTTCAACGCGGAGGCGCGAAGACGCGGAGCCGCACGACCCTACTTCGCGTCTCCGCGTCTCCGCGTTGAATGATCGTTTCCGCTGGCATTCTTCGGCCGACTCTTCCTACATTCGCGGGCGATGCGTTCCGGTCCGTCGTCCGCTCCGCGCCGCTCCGTGCGGCGCCGCCCGCCGGCGGCGGTGCGCGTCGCGCCCGCGCCGATCGCCGAGCGCGTGCCGTGGGTGCGGCCGATCTTCGAGGAGGGCGACGCGATCCTCGCCGATCTGCGCGCCGCGCTGGCGACCGGGCAGGTGACCAACGACGGGCCGCTGGTGCGCGAGCTCGAGCAGCGCTTTGCCGCCTGCCTCGGCGTCGCCGACAGCGTCGCCACCACCTCGGGGACCGCCGCGCTGGCGCTGGCGCTGCGCGCGCTGGCGCTGCCGCCCGGCACCGTCGTGCTGCCCGCGTTCACGTTCCTCGCGACGCTCAACGCCGTCGTCGCCGCCGGCCTGACGCCGCGCTTCTGCGACATCGACCCGGCGACCTGGACGCTCTGCCCGGCGCACCTGCGCGCGCTGCTCGCCAGCGAGCGCGACGTGCGCCTCGTCCTGCCGGTCAACGTCTTCGGCATCCCGCCGGCGCTCGCCGCGATCCGCGAGACCGCCGATGCCGCCGGCGTGCCGGTGCTGCTCGACAACGCGCACGGCGCCGGCACGCGCCAGGGCGGCGCCGGCTGTCCGGCCGAGCCGCTCGTGCAGACGTTCAGCTTCCACGCCACCAAGACGCTGCCGGCGGGGGAGGGCGGCGCGGTGGTGACCCGCGATGCGCGGCTCGCCGCCGCCATGCGCCGGCTGCGCAATCACGGCATCGACCGCGACGACCCGTTCGCCTCGACGCCCGGCCTGAACGCGAAGATGAGCGAGCTGCACGCCGCCGTCGGCCTGCGCTCGCTCGCCGCGCTCGACGCCGTCGTCGCCCGCCGCCGCGCCTACGCGACGCGCCTGCGCGCCGCGTGCGCCGCGTTCCCGTCGCTGTTCACGCTCCAGCACGTGCCGGCGGACGTCGACGCGAACTGGCAGAACCTCGGCGTCGTGTGCGCGCCGGCGGTCGGCGCGCCGGCGGTGCAGGCGGCGCTGGCGCGCGACGGCATCGAGACGCGGCGCTACTTCTGGCCGGCGCTGCACCGCCTGCGCGGATTCAGCGACGGCCCGCCGCTGCCGGTCACCGACCGCGTCGCCGACCACATCCTCTGCCTGCCGCTGCACAGCCGCATGGAGCCGGCGGTGCTCGACCGCATCGCGCGCGCGCTCGAGCGCGTCGGGCGCGAGCTGGCGCCGGCCGGCTGAGCGCCGCGCGCCGACGCGCGAGGCAACGCGGGGGACGGGGAGGTGGACGTCACGGCGCGCGTGCTGGCCACGCTGGCGCAGATCGCCGGCACCGACGAGGTGGCGGCCGACCGCGAGCTGCCGCTGTTCGAGTCGGGCGTGCTCGACTCGCTCAAGACCGTCGAGCTCATGCTGGCGCTCGGCGACGCGTTCGGCATCGAGATCTCGCCGGCCGAGTTCGAGCGCGACGCGTGGGCGACGCCGAACCGCCTCGTCGCCGACATCGCGCGCCGCCTGGCCGCGGCGCCATGAAGTACGCGCGCCTCGCGGCCCTCGGCGCCGCCCTGGCGCTCACCGCCGCCGCCGGCACCGCCGCGGTGCGCCACGCCGACCGCCTCGCCGCCGCGCACGTGCACGCGCTCGCGCCGCAGATGTTCGCCGAGAAGACGCGCGGCCTTGCCTGGCAGCGCGCCGCGTTCGCCGCGCCCGATCTGCTGCCGGTCTACGGCAGCTCGGACCTCAACGTGCCGCACCGCTTCCATGCGAGCGCGCTGTTCCGCGACTACCCGCGCGGCTTCACCGTGTTTCCGGTCGGCGCGCCGGGCAGCGGCAGCCTCAACTGGCTGCAGGCGATCGCCGCGCTCGGCCCGGCGGTGCGCGGCGAGCGGCTCGCCGTGCTCGTGCCGCTGCGCGCCTTTCTCGCCCGCGACGGCGATGCCGCCGCCTACGCCGGCAACTTCTCGCGCCTGCACGCCTACGCGACGATCTTCCGCGCGCCGCTCAGTCCGGCGCTGCGCACCGCGATCGCGCGCCGCATGCGTGCCCACCCCGACACGCTCGCCGGCGATCCGCTGCTCGCCTTCGCGGTGCGGGCGCTCGCCGACGACACGTGGCGCGGCCGGCTCGCGTACGCGGCGAGCGTGCCGCTCGGCCGCCTCGCGACGGCGCTGCTCGCGCTGCAGGACCGCTGGGAGACACTCGCGCTGGTGCGCGCGCAGGGCGACCTCGCCGCGCCGGCGCGCCGCGCCGCGGCGCTCGACTGGGACGCGCTCGCCGCCGCCGCGGCGGACGAGGCGCGCGCGCAGGCGGCGAACAACCGCTTCGGCTTCGACGGCGCGTTCTGGGAGCGGCACGCGCCGGTGCTCGTCCGCCAGGGCGGCACGCTCGACGCCGCCGCCGTGCACCGCGCCGTCGCCGAGTCGGTCGAGTGGACCGACCTCGGCCTGCTGCTGCGCACACTCGACGAGCTCGGCGCCCGCCCGGTGCTGGTCGCGCTGCCGCTCAACCCCGAGTGGTACGCGCATCTCGGCGTGCCGCCCGCCGTGCAGCAGGCGGTGGCGGCGCGGCTGGCGGTCAGCGCCGCGGCGCACCGCGTGCCGCTCGTCGACTTCGGCGCCCGCGCCGCCGATCCGCTCTTCGCCGCCGACCCCGCCCCGCATCTCAGCGCCGTCGGCTGGATCGAGCTCAACCGCGCCCTCGATGCGTTCGTGAATGGAGACGCGCCGTCGTGAACCACCCGGTGCTCACCTTTCTCTACTACGTCGCCATCATCGCCGGCCTGGTGCTGCTCTACGGCCAGGGCGACTTCACGCCGTCGGGCTTCATCTACCAGGAGTTCTGATCCGCAGATTACGCAGATTACGCGGATGTTCGGAGCAGCTGCGGCATCTACGTAATCTGCGGATGCCTTTCTCCGGCATCGCCGGCCTGGTGCTGCTCTACGGGCAGGGTGACTTCACGCCGTCGGGGTTCATCTACCAGGAGTTCTGATCCGCAGATTACGCAGATTACGCGGATGTTCGGAGCATCTGCGTCATCTGCGTAATCTGCGGATGCCTTTCTCCGGCATCCGTGGAAAGACAACGCCGATGGACATGCTTGCGACCATCGACGGCTGGGCGGCGCGCGTGCCGGAGCGCGTCGCGCACGTCAGCGGTGCGGCGCGGCTGACCTACGGCGCGTTGCGGGCGCGCTCGCAGCGGCTGGCGGCGCATCTCGCCGCGGTGCTGCCCGACGACCGCTCGCCGGTGGCGGTGATCGGCCACAAGGAGCCCGAGCTGCTCGTCGCGTTCCTCGCCGCGATCCGCGCCCGCCATCCCTACGTGCCGGTCGAGGCGGCGCTGCCGCCGGCGCGCATCGCGGCGATCGTCGCGGCCGCCGGTTGCCGGCTGACGCTGACGCCGGCGGACATCGCGGCGCTGGCGGCGTCGGCGACCGGCACGCCGCCCGAGCGGCCGCTGGCGCCCGACGATCCGTGGTACGTGATGTTCACCTCCGGCAGCACCGGGCAACCGAAGGGCGTGGTGATCACGCGCCGCAATCTCGCCGCGTTCCTCGACGGCTATCTCGGGACGCTGCGCTTCGCGCCCGGCGAGACGTTCCTCAACCAGGTGTCGTACGCGTTCGACGTCTCGGTGATGGACACCTACGGCGCGCTGTGTACGGGCGGCACGGTGCACAGTGTCACCGCCGACGAGGTGCAGCACCCGAAGCAGCTGTTCGCGACGCTCGCCGCCTCCGGCGCGTCGGTGTGGGTGTCGACGCCGTCGTTCGCCGCCCTGTGCCTCGCCGAGCGCCGCTTCGCCGCCGCGATGCTGCCGGCGCTGCGCCGCTTCGTCTTCTGCGGCGAGGCACTGCCGCCCGAGGTCGCGCGCCGGCTGCTCGAGCGCTTCCCCGCCGCCGAAGTGTGGAACACGTACGGGCCGACCGAGGCGACGGTCGCCGTCACCGCGGTGCGCATCGATGCGGCGCTGCTCGCGCAGCACGCCCGCCTGCCGATCGGCCACCCACTGCCCGGGACACGCGTCACGGCGTGCGACGAGGCCGGGCGGCCGGTGCCGCCGGGCACGCGTGGCGAGCTGGTCATCGCCGGGCCGACGGTGAGCCCGGGCTACCTCAACGCGCCCGAGCGCGCGGCGCGCGTCTTCACGACGCTCGACGGCGTACGCGCCTACCGCACCGGCGACTGGGGCTGGTGCGAGGGCGACCTGCTGTTCTGCGACGGGCGCATGGACGACCAGATCAAGCTGCACGGCCACCGCATCGAGCTCGGCGACGTCGAGGCGAACCTGCGCGCCGTACCTGGCGTGCGCGACGCCGTGGTGCTCGCCGCGCGGCGCGACGGGCGCGTCGCCGAGCTCGTCGCGTTCACGATTCTCGCCGAGCGCCCGCCGGGATCGGACTTCGCCGTCGCGCAGGTGCTGCGCACGCGGCTCGCCGACCGCCTGCCGGCCTACATGCTGCCGCGCCGCTTCGTCTTCCTCGATGCGTTCCCGCTGACCGCCAACGGCAAGGCGGATCGGCGCGCGCTGGCGTCCCGGCTCGATGGTTGAACCGCGGGGGCGCCAGGCGCCAGGAACAGCAGTGAGCGCGGATACGGGCCCGCGATGATCGTTCTTCCTCCGACCTCGGCGTTCCTGGCGTCCGGGCGGCTGGTCTGGGTAACGCCCGCCCCGTGATCCCGTACGGCGACTTCCTCTACTTCGGCCTGCTGCTCTACGTCGCGGTGCCGACGCTGGTGCTCGGGCTGTTCGGGCGTGCGTGGTGGCCGTGGACGCTGGCGGCGACGGCGGCGATGCTCGCCGTGCAGTACGCGCCGTGGCAGGCGCTGCTGCCCGATGTCGTGCTGCGCGAGCTGTGGCTCGTCCTCGCCTGGACGGCGTGGCAGTACGGCGTGGCGCGCGCCTTCCTCGCGGCGCGGGCGCGCACCGCGCACCGCGGCGTGTTCGCCCTCGCGCTCGGCGCGGCGCTGCTGCCGTTCGTCGTCGGCAAGTACGTGCCGCTCGTCGCGCCCGACCTGCACGCCGGCTTTCTCGGCCTCTCGTACGTCACGCTGCGCAGCGTCGACGCGATCATCTGCATCCAGGACCGCCTCGTCACCGCGCTGCCGCCGCTGCGCTTCGCCGGCTTCCTGCTGCTCTTCGCGACCATCTCCTCGGGGCCGATCGACCGCTACCGGCGCTTCGAGCGCGACGCCGGGCGGCGGCGCACGCGTGCCGAGTTCCTCGACGACTGCGAGGTGGCGGTGCACCGCATCGCCACCGGCTTCCTCTACAAGTTCATCGTCGCGGCGCTGATCGCGCGCCACTGGCTCGCGCCCGCCGCGGCGCAGGCGGGCGTGTTCGGCGCGTGGTCGTACATGTACGCGTACACGCTGCACCTGTTCTTCGACTTCGCCGGCTACAGCGCGTTCGCGATCGGCGTCAGCCGCCTGTTCGGCATCCGCACGCCGGAGAACTTCGACCGCCCGTTCCTCGCCCGCAACATCCGCGACTTCTGGAACCGCTGGCACATCAGCCTGTCGTGGTGGCTGCGCGACCACGTCTACATGCGCTTCGTCATGGCGGCGATGAAGGGGCGCTGGCTGCCGAGCCCGGCCGTCGCCTCGGCGTGCGGCCTGTTCCTCGCCTTCGGCCTGATGGGCCTGTGGCACGGCGCGGCGACGCACTACGTGCTCTACGGGCTCTACCACGGCGCGCTGCTCGCCGGGTACGAGGCGTTCACGCGCTGGAACACGTCGCGCGGGTGGTGGGGCGATGGCCCGCTGTGGCGCGCCGCCGGCGTGGTCACGACGTTCCACTGCGTGTGCCTCGGCTTCCTGCTGTTCTCCGGGCGGCTCACCGGCGATCCCGGCGCCGGCACGCTCGGACCGCAGCGCGCCGAGGGACGGCTCGAGGCCGTGCGCTGCGGCGAGATCGCCGGCTGGGCGTGGGACGCGGCGGCGCCGCGCGCGCCGGTCGCCGTCGACATCCTCGCCGACGGGCGGCACCTCGCCACCGTGCGCGCCGACCTCGCGCGCCCCGATCTCGCCGCGGCGGGGAAGGGCGACGGCGCGCACGCGTTCGTCTACGTGCCGCCGCCGTCGCTGCGCGACGGCGCCGTGCACACGATCACCGCAACCATCGCCGGCAGCGGCGCCGTGCTTGCCGACGGCACGCAGGCGCTGGTGTGCGGCCGGCATCCGGTGTCGATGGACGGCCGCGACGGCGTGCTCGAGCACGCCGGCTGCGGCGGCCTCAGCGGCTGGGCGGGCGATGCGGCGCAGCCCGAGGCCCCGCTCGCCCTCGAGCTGTGGGCCGATGACGTGCGCGTCGCGACCACCACCGCGGCGCTGCCGCGCGCCGACCGCAACGGCCGCGGCGGCGGGTTCCACTTCCCGCTGCCGGCGGCGCTCGCCGACGGCGCGCCGCACGTCGTCACGGTGCGCATCGCCGGCACGAACCTCGTGCTGCGCGAGAGCCCGCGCCTCGTGCAGTGCGAGCCGGCGGCATACGCCGCGGCGCCGACGCCGACCGTCGCGTCCGCCGCCGCGCCCGGCACGCCGCCGCCGGTGCGCTACCGTGCGCGCCACGACGGCACGATCGCGTCGAGCGCCGGCCTCCTCTGGGAGCGCAAGGTGCGCCTCGACGGCATGCCCGATGCGGCGAACCTGCACGACGCCGACAACTGCTATCCGTGGTACGGGCGCTGTGCCGGCAGCGGCGCCGACTGCCGGGTCGACGCCGACTGCGGTGCCGACGCGCCGTGCACGGCGGCGGACTGCCAGGCGCCGGCACCCGACGGGCTGACGGTCTTCGAGTGGCTCGCGGCGCTCAACGCGGCGCGCTTTGCCGGTCACGACGACTGGCGCCTGCCGACGGCACTCGAGCTCTACGAGCTCGTCACGCCGTTCGAGCACGGCGAGCCGAGCGCGCGCGCCGCGTTCGCGGGGACGGCCTGCGGCGCCGCGTGCACTGCGGTCGCGGATCCGGCATGCAGTTGCACGCCGAACGCCCTCTACTGGGCGGCACCGGGTGCCGGCGTCGAGGGACCGGACGAGTCGTGGATGTCGTACTTCTACTGCATGGGCAAGCTGTTCCTCGACCTGCGCGGCAACCGCTTCCACGCGCGGGCGGTGCGCGATGACGACTGAGCACGAGCCGCGGCTCAGCATCGTCGCGCCGGTCTACGACGAGGCGCGTATCCTGCCCGAGCTCGTGCGGCGCTGCGTGCAGGCCGGCGAGGCGTGCGGCGTGCCGTTCGAGGTCGTGCTCGTCGACGACGCGAGCCGCGACGACTCGCCGGCGGTGCTCGCCGGCCTCGCCGCCGATGCGCGCGTGCGCCCGCAGCGCCTGGCGCACAACGCCGGCCAGTTCGGCGCCACGCAGGCGGGGCTGCGCGCGGCGCGCGGCGCGGAGGTGCTGGTGCTCGACGGCGACCTGCAGGATCCGCCCGAGCACATCCCGGCGCTCGTCGCGGCGCTCGCCGCGGCGCCGGCCGACGTCGTCGCGGTGTTCGCGGTGAAGACGCGCCGCGATGATCCGCGTGCGTTCATGCTCGGCCAGGCGCTGTTCCACTGGCTGCAGCGCCGGCTGAGCGCCGTCGCCGCGCCGCCCGGCGCGGGCAGTTACTGCGTGATGCGCGCCGCCGTGGCGCGTGCCGTCGCCGCGGCGCCGCTGCGCCACGCGAACCTGTCGGCGGTCGTCGCGCTCGTCGCGCACGCGCGCGGCGGCACGCTCGCTGCGGTGCCGTACGCGAAGCAGGCGCGCTACGACGAGCAGACGCGCGTCGGCTGGCGCGGTCTGGTTGCGGAAGCGCTCGAGTCGTTGCAGATCACCGGCGCTGTGTCGGCACTGCTCCGCTGGGCGGCGCTCGCCTGCGTGCTCGCCGCCGTCGGGCTCGTGCACGCGCCGCTGGCGCGCGCGCTGCTCGTCATCGCCGCCGTCGCCGCCGCGGCGGGGGCGTGGTGGTCGGGCCGCACGATGCGCCGCGTGCTCGCCGGGGTGCGTGGGGGATGAAGAGGATTTCAACGCGAAGACGCGGAGACGCGGAGACTGCCTGCCCCGGGCACGCGCGCTGCCTGCAGGAGGAAGCCTCCGCGCCTCCGCGTCTTCGCGTTGAGATGGCCCTCGCGGAGGGGCGTCCATGAGCCTGGCGCTCCTGTGGTGGGCGGGGAACATCCTCGCCGTGGCGCTGCTGGTCGCGATGCTGATCGAGTGGGCGCGCGTGCGCGAGGGGGTGGGCCGGCGCGCGGTGCTCGGCGGCGCGGCGGCGGCGGGTGCGGCGCTCGTCGCGCTCGTGCTCCTCGCGCAACATTCCGTGCCGCTCGCCTGGATCACCGTGCTGCAGGAGGGGCGGACGCTGCGCAACGTGCAGCAGCTCTACGGGATGACGACGCATCACGGGCCGGGGTTCGGGGCCATCATCGATGTGCTCTCCGGGCACGGCGTGACGACGCTGCCGGCGCTGGCGTCGTTCAACCTCGTGCTGTGGGCGGTGAACGCCGTCGTCTTCCTGTTCCTCGCCGAGGCGGTGCTGCGCGTGCGCTGGGCGGCGCTGGTGCTGGCGCTGACGTGGGCGGCGAACCTCAACACGCTGCACGCCGCGGTGTCGGAGACGCCGGCGATGCTCTGGACGACGCTCTGCTGGGCGGGCGCGCTCGCCGTCGCGGCGCTCGCCGAGCCGCGCGCGACGCCGCGTCTGCGCTGGTGCGCGCTCGCCTGCCTCGCCGTGCTCGCCGCGCTGGCGACGCTCGTGCGCCGCGAGCTGCTGCTCGTCGGCGGGCCGGCGGTGGCGGTCGGCGCGTTCGTCGCCGCCGGTCGCGGCGATCGCCTGCACGCCGCGGCGCGCTGGCTCGGCGGCGTCGCGCGGGCGCTGTTCGCCGGGCCGTGGTGGCGGCTCGTGCTCGTCGTCGCCGGGCTCGTCGCGCTCGAGCGCCTGCCGTGGCCGCTGCACGTGCGCTGGGTGATCGCGGCGCTGCAGCCGTTCAATCCGACGTTCCTCGATCTGCCGCGCGCGCTCGGCGTCTTCCTGCCGCTCGGCATGCTCGTGCTGATCGTGCTCGGGATCGTGCACGGGCTGCGCCACTGGGTGGCGTTCGCGCTCGTGCCGCTCACCGTGCTCGTGCTCGCCCGCCTCTACGCCAGTGCCGGCCACGGCGTGTACTTCGAGACCTTCCGCTATCTCGCCTACGTCACGCCGCTGGCGTTCCTGCTGGCGCTGTTCGGCTTCCGCGAGCTCGGCGCGCTGGCGGCGCGCTGGCAGTGGCCGTGGTGGTGGCGGCGCGTCGCGCTCGTCGCGCTGGCGCTGACGTTCACGCTCTGGCGGCCGCCGGGGATGCTCAAGGAGCTGTTCGGCCGCGGCCACGCGCTGCCCGGCATCGGCGCGCTGCCGCCGGCGCTGCTGCGCGTCAGCGCGCCGCTGCTCGCGTGGAACGTGCAGACCGAGGTCCGCTACCTGCTCGATCTCGTCCGGCGCCATCCGGACTGCGTGTTCCTCACCCGCGCGCTGCGCGCCGAGTCGCGCTTCGACGACATGCCCGGCGCGCAGTGGGTGGCGTTCGGCGCCGCGCTGCCGACCTATCGCACGCTCGCCGACGCCGGCCAGTCACCCGCCGCGGCTGCCGCCGCGCTCGCGCCCGACGCGGCCTGCGTGTTCGTCTATCGCGGCCTCGACTGCCACCTGCGCGACGAGCACGCCTGCCCGCCGCGCGACGGCCACGCGCCCGTCGAGGAGCGCGTCTTCGAGAACCTCCCCTACAACGACATCCGCGAGTACGGCGCGCATGAGCCGGAGATCAGGTTGGGAATCTATCGGGTGGAGTAGGGGAGGCTCTTACGCTGTTACGCTGTTAGGCTGTTAGGGGTCTGGGGGCGGTGCTCGAGTTCGCGCCTCCGGCCCCTAACAGCGTAGCAGCCTTACAGCTGAACAGCCTGCCCCCGCAGCTCACGCCACCGGCAGCCAGACGCGGAACGTCGAGCCCTCGCCGATGCGGCTGTCGACGGTGACGCGGCCGCCGAGCTCGGTGGCGAGGCGGCGGACGATGTAGAGGCCGAGGCCGACGCCGCCGAACGCCGGGTCGCTGCCGATCTGGCGGAACGGTTCGAAGATCGCCTCGAGCATGTCGGGCGCGATGCCGCGGCCGGTGTCGCGCACGGCGAGCTCGACGCCGCGCTCGTGGCGCGCGGCGGCGACGGTGATGGTGCCCGCGGGCGTGAACTTCGCCGCGTTGCCGAGCAGGTTCTTGAGCACGACCTTCACCTTCGCCGGGTCGTTGATCAGGGGCGGCAGCGCCGGCAGCGGCGCCCAGACGAGGCGCACGCCGGGGCGCAGTGGCAGGTCGCGCGCCTCCAGCTCGAGCTCGGCGAACAGGTCGGCGATCGTGAACTCGCGCCGGTCGATCGGCAGCGTGCCCGCCTCGAGGCGGCTGAGGTCGAGGGTCGCACTGATCAGCTCGTACAGCGTGCGGGCGTTGCGCTCGGCGCGCACCAGCGCGTCGTGCTGCTCGCCGCCGAGCGTCCCGAACGTGCCGTCGAGCAGCAGCGCGTGGTAGCCGAGGATGATGTTGAGCGGCGTACGCAGCTCGTGCGACATCGTCGCGACGAACTCGGACTTCAGGCGGTTGGCGCGTTCGAGCTCCTCGACCAGGCGGGCATCCTCGAGGGCGAACGACGCGAGCTGCGAGATGCCGCGGCCGATCTGCTCGTGGTGCGCCGTGAAGCGCGTCCGGACATCGCGGTACTCGGCGGTCAGCACGCCGATCAGCTCCGCGCCGCGGCGCAGCGCGATGTAGAGCGTGCCGCTGATGCCGTACTGGCGGTTGAGCATCGTGATCAGCGCGTCGCGCTCCGGGTCGGGCTGCGCGACCTCGTCGCGCTGCAGGCGCGCGAGCAGGTCGGCGCCGAGCGCCACCGGCAGGCGCAGCGTGCGGGCGACGTCGCGCTGCAGCGGCGGGTCGCCGTGCGCGCCGGCGATGCGCAGGGCGGTGCCGTCGGCCTCGAAGAGCAGGGTGTGGCTGCGCGCGCAGCCGAGCACCTGGGCGGTCACCGCGCACAGCCGGTCGAGCAGTCCCGGGCTGCTCAGCGACGACATCAGCTCCCGGCCGACCTGCGCGAGCGCGGTGGAGATCGCCGCCTCCTCCTGCTCGGCGCGATGCAGATCGGCGGCGGCGAGCATCAGCGCGACCTGCCGGGCGATACCTTCGAAGAGCTGCACCTCGCCGGCGCTGAAGCGTTCGCCGCCCGGGCCGCGGAACGCGCCGATCGCGCCGGCGATGGCGCCGCGCACGCTGAGCGGCACGATGACCGCCGCCTGCACGTTCAGCGCGCGCAGCTGCGCGGGGGGCAGATACGGCTGGTGGTCGGGATCGGGCAGCTCGATCGTGCGGCCGGCGTTGATGGCGCACACGAGCGGGTGGTCGGGCCGCAGCCACCAGCGGTCGGTGTCGCGCAGCACGCGCGGCACGCCGTACGCCGCCAGGCCGTGCCGCGTGCCGACGCTCGGATCGGTGATCCACGTCGAGACGCGGTCGCAGGGCAGCAGCGCCGCGGCGCGGCGGTGCACGCGTTCGAGAATCTCGCCGCGCTCGAGCGTGCCGCCGATGTCGCGGGCGATCTCGAGCAGCGCCGCCTTCTCGCGGTCGGCGCGCGCGCGGTCGGTGATGTCCTCGATGATCGCCACCGTGCCGAGCAGCCGCCGCGGCTCGGCGAACAGCGGCGCGATGATCAGCCGGATCTCGGCGCGCCGGCTCCACACCGATCCGTACGTCGCCTCGAGGCGCTCGATGCCCTGGTCGCGCAGCACGCGGCGGAACGCGTCGCTGATGCCGGCCTGCCGGAGCGGGGCGAGCTCGAACACGTTGAACTGGCGCGTCGCCTCCGGGCCGGGCGAGCCGAGGATCGCCAGCGCGGCGGGGTTGGCGTCGGTCACCTGGCCGTCGGCATCGGTGAACACGATGCCGACCGACACCTGCTCGACGAGCAGCTGATAGAGCTGCTCGCTGGTGCGCAGCGAGGCCTCGGTGCGTCGGCGCTCGGTGAGGTCGCGGCTGTTGACGACGATGCCGCGCACGTGCGGGTCCGCGAGATGATTGCTGCCGATCGCCTCGAACGGCACCCAGCGGCCGTCGTGGTGGCGGAACCGGAACGTCACCGGGATCGCGGCGACCGCGGGGCTGGCGAGCACCTCGCTGAAGCGCTGCCTGACTTCCGGGACGTCATCGGGATGGAGGTAGTGCCAGAAGCTGCGGCCGAGCATCTGCTCGGGGCGGTAGCCGAGCACCGGCGTGATCGCCGGGGTGTTGTAGAGCACGGTACCGTCCGCACCGAGCACGGTGATGACGTCGGACGAATAGCGCAGCAGGGTGTGGAGGCGGGCATCGGGATCGAGTCCGTCGCCCGCCGATGGTCGGGCGTGCTCCCCTTGCACAGCATCTGGTGTACACGAGATGTCGCGGGCGTCCAGCGGAAAGTGCCCGTGCCCTGCCGGCGCGTGCGCGCGCCGCGGCATGCGCCGGCCGGTGCGCGCATGCGAACTGACCAGCCGTGCGCGCGGCGGCGGTCACCAGAGGCCGGAGCGCGGGTGACCGATCTGGCGCTTCTGCATCGCCGCGATGTCGGCGAGCGCGGCGCGCGCCTGCGCGGCGACCTCGCGCGACGGCGCCGTGCGCAGCGCCGCCGCGAGGTGCTGATAGGCGAGCGCCGGCTGGTCCTGGCGCGCGAGCTCGATCAGTCCGGCGCCGAGATGCGCCTGCGCGGCGCCGGGGCCGTCGGGATGATCGTGCAGCCGGCGGCGGTAGACGATCAGCGCCGCCTCGTCGTGGTCGTTGCGGCGCAGCCAGTCGCCGAGCACCGTGAGCTCCACCGGTCCGAGCGCGCGGCGCGCCTCACGCTCGGGGAGCGAGAAGTAGAGCTGCGCCGCGTCGGCAAAGCGCCCGTGCTCGATCAGCTCGGCGAGCACCTCGCGCGCGTCGGTCTCCGGCGGCTCCGCGCCGGCGTACTCCGGCGGGCGGGCGTGCAGCTCGCGGCGGTCGACGAGCCAGGCGACGACGAGCCCGGCGAGGAAGCCGCCGATGTGCGCGCCGTGGGCGACGCCGCCACCGGCGCCCTCGATGCCGCGCGTGACGAGGAACGGCAGGAGGTTGTCGAGGAGCAGGTACATGCCGAGCACGAGGCGCGAGGAGACCTGCACGACCTGCATGAACAGCGGCACGATGAGCACCAGCAGGCGGACGGTGTTGCGCGGGAACCAGAGGAAGTAGCAGCCGAGCACGCCGGAGATCGCGCCCGAGGCGCCGACCAGCGGCAGCGGCGAGGCCGGCGCGAAGACCGTCTGGAAGAGCGTCGCCGCGACGCCGCTGCCGAGATAGACGGCGAGGAACCACAGGCGCCCGAGGCGGTGCTCGACGTTGTCGCCGTAGATCCACAGGAACAGCATGTTGCCGAACAGGTGCAGGAAGCCGCCGTGCAGGAAGAGCGAGGCGAAGAGCGTCTCGAGGCTCGGCGCGCTGGCGCGAAAGCCCCAGCGGAAGACGAACAGGTCGTAGGCCGTGGTCTGCGCGAGCAGCTGGCGCGGATCCATGCCGACGCGCGGCGCGATGGTGCGCAGGTACTCGAGCGTCAGCGGATCGGCCGGGTTCACCGCCTCGCTGCCGAGCGGCAGGCTGACCAGCAGGTACACGCCGACGTTGGCGGCAATCAGCGCCGAGGTGACCAGCGCCACACCGCGCGGATTCGGGGCGTCGCCGAGAGGCAGGATCATGTCATGCGGAAATGTATCAGAAAAAGACGGTGACCGGTGACCGGTGACCGGTGACCGGTCACCAGCGGTCGGGTGCTGACGTGTTGACGTGCTGACGTGATTCGTTTCTCGCGTTGCAGCGAACCAGACCTGATGCCGCGGGCCGCGTATGGCTTATGGCAATGGTCTGCAGTCCCTCTGGCCATACGCCATACGCCATACGCGATGACCGGGACGGTGCGGGAAAGCGGGTTTCGGCACCGGTCACCGGTCACCGGTTCCCCCGTGGCGGTTCGTCGCGATCTGTGCGCATCGGCTACGGCGGCACGCTGGTCTGGTATCTCGCCATCGCGCGCATCGACCTGACCTGCGCCACGGCGATCGTCGTGCCGTCGGTCCCGCTCCTGTCACTCGTCGTCAAGCTTCCTGCTGCTCGGCGAAGTCGCGACGCCGACGCAGGTGGTCGGGCTCGCGCTGACCGCGGTGGGGATATTGGCGTTCGTGACGGACGGGAAGAGATAGGTTGTGAGGTTGTTGGTTGTTCGTTGTCAGGTTGCAGGAACGTACCCTCCAGGCGTCGGGCGGGGTTGGGCACCTAACACTAACAACCTAACAACTTCCTCTTCCCTCCCCGCTGTCATAGAGCCTCCCCATGCACATCACCCCCTTCCGCATCGCCATTCCCGACGCGGCCCTCAGCGATCTGCGCGAGCGGCTGGCGCGCACGCGGTTTCCCGACGAGATGCCCGGCTCGGGCTGGGAGTACGGCACCGAGCTCGGGTACCTGCGCGAGCTGGTCGCGTACTGGCGCGACGCCTACGACTGGCGCGCCGCCGAGGCGCGGCTGAACGCGCTGCCGCAGTTCCGCGCCGAGGTGGGCGGGCTCGGCATCCATTTCATCCACGTGCGCGGCCGCGGCCCGGCGCCGCTGCCGCTCGTCATCACGCACGGCTGGCCGGGCTCGGTGCTCGAGTTCGAGCGCATCCTCGGGCCGCTCACCGATCCCGCGGCGCACGGCGGCGATCCCGGCGATGCGTTCGACGTCGTCTGCCCGTCGATGCCCGGCTACGGCTTCTCCGACCATCCGCGCACGCCGGGCACCGATCCCGAGCACATCGCGGCGCTGTGGGCGGAGCTGATGGCCGGGCTCGGCTACGCGCGCTTCGGCGCGCAGGGCGGCGACTGGGGCGCGATGGTCAGCACGTATCTCGGCGCCCGGCACGCGGCGCACGTCATCGGCGTGCACCTCAACATGGTGATCGCGTTCCCGCCCGATCCGGCCAATCCGGCCGAGGGCCTGAGCGAGGACGAGCTCGTCGCGCTGATGGAGGCGCAGCGCTTCCTGCAGGAGGAGACCGGCTATCAGCGCATCCAGGGCACGAAGCCGCAGACGCTCGCCTATGCGCTCAACGACTCGCCCGCCGGGCTCGCGGCGTGGATCGTCGAGAAGTTCCGCACCTGGAGCGACTGCGGCGGCGACGTCGAGCGCCGCTTCCGCCGCGACGACCTGCTGACCAACATCATGCTGTACTGGCTGCCGCAGGCGGCGGGTTCGTCGGCACAGCTCTACTGCCAGACCGCGCGCGCCGGGAAGTTCCCGCCGAGCGGCTTCCGCGTCGAGGTGCCGACCGCGTGCGCGATCTTCCCGCGCGAGCTCATCCGCCCGCCGCGCCGCTGGGTCGAGCGGCTCTACAACGTCCGCCGCTGGACCGTCATGCCCGCCGGCGGCCACTTCGCGGCGATGGAGGAGCCGGAGCTGCTGGTCGAGGACATTCGGGGGTTTTTCAGAGAACTACGGTGACCGGTGACCGGACGGAAAGGCGTGCGGAGGTGCGGAGGTGCGGACGTGCGGAGGTAGAGTCACGCAGTGGGGACGCGTCCGGGAGCGCGGGCGGCCCGCCCGCATGGGGAGGCGGGGTGCTGACGTGCTGGCGTGCTGACGTGCTGGCGTGCTGACGTGCTGACGTGCTGGCGTGCTGACGTGCTGACGTGCTGACGTGCTGACGTGCTGACGTGCTGACGTGC
>CBFGUK010000090.1:0-17457 GCA_965651925.1 uncultured bacterium | reverse complement strand
AGGTTGTTAGTTGTTAGGTTCAGAGCGCTCTTGCTGACAACCTCACAACTAACAACCGTTCGGTCATCGCACTCCAAACGCCACCGGCAATTCCTCCGGCCCATTGATGCCGACCGGCGGCTTCCAGGTCGCGCCGTCGAGGAGGCGCGGGCAGGTCAGCCGGGCGGTGAGCGCACGCAACGCTTCCTGCAGCTCGGCGCGCGCCAGGGCGGCCCCGAGGCAGTGGTGCGCGCCGTGGCCGAACGCGAGGTGCGGCACGGTGGCGTTGGCGCGCGGATCGACGGTGTCGGGCCGCGGATAGGCCGCTTCGTCGTGGTCGGCGCTCCACAGCGAGCAGAAGACGCGCTGGCCGGGCGCGAGGCGCTCGCCGGCGACCTCGACCGGTTCGGCGACCGTGCGACCGACGGTGGTGACGGTCGAGCGGTAGCGCATGACCTCCTCGACGACGTCGGCGACGCCGAGCTCGCCGTGCGCGACGCCGTCCCAGATGTCGGGCCGCTCGGCGAGGACGGCGATCATCCAGCCGAGCTGGTTCTTCGTCGTCTCGTGCCCGGCGAAGACCAGGCCGGCGATCGAGCCGGTGATCATGTCCCCGGTCCAGCCGGCGACGTCCGCCGCCTGGGCGATGCGGGTGACGAGGTCGTCGCACGGCTCGGCGCGGCGGCGCGCCGCCAGCTCGGTCGTGTAGTCGAGCAGCGCGACGAGCGCCGCGTCGATCTCGGCGATGCGTTCGACGAGCAGCATGGGATTGAAGCCGAGGCCGATCGCGTTCGCCCAGCCGCGGAAGCGGTCGCGATCCTCGACCGGCACGCCGATCAGCTCGCAGAGCCCGAGCGACGGATAGGCGTCCGCGAATTCCGCCATGAACTCGCACGTGCCGCGCGGCGCGAAGGCGTCGATCAGCTCGGCCGCCGCGGTCTGCAGGAACGGCCGCAGGCGCTCGACGCTGCGCGGCGTGAAGGTGCGCGACAGCAGGCTGCGCCAGCGCTGGTGCTCGGCGCCGTCCTTGTTGAGCGGCGAGCGTGCCATCCACTCGTAGAACGGGCCGCTGGTCACGCCAAAGGTTTCGAGAAAATCGCTGAAGTTGGCGCGCAGCCGGCCGTCGCCGAGCAACTCGCGGACGCGCTCGTGCGTCAGCACGGCCGCCACTGCGCCGTCGGCATCGGCGAGCCAGTAGACGCGCCGCGCCGCGCCGAGCGTGCCGAAGGGATCGGCGATCAACTCCGGAAACGAGAGCTGCGGTCGCGACATGGGGACCTCCTGGTGAGCGCCGGCGCGCGTCTGCGCGGATGCAGAGCACGCCGCCGTCGCGCCGGCAATGGGGAACGGGGTCCTGGGGGTTGGGGGGTTAGGGGTTGAGGGGTTGAGGGGAACGGCACCGCAACGAGAGCCGTGCGCGACATGCGGCACCATCCGCGGGCCCGTAACCCCGTAACCCCCAACCCCCAATACCCAATCCCCCTGCCCCGCTCCGCCGCCGCATCGAACCGGTTGACATGCCCAACCGGCGTGCTTGAAAGCACGCATGGCCAGGCCGTCGAACTGCTCCGAAGGCGGCACCCTGATCATCGCGGCGCTGCTGCTGCTCACCCTCGGGTTCTCGGGCTACTGGATCGCCGAATACGCGCGCCTCGGGGACGAGCCCTGGACGGTGGCGATCTGGTTCGCTATCGGCGCGGCGCTGATCATCGTCGTCGGCGTGACCGCCTACGTGCTCGGCTGGGGGCACGAGCGCGGCAGCGACTGAAACCGTTGTCAGCCGGCGCGGCCGGCAGCGCGCCCGCGGCGGACGAACCAGCCGGCGCCGACGCCGAGCAGCACGACGCCGACGGCGACGCACAACAGGCCGAGCAGCACGCCGCGCCGCCCGGGCAGCTCGGCCCAGGGCAGCACGCGCGCCCGGTGATAGAACGTCGACGCCAGGGCGAGCACGACGCCGAGCGCGGAGAGCGCGGTCCCTGCGCGGCGGCAGAAGCTGCGCAGATCGATCACCTCGCGCTCGAGCGCGCGGTGCAGCGCCGCCTTCTCGTACGCGACGCCGATCTCGCTGGCGAGAATGTCGAGGAACTCGAGATCGCTGCGCTCGAGGTGGCCCGGGGCGGGATTGACCACTTCGAGCACGCCGATGTTGCCGTTGCCGGTGCGCAGCGGCGCGCAGAGCAGGGCGCGCGTCTGCATCGCCGTCTGGCGGTCGACGGCGTCGTAGAAGCGTGGGTCGCGCGTCACGTCGGGCACCAGCGCGCTCTCGTCGTGCGTCAGCACCCAGCCGGCGATGCCGCGGTCGGCGGGGAAGCGGACTTCGGCCAGCGCCGCGGCGCTGGCGCTGCCGGCGGGGCCCTGGCTGGCGACGGGAAAGCGGAATTCGCGGCGTTCGGCATCGAGGAGCAGCAGCGCACAGCCCTCGGCGCCGAACAGCGCGCGTACCCGCTCGGTCGCGTAGCGGACGAGCGCGTCGAGATCGGTGTAGGTCGCGAGCGACCGGCTGAGGTCGGCGAGCACGTGCAGGGTCTGCGTCGCCCCGCTCATGACCGCTCCTGCATCGCCCGCCTTGTAGCGCGCCGGCCGCCGCACCGCCAGGCGCCGGGTGCGCGTGCAGGCCGGCAGGCGCCGGCGCCGTGCCCACACACGCCCTGGCGACTCGTCTGCTGCGCTCCTCCGCGCCTTCGCGCCTCGGCGTTGAACGCGCCACGGTCGGGCGCCTCTCACCGCGTGCACTTTTCGATTGCAAAGCGACGGCGGGCAGGAAATGTCTCGCAGGTTCACCTGACTCCCGCCTGACGCGCGCCACCGGTTGCTGGCCGCGCGCCCCGCCCCGCCTCCCGCAACTCCAGCTTCGTGTCCCCCTCCTGGAGCGCTCGATCGTGACGCCGAACCGCACGCGACTGCGCCGCATTGCGGCCATCATCCGTCCCTACCGCCTGGCGACCGCCGGGATCATCCTGCTGGCGCTGCTCATCGCCGCCCTCGGCGCCTGCGAGCCGCTGGTGCTCAAGTGGCTGTTCGACAACTTCTCGCCCGCCGGGCAGCTGCAGCCGGTGCTCGCCGGCATCGCGGCGCTGGTCGGCATGCTGCTGCTGCGCGAGGCGGCGACGGCGCTGACGCAGTGGCTCACCTGGCGCACGCGGCTCGGCATCCAGCAGGGGCTGCTGCGCGACACCGTCGACCACCTGCACCTGCTGCCGCTCAGCTTCCACCAGACGCAGGGCGTCGGCGCGACGATGACGCGGCTCGATCGCGGCATCCAGGGCCTCGCCTCGGCGATCACCGAGATCAGCATCAACCTGCTGCCCGGCGCCGTGTACCTGATCGTCGCGGCGGTGATCATGATCCGCCTCGACCTGCGCCTCGCGCTGCTCGTGCTCGGCTTCGCGCCGGTGCCGGCGCTGCTGACGGCGCTCGCCGCCCCGCGCCAGACGCGCCGCGAGCGCACGCTGCTCGAGCGGTGGACGCGCATCTATGCGCGCTTCAACGAGGTGCTCTCCGGCATGGTGACGGTGAAGAGTCACGTCATGGAGGAGGCGGAGAAGCGCCGTTTCCTCGGCGACGTCGGCGACACCAACCGCGCCGTGCTCGACGGCGTGCGCTTCGATGCCGGCATCACCGGCGTGCAGAACCTCGCCGTCGGCGCGGCGCGCATCGCGGCGATCAGCTACGGCGGCCTGCTGGCGATGACCGGCGACATCAGCCTCGGCACGCTGGTCGCGTTCCTCGGCTACCTCGGCGGTCTGTTCGGCCCGGTGCAGAGCCTGAGCGGCCTGTACCGCGTCTTCCGCACCGCGCGCGTGTCGATGGATGCGGTGTTCGGGATCCTCGAGACCGAGGACCTGCTCGGCGACGCGCCCGACGCCCGCGATCCCGGCGCGATCAAGGGCGCCGTGCAGTTCGACCGCGTCCACTTCACGTTCCGCCCCGGCGGGCGCACGATCCTCGACGGCGTCAGCCTGATCGTGAAGCCCGGCGAGATGGTCGCCATCGTCGGCCCGAGCGGCTCGGGCAAGTCGACGCTGATGGCGCTGCTGCAGCGCTTCTACGATCCGACGCGCGGCGCGGTGCGCATCGACGGCTGGGACCTGCGCGTGCTGAAGCAGCGCGCCGTGCGCCGCCAGGTCGGCGTCGTGCTGCAGGACGCGCTGCTGTTCAACGACACCATCCGCGCCAACATCAGCTACGGGCGCGACGACGCGACGCCGGAGGCGATCGAGGCGGCGGCGCGCATGGCCAACGCGCACGACTTCATCATGCGCCTGCCCGACGGCTACGACACCGTGGTCGGCGAGCGCGGCGCGCGCCTGTCGGCCGGCGAGCGCCAGCGCATCTCGATCGCGCGCGTGTTCCTCAAGGATCCGGCGATCCTCGTGCTCGACGAGCCGACCTCGGCGCTCGACGCCGAATCCGAGGCGCTCGTCCAGGATGCCGTCCAGCACCTGATCCGCCGGCGCACGACGTTCATCATCGCGCACCGGCTGTCGACCGTCGTGCACGCCGACCGCGTCGTGGTGCTCAAGGACGGCCGCATCGTCGAGCAGGGCACGCACGCCGAGCTGCTGGCGCACGACGGCGTCTATGCCCGCCTCGTCCGCCACCAGACGCGCGGCCTGCTGCCCGTCCTGCCCGGCGCAACGCCCGGCCGCCCGCAGCGCCGCCCCCCTGCCCCGCTCGTCTTCGGCGCCGCCGCCCTCGGCCCCCCCCGTCACCCCGGCGAGCTGCCGGAGTTCTGAGGCAAGACAGCGGAAAGCGGAACGAATGCTCACACGGAGCAGCGGGGCAACGGAGATCGCCCTCGGCAGGGACGAAGCTCGTTGCTCCGCTGCTCCGTGTGGAATCCATTCCGACTTTGCCGCTTTTCGCTTTTCGCTTTCCGGTTCCCCTACCAGGCCACCGCGATCATGACCTCGCCGCCGTGCAGCGCGAGCGGCACCGTGCTGCCGCTCGGGGGGACGACGGCGCGGACGCGGCCGAGCTCGTCGTAGAGCGTCACGGCCTGGAGCGAGCGCGGGAACGTGATGGCGACGGTTTCGACGCGCTCGTCGATCGCCGCGCCGTCGCGCGGGCGGGCATCGGCCGCATCGTGCGTCGGCAGCCAGGCGACGACGACGAACGCGCCGTCGGCGCGCTCGAAGCCGAGGACGACGCTCGTCGAGTGCGGCGCGCGGGCGACGGCGAGCTCGCGGGCGAGGACGCGCACCGGCACGCGGAACAGCGCGCCCATGAACGCCAGCGCGGCGAGCGCCGGCTTCGGCGCGCCGTCGACCGCGAGCACGCCGAGATGGCGATTGTTCTCGTCGCCGATCACGTCGGCCTGCGGCGGCAGGTCGCGCATCTCGTACCAGGCGATCAGCGACACCTGGTCGGTCGACAGCAGCAGCGCGAATAGGCGCACGAGCGCGACCGCCTGGTAGTCGGCCGTGTGCTCGTAGGGGTAGCGCGCGGTGTAGTCGTGCGAGACGCGCGCGCCGTCGCGGTACGAGCCGTAGCCGACCTCGGCAGCCCAGATCGGCTCGCCGTCGCCGAGCTCGTCGACGACGGTGGCGACGCGCGCGATGTACGGCACGACCGATTCGAGCGGATCGTTGCTCCACGTCTCGGCGTAGCTGTGCACGTTGACGACGTCGACCGCCGCGGCGGCATCGTGCGCCGCGAACAGCTCCGCGAGGAACTCGACGTTCCAGGCGATGCCGCCGAGCACCACCGCCGCACCGGGATCGGCGGCGCGCACCGCGGCGGCACCGGCGGCGAGCAGCGCCGCGAACTCGGCCGTCGTGCCCGTCCAGTACGCCGGGTTGTCGGGCTCGTTCCACAGCTCCCACGAATCGATGCGGTCGCCGTAGCGGCCGGCGACCGCGGCGACGAACTCGGCGAACTCCGCCGGATCGTGCGGCGGGCGCGTCCACACCTCGCCGTCGCCCGGCGCCGCCGCCCACGCCGGTGTGTAGGCGAGATACGGCCGCAGGCGAAGGCCGTGCTCGTCGACCGCGAGGCGCACGAACTCGTCCCAGAACGTCCAGTCGAAGCGGTCGTCCTCGGGCTCGATGCTGTCCCAGCCGAGCGAGATGCGCAGATCAACGATGCCCGCCGCGCGCAGGACCGCGAGATCGGCACGCACACGCTCCCACGGCGTCGACTCCTCCGGATAGTCCTCGCACAGCCCGATCGGCACGTGGCGGAACCCCGGCGGCGAAACCGCCAGCGGTCGCGCCGCACACCCCAGGAGCACGACCAGCAGGACCGGCAGCACACGACCGGGCATGGTCTGATTGCTTCGCGCCGGACCGGCCGGCGCAAGGCCCGATGAAACTGGAGGGCGCCGCTCCGTCGGCGCCTGCTGGATCGAGCGGCGGTTCTCAGTTCAGTTTCTGAACCGGCTGATGGCAGGCTCGCCAGACCCGAACGGGGACGAGGGGCTCGGCGCGTGTGGGCGTTCTCGCGGTTCGATCACCGGTCAGCGTCGAGACAGATCACCGGGTAACGTCCGGTTGAACGACGTCCCGCCATCCAACAGGCGCCGACGGAGCGGCGCCCTTCAGATCCCCCTGTCCGACCGCGCGGAAACCTGTTCTCACGTTGTAGCGGGAGGAACGCGCATGGACGTGCTCGACCAGGTGTACGAGCTGCTGCAGGACTTCGGGCCCGAATACGGGCCGATGGGGTTCTCGAATCACGCGCCGATGGCCGCCGAGGCGATCGTCGCCTGCGGCCGCGCCGACGAGGCACTCCCCTGGGCGCGCCGCTACGCGCGCATGCTCGGCCCGCAGCCCGCCGGCGGGACGCCGGTCACCGAGGCGACGTGGCGCGACGCGCTCGGCGCCGAGGCACGCTTTGCCGACTGGGCGGCGTTCTTCACGGAGGAGCTCGGCGCGCCGGACGTCGGTCCGGTGCTCGATCGCTGGGCGGCGCGCCTGGCGCCCGGCCTGGTCGGCGCGGCGCTGCACGGGCTGCTGCGCGCCGCGCACGCGGCGCGTGCGCTCGGCAGCGCCGACACGCCGGCGCGCCGCCGCGAGCTCGCCCAGGGATTCGCGTACTGGGCGGCGACGTATCAGCGCCTGCCCGGTACGCCGGGGGCGCAGCGCGCCGACCGCTCGCCACGCGACGCGCTGCGCGCGGTACCGTTCCTGCCCGATGAGCGCCGCCAGCTCGACGGCTCGATCGTCGCGGCGCTGTACGGCCTCGACGGGTTCGAGCCCTTCCGCCCGGTGATCGACTGGATCGATCCGTCGCACGGCGATCCCGGCGCGTGCCTTTCGGCGCTCACCGCCGCGTGTGCCGGCGCGTATCTCGCCAACGTCACGCCGGCGAACCTGATCGCGCAGATCCACTTCGTCACCGGCCCGAGCGCCGTGCGCCTGCTGCTGCCGACCGTCTCGGACGCGACGGCGCGCGCGCTGCTCACGTACGCCTGGCAGGCCGGCGCCGGCCTGTTCGCCACCTACGGCGTGCGCCGCGACGACGTCGCGCTGCCCACCCGGCTGCCGTCGCACGACGAGCTCATCGACCGCGCGCTCGCCAGCGGCGACGAGCACGCGATCAAGTTCGTCGAAGCCTGCCTGCGCGAGGACGCGCTCGCCCCCGACCCGGTGTACCGCGCGGCCGCCGCGGATGCGGTATCGCGGTTCTGATCAGAGGGGTACGGGGTGAGGGAACCGCTCTGGAGGGCGCCGCTCCGTCGGCGCCCGTTGGATGGAGGACGACGGGTCGTGCGCGACCGTCGGAGGGCGCGGCTTCCGCCGCCAACGCGCGTTGCCTGTTCAACAGGCGCCGACGGATCGGCGCCCTCCAGAGTCCGGGGTGGATTGCGGTTCCCCCAACCCCTCACCCCCTCAACCCCGTAACCCCCTTTCCTCATGCCGGCGCACCGGCGTGCGCCGTTCCACATCGCCGAGCACGGTGGCCGACAGCTCCTCGAGATAGCGGCGCCAGAGCATCTCGGCTTCGTCGCCGCGGCGGGCGGCGATGGCGTCGGTGACGGCGCGCTGCGCGGCGATCAGACGGCGGCGCAGGCGGTCGCGGCCGGCGTCGTCGACGTCGATCATCGGCACGCGTGACACCGCCTGGCGGGAGACGAGGTCGTGCAGCAGGCGGACGAGCAGCACGAGCGCCGGATTGCGCGACGCGTCGACGAGCGCCTGCTGAAAGCGCATCGCGTGTGCGGCGAGCGACTGTCCGGTGCCGATGATCGCCTCCTCCTCGGCGATGATCGCCGCCAGCGTCTTCGCGGCGCTCGCCGGCGCCCGCGCCGCGGCGAGGCGGGCGGCGGTCGGCTCGAGCATGCCGCGCACCTCGTAGACGTCGGCGATCGTCGCGCCCTGCAGCTGCAGGAGCAGCGCGCAATGCCCCGACGCCGCCCGGATGTCGGGCTCGCGCACGCGCGCGCCGCCATGCGCGCCGCGCGCGATCTCGATCAGCTGCTCGGCCTCGAGGATGCGCAGCGCCTCGCGCACGGTCGGCCGCGCCACCGCGAAGTGTGCGGTCAGCTCGCCCTCGTTCGGCAGCGGGCTGCCCGGACGCAGCTCGCCGGCGGCGATCTGCGCGCGGATCGCATCGGCGATCAGTTCGGCCGCCTTCGGCACGCGCACGCGCCGGCCGGCGAGCGCCGCGCGTCCCGCCGCGACCGGGGGGGGATTGCCTCTTGCTCCCATGCGGCAATTCGTATAATTCGCTAACTAATTGTGCAAGCCGGACCCCGCCCGCCGCGACGGGGTGGCCGGCGACCAACCACGGAGGAGGCAAGGCACCATGGCGCGCGAGTACAAGCTGATCTCGGCGGACTCCCACATTCTCGAGCCGCCGCATCTCTGGACGACGTACATGCCGAAGAAGTTCCACGACAAGGTGCCGCGCGTCGTCTCCGACGGCGAAGGCGGCGAGGCGTGGCAGTTCGCGCCCGACATCCCGCCGGCGCCGATCGGCATCTACGCCTCGGCCGGCCGCGCGCACGAGGACATCCGCTGGACCGGCGTCACGTTCGCCCAGGCGAACCAGGGCAACTTCCGCGGCGAGCCGCGCCTCGAGGAGCAGGACGTCGACGGCATCGATGCCGAGGTGCTGTTCGGCTCGGCGCGCATGATGAGCCACTTCTTCTCCGACCCCGACCCCGAGTTCCAGCTCGCCGGCGTGCGCGCGTACAACGACTGGCTCGCGCAGGAGATCATGAAGGTCGATCCGGACCGCCTGATCGGGCTCGCCTGCATGCCGGCGCTGAACGTCGAGGCGGCGATCGCCGAGATGGAACGCTGCCTGAAGCTCGGCTTCCGCGGCGTGTGGATCAACACCATGCCGAGCGTCGGCGCGACGATCCGCCCCGAGGACGATCCGTTCTGGGCCGCGGCGCAGGCCAACGGCGTCGCGATCCACTTCCACGTGCGCATCATGCGCCAGCTCGCCAAACCGAAGCCGAAGGGCGCGCGCGGCGACGATCTCATCGGCCTCGCCAGCGTCGGCGCGGCGAACATGATCATCGACATGGGCGAGATCATCCAGTCGGGCGTGCACGACCGCTTCCCCGACCTCACCTGGGTGATGGTCGAAGCCGGCTCGGGCTGGATCCCCTACATCCTCGAGCAGCTCGACGATCGCTGGCACCGCAACAAGTCGTGGCTGCCGGTGAAGCTCGAGCACGAGCCGAGCTACTACTACCGCCGCAACTGGCGCTCGACGTTCATGGTCGACCACTACGCGGTCGAAAACCGCCACCGCATGGGCGTCGACAACCTGATGTTCTCCACCGACTACCCGCACCACGGCTGCGACTGGCCGCACACGCGCCAGACGGTCGACGCGATGTTCAAGGACGTCCCCGCCGACGAGCGCTGGAAGATGTGCGCCGGGAATGCGGTGAAGCTGTACGGGCTGTGAGGGGAAGGCTGTTGGGCTGTTAGGCTGTTAGGGGCGCCGCGTGGAAGGTGGCGCCCCGGTTGAATCAGGCGCGGGTCGCCAATCAACACGGCCTCTGGAGGGTGCCGGTCCCTCGGCGCCTGTTGGATTGGGCGACGCGGCCCCAATCCAACAGGCGCCGATCATGACCGTAGCCGCGGCCCCTGCGGCCGCCGGCGGTGCACCAGCACCGCCGGGTGGGGCGGCGCGGCAGGCGCGCAATCCAACACGACCCCTGGAGGGTGCCGGTCCCTCGGCGCCCTCCAGAGCGCTGCCTGGTCAGTCGCCGTGCCCCGTACCTGACTGGAAAAAAGCAGATTCTCACACCGCCGCCGGCGCGCTACATGACGGGCAGATCAGTCCATCTGACCGCGGAGGTGCGCGATGGGTGCGAAGCTGTTCGCTGAGTTCCTCGGAACGTTCTGGCTCGTCCTCGGCGGCTGCGGCAGCGCGGTGCTTGCGGCGGCGTTCCCCGATGTCGGCATCGGCCTGCTCGGTGTCTCGTTCGCCTTCGGCCTCACCGTGCTGACCGGCGCGTATGCGCTCGGGCCGGTATCGGGTGGCCACTTCAACCCCGCCGTGTCGGTCGGCCTGTGGGCCGGCGGCCGGTTCCCCACCGGTCATCTGGGCGGCTACATCGTCGCGCAGGTCGTCGGCGCCATCGTCGCCGCCGGCGTGCTGTACCTGATCGCCAGCGGCGCGCCCGGGTTCAGCCTCGACGGCGGCTTTGCCGCCAACGGCTACGGCGAGCACTCGCCCGGCCGCTACACGCTGCTCGCCGGGCTGGTCACGGAAGTAGTGATGACGTTCATGTTCCTGATCGTCATCCTCGGCGCGACGCACACGCGCGCACCGGTCGGCTTTGCCGGCCTGGCGATCGGGCTCGCGCTGACGCTCATCCATCTGATCAGCATCCCGGTGACGAACACGTCGGTGAACCCGGCGCGCAGCACCGGCCCGGCGCTGCTCGTCGGCGGCTGGGCCCTGCAGCAGCTCTGGCTCTTCTGGATCGCGCCACTGATCGGTGCGGCGCTCGCCGGCCTGGTCTATCGCCAGGTGCTCGAAGGCTGGGTGGCCGAGCCGGAGGTGACCGGCCGCCCCGAGCCGCGTACCGCGCCGGCGCGCGCCTGACCGCTCGCCGCGCGCCGGCTGTGCGGCGCGGTGGCTCGCCATGTCCCGGCCGTGGTACGGGCGCGCATGACGACCACCGACGCCGTCTACGAACTGACGATCGCCGCGCCCGGCCGCAATGCGCTCAGCACCGACCTGATGCAGCGGCTGCGCGCCGGGCTGGGCGACGCCGCCGGGCGGCCGCTGCTCCTCATCGGCGACGGGCCGGCGTTCTGCGCCGGGCTGAACCTGAAGGAGGTTGCCGGCCTCGACGCCGACGGCCTGACGCGCTTCCTCCAGCTGCTCGACGCGCTCGTCGACGAGCTCTACGGCTATGCCGGCCCGACGGTCGCCTGCGTGAACGGGCACGCGATCGCCGGCGGCTGCGTCCTCGCGCTGTGCTGCGACTGGCGTGTCGCCGTCGACCGCGACGATGTGCGCATCGGCCTCAACGAGGTGGCGCTCGGGCTCGAATACCCGCCGAAGATCCTCGCGCTGGCGCGCGACCGCATTCCGCGCCAGCACCTCGGACGCGTGCTGCTCGAAGCGGCGCTGCACGCGCCGCGCGCGGCCTGCGCCCTGGGCCTCGTCGACGAGACCGCCGCCGACCCGCTCCCCGCCGCGCGCGACGCGCTCGCCCGGCTCGCCGCCGTGCCGCGCGCCACCTTCCGCGCCACCAAGCACGCACTGCGCGACGGCGTGCTGGCCCTCGACGACGCGCAGCGCCGCCACTTCGCCGAGCACGTCGTGCCCGCCTGGTGCGCGCCCGGGACGAAGGCACGCATCACCGCCGCCCTCGCCCGCCGCTGAACCGGCGGCCGCGCGCCGGGCGCCGCGGCCGATCAGCGGGCGGCGGCCTCGGCGGCCGCCGTGCGACCGCCGAGCGTGAAGCGGAACGTCGCTCCGCGTGCGCCACTCGGGCTCAGCCACAGGCGCCCGCCGTGTGCCTCGATGATCGAGCGGCTGATCGCCAGGCCCATGCCGAGCCCCGACGGTTTGGTGGTGTGAAACGGCTCGAAGATGCGTTCCGCCTCCGCCGCGTCGATGCCCGGCCCGGAGTCGTGCACGGCGACCTCGACCGCCGCGTCACTGCCGCGCCGCGTCTCGATGGTCAGCACCGGCGCCGCGCCGCCGGCGTCGTGCATCGCCTCGAGCGCGTTGCGCACGAGGTTGAGCAGCACCTGTTCGATCTGCACCGCGTCGGCGGCAACGTGCGGCAGCTCCGGATCGAGGCGCAGCACGAGACGCACGGCGTGCTCGTGCGCCTCGCCGCGGATGAGCTCGGCGACCTCGCGGACGAGCGCGTTGATGGCGACGGCGGACCGCTGCGGTCCGTCCTTGCGGATCAACGCGCGCAGGCGGCGGATGATGTCGCCGGCGCGCAACGCCTCGGTGCTGACGTGGTCGACGACCGCGATCAGCTCGGGATCGGCCCCCTGCGCGAGCAGGCGGCGGCGCGCACCGGCGGCGAAGTTCGCGATCGCGCCGAGCGGCTGGGTCAGCTCGTGCGCGAGCTGCGCCGCCATCTCGCCCATCGTGCCGACGCGCAGCACGTGTGCGAGCTCGGCCTGATGGCGGCGCAGCTCGAGCGTCGCCCGCCGCTCGGCGGCGCGCTGCCGCCCGAGCTCGCGGGCGATGTAGACCGACAGGACGGCGACGAAGGCGATGGCGAGGTGCGGGTAGCCGGCGCGCGCGACGCCGAACGTCTGCGCAACGGTTCCCATCGCCGCGGCGGCGGCGATCAGCGCCGCGCCGGCCTGTGCCAGCCCGCCCCACGGCACGACCGCGGCGGTGGTCAGCGCGCCGGCGAGACACAGCAGCGGGGTGGTGAACGGATCGGCGGTCAGCACCGCGGCGCGCACGCCGCCCGCGGCGGCGGCGGCGACGCAGACGAGCCCGACGGCCATCGTCGCGCGACGCGAGGGCGCGCCGCGCAGGCAGGCGAGCCCGGCGATCTGCACGGCGACGACGGCGAGCTTCGTCACCCCGAGCGGCGCGAGGTGATCGCGATAGAGCCAGGGATCGACCGCCGCGAACACGACGTTGCCGGCGATGATGATCCACGGGATCATCCGCGTCCGGCGCAGCAGCAGGTCCGACGCTCCGGCACCGGTCGCGTGCCAGCTGCGTCGCAGCGAGAGCCCGAGCATACGGTGCTGGTAGCACGTTTTGCCTCGCCGCGCCGAGGCTCACGTGCGCAGCCGGGCGCACCGTCGCCAGCTCATGCCGCCGTCTGCGATCGGCGCCGGCGGCTCGCACCGCAGCAGGGGCTCGCATGCCGCACGCGCGCCTGCTACACAGCGCAGAGTTTATTGTCGCTTTCTCGCGCCCCAGCCACGACCGCGCGCCGGCTGCAGTAAACCGGCCGGCCCGAACTCCTCGCGCCGGCCGGGCGTTCGATACGCCGGTAGTGCCGATTCACCGTGGCGGTCTTCAACGACCTCGAGAAAGGACAGTTCCTTCGTGCATTCCTCCGTTCCGACCTTCCAGCAGCTCGCCCTCTCGCCGCGCATGCTCGCCGCCCTGCAGGCCGCCGGCTATCGCACGCCGACCCCGATCCAGGCCGGCGCGATCCCGCCGATTCTCGCCGGCAGGGACGTGATCGGCGCCGCCCCGACCGGCACGGGCAAGACGGCCGCGTTCGTCGTGCCCGTGGTGGAGCGGCTGCGCGGCACCGGCGGCGCGGCGCTCATCCTGTCGCCGACGCGCGAGCTCGCCGAGCAGACCGCCGCATGGGTGCAGCGCCTCGCCAGCGACCTGCCGATGGCGCTGGTCGTCGGCGGCGTCGGCATGGGCCCGCAGGTGCAGGCGCTGCGCCGCGCCGCGATCATCGTCGCCACGCCCGGGCGGCTGGTCGATCACCTGGCGCGCGGCTCGGCGGTGCTGCGCGACGTCGGCATCCTCGTGCTCGACGAGGCCGATCGCATGCTCGACATGGGCTTCAAGGCGCAGCTCGAGCGTATCCTGCGGGTCACGCCGGCGGCCCGCCAGACGCTGCTCTTCACCGCGACACTGCCGGCCGACGAGCGCGTGTTCGGCTGGGTCGGTGCGCGCCAGGCCGTGCGCGTCGCGGTCGGCACGCCCGCGGCGCCGCCGCGCCGGGCGACGCAGGAGGTCTTCGTCATTGCGCGCGAGCAGAAGACGCCGCTGCTGCTGTCGCTGATCGCCGCCGAGCCCGGTCACGTACTGGTGTTCGCGCGCACCAAGCACCGCGCCGACCGCCTGACGCGCGCCGTGCGCGCCGCCGGCCACGCGGCGCAGCCGATCCACTCGAACCGCAGCCAGTCGCAGCGCCGCGCGGCGCTCGACGGCTTCCGCCGCGGCGAGTACCGGATCCTGATCGCCACCGACATCGCGGCGCGCGGCATCGACGTCGCCGACATCCGGCGCGTCATCAACTACGACCTGCCGCAGACCGCCGAAGACTACGTGCACCGCGTCGGCCGCACGGCGCGCGCCGGCGCCGGCGGCCATGCGTCGAGCTTCGCCGCCCCCGAGGAACACGCCCAGCTGCGGGCGATCGAGCGCCATCTCGGCCACCCCCTGCCGCGCACGGCACCGCCGGCGCGATCGGCGGCCTGAACGGTCGCGGCGGCGCGGAAGGACGCCGCGTCGAGCCCGCCCTCGGCAGTCGCCGGACGACTCGTCCGATACGAGGGATCGGCTCGACGCGCTGTCCTCCCCGCCCCGATGGCCGGACCGGGTTGACCGACGCCCTCGACCCGGCGTTTGCTCGCAACCGTCTTGACCCGGAGTAAGGTGGGCGAGGAGGCGACATGGCAGACCAGCAGGAGGCGCGCCGCGCGCCGGCCGGCGCGGCGCGCGCGACGCGCAGGGAGATCGAGCTCGGGCACATCGCCGGCATCCAGCTCGCGATCGACTATTCGTGGGTCATCATCTTCCTGCTCGTGCTGTGGAGTCTCACCGCCGGCTACTTCCCGTACCGCACGCCGGGCTACGGCTGGGGCGCGTATCTGCTCGTCGGGCTGGTGGCGACGCTGCTCTTCTTCGCCTCGGTGCTGACGCACGAGCTCGCGCACGCGCTGGTCGGCAACCGCCTCGGCCACGAGGTCAAACGCATCACGCTGTTCCTGTTCGGCGGCATGGCGCACCTCTCGGGCGAGCCGCGCAGCGCGAAGGCCGAGCTCGCGATCGCGGCCGTCGGTCCGCTGACCAGCTTCGCACTCGGCGCCGCCTTCTGGCTCGTCTCCGCCGGCCTCGGTGCGCTGGGTGCCGATGCGCTGTGGACGGCGATGTTCCGCTACCTCGCGTTCATCAATGTCGCGCTCGCCGTGTTCAACCTGCTGCCCGGCTATCCGCTCGACGGCGGGCGGCTGCTGCGCGCCTATCTCTGGCAGCGCAGCGGCAACCTCCGCGCCGCCTCGAGCCGCGCCGCGAACTGGGGAGGCGGCATCGCCGTCGGCCTCATGGTGCTCGGGGCGCTGCAGATCTTCGGCGGCGCCCTGATCGGCGGGCTGTGGCTGATCTTCATCGGCATGTTCCTGCGCGGCGCGGCGCGTGCGAGCTACCAGGGCGTCGTCATGCAGCAGGCACTGGCGCAGGCGCGTGTCGCCGACGTCATGGTGCGCGATCCCGTCCTGCTGCCGCCCGACACCACCGTGCAGGACGCGATCGAGGAGTACTTCCTGCGCTACGGCTACGGCGGTTTCCCGGTCGGCGAGGAGGACGTCGTCGCCGGCGTGCTGTCGCTCGCCATGGTGCAGCGCTGCCCGCCGGCCGAGCGCGCCGCCCGCACCGTGCGCGAGATCATGCGGCCGCTCGACGCGACGCTCACCGTCACGCCCGACACGCCGGTGGCCGACGCGCTGCAGGCGATGGCCAACGGCGACACCGGCCGCCTCCTCGTCCTCGATCACACACGCCTTGCCGGCCTGATCACCCGGGCGGGAATCCTGCGCTTCGTGCAGCTCAAGGAGCAGCTCGACGCGCCACGGTGAGCGCGCCTTCAGCCACCGAGGACGGAGAGGACACCGAGTCGACCGATCGCTTCGAGCGAATCCCGCTTTCATCGCTCTGCAGTGATGGCGGATCGACTCCGCGTCCTCCCCACCTCGGTGGCAGAGATTTCCCACGCCGGACGGCACACGCGAATGCGCCCCGCTCCCCAGGGTGACCTGTTCACCGGCCCGGCGCTGCCGGATGGCTTCGTCTACGCGAGCGAGTTCCTGACGCCCGGCGACGAAGCCGGCCTGCTGGCGTTCATCGCCACGCTGCCGCTCGACGCGGCGCGTTACCGGTCATTCACCGCACGGCGGCGCATCGTGAGCTTCGGCGCCGGATACGACTTCACCGCCAACGCGCCGACGCCCGCGCCGCCGCTGCCCGAAGCGCTGGGCGCGCTGCGTGCGCGCGCCGCCGCGTGGGCCGATGTCGCTGCCCACATGCTCGCGCAGTGTACGGTCGCCGAGTACGCGCCCGGAACGCCGCTCGGCTGGCACCGCGACGCGCCGGCCTTCGGCCTCGTCATCGGCATCTCGCTCGGCGCCGCCTGTCGCATGCGCTTCCGCCCCTGGCCGCACGTCACCGGCACGCGCACGCCGTCCTGCGGCCTCACGCTCGCGCCGCGCTCGATCTACCTCATCCGCGACCACGCCCGCTGGCGCTGGCAGCACGCGATCTCGCCGACGAAGACGCTGCGCTACTCGATCACGTTCCGCACCCTGCGGCGGCCCGTGGCGCCGGCGGCGCCGACCTCATCGCCGTCGTGAGCCGCATCGTCCGCGCGCATACCGGAGGCGGCCGGCGGCGGGCGTTCCCGATCGGCGGCGTGCCGCGCGCCCGCCGTTCGTGGCCGGCGCTGCTCCTTGCGCTCGGCGCGTGCGCCGGCGTGACCACCGAGCAGCTGGGCTATGCACCGGTCGACGGCGTCGCGCCGCGGCGCAGCGCGGCGCAACTGGTGGTCGAGCCGTTCGGCGACGCGCGCCCTGCCCGGCCGCCGGCGCCGCGCCTTGATCCTGCGTGGCTGCTCATCGCGCCGCTGCTGCCGTCGGTGTCGCGCACCTGGGAGCGCCTCGACGAATCGCGCGCCGCCGAGCAGCTCGTGCGCGACGACGTCCTGCCGCTGCCTGAGCGACTCTTCGAGGTGCAGCTCGCGCGCGCCGTCGCCGCCGACCTCGCCGCGTCGGGCCACTTCGCCGACGTCCGCTTCGCCGCCGCGCCGCCGCCGGATGCCGCGCTCGTGCTCGGCGGCACGATCGTCTCGACGCGCCTGACGACGACGGCGACGGCCTACGGCCTCGGCCCGCCCGGCCTGCTGCTCTGGCTCGCCGCGCTGCCCACCGGCCGTACGACCGTGGAGGTTGCAATCGACCTCGCGCTGCGCGACCGCAGCGGCGCCGTGCGCTGGCGCCATCCGCTGCGCGCCACGGTGAGCCGCATCGTCACGCTCTACGGCACCAGCGGCCGCCGCGCGCACGCGCTCTCGACCGGCAGCGGCCCCGTGTCGATCCCGCGCTACGG
>CBFGUK010000089.1:0-17638 GCA_965651925.1 uncultured bacterium | reverse complement strand
CAGAAGCACGGCCCTCCAGCGCGTCTACCAGCCAGCCGACCTGTCGACCGCGCACCATTCCAACGCGCTGGCGGGCGCGGCGCCCGCCGGGCCGCGGACGACCGTCACCTTTCGGGTCCCCTCTCCCCGCCAGGGGAGAGGGTCAGGGTGAGGGGCGTCCGACACCTCCAGCGCGAGCAACGCGCCGCGGCGCAGGCCGAACGTATCGATTGCGCATGCGGCAACGCGCGTCCGCGGCCGTGCAGAAGCACGGCCCTCCAGCGGTCGCAATGACGGGCGGTCTGGCGTGCGAGACGTTCGCTGGTGTGCAACCGCTGAAGGGCGCTGCTCCCGCCGCGCCGTGAACGAACCAGCCGGCGCGAACGGCGGTCTCGACGCCGGGCGGCGCGGCGCTGTGCGGCGTGCAGCAGTTCCCGCCAGAAAGGTGCTTGTCGCCACCGCCCGCCTGTGGTGAGACTGCGCCTCACGTTTTCCGCGTCGCGTCTCGGAGCCGTCCGTCGATGTCGCTGTCGCGCAGTGCGCTCACCTTCGGCCCGTTCCGCCTCGAGCCGGATCCGCTGCGGCTATGGCGCGGCGCGATGCCAGTGGCGCTGCAGCCGCGACCGCTCGCGGTGCTCGGCTATCTCGCGGCGCGCCCCGGCGTGGTCGTCGGCGCGCGCGAGCTGCTCGCCGCGGTCTGGGGTGACGTCTGCGTGACCCGCGCGGTGCTCAAGGTCGCCGTGCGCACGCTGCGCGCCGCGCTCGGCGACGACGCGGCGGCCCCGCGCTACATCGAGACCGTCGGCCGCGAGGGGTATCGCTTCATCGGCGCCCGCGGCCTGACGACGGCGTTGCGGGACACCGGCGATGTCGCCCTGCCGGCGCTCGTCGGGCGCGTCGGCGAGCTCGGCCGGCTGCGCACGGCCCTGCGCCAGGCGGCCGCCGGACGGCGCGTCGTGCTGCTCGTCAGCGGCGAGGCTGGGGGCGGCAAGACGGCCCTGATCGAGCAGGCGCTCGCCGAGGCAGCCACCGATCCGGCGGTGTACATCGCGCGCGGCTACTGCCCCGAGTCGGACGACAGCCGCGAAGCCGCCCTGCCGATCGTCGAGGCGATGACGCGACTCGTACGCGCGCAGCCCGCCTTCGGCGCGATGCTGCGCCGCTGCGCGCCGAGCTGGGCGGCGATGCTGCCGGCGCTCGGTCGCGCCGGCATGCGGGTGCGCCGGCCTGACGGCGCGGCACCGGCGCGGCACGCCTTGCGCGAGATCGTCGATGCGCTCGAGGCATTCAGCGCACAGCGCACGGTGGTGCTGATCTGCGAGGATCTGCAATGGAGCGACCGCGCGACGCGGGCCGTCCTCTTCGCGCTGGCGCGCGCCCGGCATCCCGCCCGCCTGCTGGTGATCGCCAGCGCCCGTCCCGGCGGCCGGATCGCCGGCCCCGAGGCCGACGCGCTGCTGGCCCGCGGCCTCGTCGAGGAGCTGCCGCTGCGCCGGCTCACGCCGCGCGACGTCGCCACCTACGTCGCGCTGCGCTTTGCCGGTGCGCCGGCCGTGATCCGGCAGCACCTCGCGGATCGCATCCATGCGGCGAGCGACGGCAACGCGCTGTTCATGGTGACGATGACCAACGATCTCGTCGCGCGCGGACTGCTCGTCTGGCGCACCGGACCGTGGACCGCGGACCCTGCGGAGAGCCGCGACGACCTGCCGCTCGGCGACGCCACGCGCGCGCTCGTCGCCCGGTGCCTCGCGGCACTGACGGCGGCCGACCGGCGCCTGCTCGAGGCGGCGAGCGTGATCGAGGACGAGTTCGGCGCCGACGACGTTGCGGCGGTCCTCGGCGAGCCGGTCGATCCGGTCGAGGCGCGGTGCGATCACCTCGCGTCGCGCGCCACCGTGATCGCCGAGCAGGACGCCCCCGTGCGCGGCGACGGCGCCGCCCATGGCCGCTATCGCTTCCGCCACCGCCTCTACCGCCTGACGCTGCGCGACGGCATGGGTCGCGCCCGCCGCCTGCGTTTCCAGCAGGCCATCGCCGCGCGCGTTGCCGCGCGCCGCGCTGCGGAGAGCGCTCCCCCGGCGGTCACCGTCTTCGCGCCGGTCAGCACACCGATGCTGCGGGGCGCCCCCTCCCCGCCGGCACCGCTCCGCGGGGGACGCCGCTCCATCGGCGCGTGCTGACGCGCACCGGTCGTCCCCTCCAGCGGGCGCCGACGCAGCGGCGCCTCCCGGTACCCCTGGTCGCAGCGCCGGACGCGCGCCCGTGCCCGCATCCGCCGCTGGTGCCGGCGGATGCGGGCCTCCCCTCCCTCCTCAGGACCGGTTGAGCGGCGCGGTCACCGTCGTGCTCTGCTGCGTGACGTTGCCCGCTGGCATCCTCGACCTCGTAGAGGAGCGTGTACGTGCGCCCGGTGCCGGTGCCGCTGCGCTCGGCGCGCAGCAGCACCTCGCGGTCATCGGTCCCGAACTCGGCGCCATCGATGTCCGGACTCGTCTGTCCCGACCCATTGGCGAGCTGGCCCTCGTTGCTGCTGATCGACACGCGCCGGACGGTCGGGCTGGCGTCGCACGCATCGCTGGTCGTGATCGCAACCTGCACGGTGACGAGCTTGTGGTTCGCGGGCCACAGCACGGCAGGCGTGGCGGCGACCGACAGCGTCGGCGCCGTGGTATCGACGACCTCCGCCGAGGTGGTGTCCTCGTCCGTCTGCCCGAACGTGTCGAGCGCGCGTAGCACGTAGGTCGTCGGCACGCCAGGCGGCAGCGTCACCGCGACCTGCGCGCCGAAGCCGACCGGCGTGCCGACGCGCGTGTCCTGCGTCCACGCGAGCATCGCCAGGCGCGATGTTGGGCGTGCGAACGGTTAAGAATTCGCTCCGGCAGCCGGCGCCGGCGAAACGTTCGGCTGCTGCGGAGCGGGCCGCGCTGCGCCCGGCGCGCTGATCAGCGTCTGGTCCCCTCTCCCGGAGGGAGAGGGTCAGGGTGAGGGCGTGTTTCCGGCGATGCGGCTCGCGTTGAGGATGCGCGCCCGGCTGTCGCCGTCCGCGGCGAGCTGGCCGACTGCTGCCGAGCGCGCCGCGCTGCGCGCGGCCAGTTGCTCGCGCTGGAGTTGTCGGAGTCCCCTCACCCTGACCCTCTCCCCTGCGGAGAGAGGGGACCTGTGAAATAGCGCGCTGACTCACACTGGCCCCTTCTCGACGGCGGCGACGCTGCCGGCGTCGCGGCAGAGGGCGAGCCAGCGCTCGAGTGTCGCGCTGCGGTGCTTGCGGCGCTGCAGGGCGAAGAAGAACTGGCGGCGGAAGTCGCGCCCCGGCACGCGCAGCGGCTTCAGGCGCTTCTGGCGGATGGCGTCGGCGACCACCAGCCGCGACAGGCAGCCGAGGCCGAGCCCGGATTCGACGGCGCGCTGGATGACCTCGGTCTGCTGCAGCTCGAGCGCGATGTGCAGCCGCGGCAGCAGCCCGTGCATCGCGCGCTCGAACGCCTGGCGCGTGCCCGAGCCCGGCTCGCGCATGATCCACGACGCCTGCAGCAGGTCGGCATCGGTGAGGTGCCGCTTGCGCGCCAGCGGATGATGCGGGGCGGCGAACACGACCAGCTCGTCGTCGGCAAACGGCGTGACCGTCAGCCCCGGATGCGTGAGCTCGCCTTCGATCAGGCCGACGTCGATCTCGAAGTTCACCACCCGGCGCGCGATCGTCTCGGTGTTGGCGATCTCCAGCGCGATCGCCGCCGCCGGCTCCTCGCGCATGAAGCGCGTCATCAGCGGCACGACCAGATAGTTGCCGATCGTCAGTGTCGCGCCGACGCGCAGCGTGCCCGCACCGGCGTGTCCGGCGAGCTCGCCCTCGAGCTCGCGCGCCGCGTCGAGCACCGCCTCGGCGCGCGGCCGCAGCGCGGCGCCGAGCTCGCTCAGGCGCAGGCGCTTGCCGACGCGATCGAAGAGCAGGATGCCGAACTGCCGCTCGAGCTCACCGAGCGCGCCGCTGACCGCCGACTGCGACAGGTGCAGCAGCTCGCCGGCGCGGCTGACGTTGCCGGTACGTGCCACGGCGAGGAACACTTCGAGCTGGCGGAGCGTGTAGCGCATGATCGGCGAAACCGGACAGGATCATCGGAATATCCCGTTTCCCTGATAATGCAAGCCCGGCTACGGTCGCGGCATTCCCGACGAGGAGTTCCGCAATGAGCCTGTGCACCCGCGAACACGTTCTCGACGTCCATCACTGGAGCGACACGGTCTTCAGCTTCACCACCAGCCGCCCGGCGAGCCTGCGCTTCCGCAGCGGCCAGTTTCTCATGCTCGGGCTCGAGGTCGACCAGCGGCCGCTGCTCCGCGCCTACAGCATCGTCAGCGCGCCCTACGACGATCATCTCGAGTTCTTCAGCATCAAGGTGCCCGACGGGCCGCTCACCTCGCGGCTGGCACACGTCACCCCCGGCGACCCGGTGCTCGTCGGGCGCAAGCCGACCGGCACGCTGGTGCCCGAGTCACTGCTGCCCGGCGAGACGCTGTACCTGCTCGCCACCGGCACCGGCCTGGCACCGTTCCTCAGCCTGCTCCGCGACCCAGAGCTCTATGCCTCCTTCCGGCGGGTGGTGCTCGTGCACGGCGCCCGCCGCGTCGCCGAGCTCGCCTATGCCGACTACATCGAGCGGGAGCTGCCGGCGCACGAGCTCGTCGGCGACGAGGTGCGCACCCGCCTGTCGTACTATCCGACCGTCACCCGCGAACCGTTTCGCACCACCGGCCGCATCACCACGCTGCTCGAGAGCGGCCGGCTGGCATCGGACCTCGGTCTGCCGCCGCTCGATCCGCAACGCGACCGGGTGATGATCTGCGGCGGCCCGGCGATGCTGCGCGACCTCGTCGACCTGCTCGAGGCACGCGGCTTCACCGAAGGCAGCAGCCACGCCGCCGGGCACTACGTCATCGAGCGCGCCTTCGTCGCGCGGTGATCCGTCGGGGACGCCGGACCGTGATGTCGCGTGCCGCGAGCGCTGCGGTGAGGGCGGCGTAGCTGGCGGGGTCGACCGCCACGGCGATCGATGTCGGTCGTGGCGCGCGGCGGCGCCCACGCGTTGCGCGCCACGGCACCGATGATGGCGTACTGGACGCTCGCCTCCTCGCAGGCCCGCACGACGCGGCGCAGGAGATCGAGCGGGTCGTCGCTCATGCGCGCCGGCCGCGGCGCTGCGCGAGTCCGATCTGCGCCGCAGCGCGCGCGTCGAGCGCCGCTTCGCAGGCCGCGCTGTGTGGCCCGGCGCCGAGCCGAAATCCGAGGGCGACGCGCTCGGCCATGCTGGTCTGCAACGCCTCCCGGCGCTGCTCGGCCTTCTCGTCCGCCATCGTCGCGGCGATGAGCGCGAAATGCCGCCGGTCGGCTTCAGAGGCGGGCATGCGGCGATTCTCTTGCCGGGCACCGCGCGCGTCAGCGACCGCCGGCGGTGCCGGCGGCCGGCTCAGCGCGTGCGCTCGTCGGTGCTGGTCAGCACCTCGTGCACCTCGAGGATGTTCGGGCCGGCGAACATCTCCTTCGGCGGGCGGCTGTTGTGCGCTTCGGCGAACGCCGGGCTCTTCGTCCAGGCGACGAAGTCCTCGAAGCGGCGCCACCACGTCTTCACCTCGTAGTAGCCCTGCGCGTCGGGATCCTCCCGCCAGGCGCCGGTCTCGTGGTCGAAGCGCACCGGCTTCGGGCGGTGCACCTCGTTGCGCACGAAGCCGGGCGCCTGGTCGACGAGGTGCGCGCGGCGGCGGAAGCGATCCTCGAAGTCGATCTCGTGGCCCTTGGCGACGGGAATGCGGTTGGTGACGACGATCATGGACGGGGTGTAGCGCACCGCGGACCGGAACGCAGCGCGTCGATGGGCGTTCCGGGCATTGCGCCGCCGATCGCCACCCGGAGAGTAGACGGCGGAACGTCGTTCGGTGGGCATCGGCCCCACGCTGCGGAGGGAGGATCGATGAGACAGGCGATCTCACGATTGCGGCAGCGGCACACGGGGAAGGCGGCGACGCGTTGCGCGGTGATTGGCCTATCCGCCGCGCTCGGCGTTTTGCTGGGGACCGTCCGCTCCGTTCCCGCGCAGCCGTGTCCCGGCGACTGCAACGGCAATGGCGAGGTGACGATCGACGAGCTGATCACGCTGGTGGACCTCGCCCTCGGGACGTCGGATGCATCGTGCCCGAACGGCGACGGCAACGGCGACGAGACGATCACGATCAACGAGCTCCTCGAGGCGGTGAACGCGGCGCTGCGCGGCTGCGGCGGCGTAACGCCGGTGCCGACCGCGACGCCGACGCTGGTGGATGGCCGCACGCCGACAGCGTCCGCGACGCCGCCCGACGGCGGCACGCCGTCACCGACGCCGCCCGACGGGGCCACCGCCACGGTGACCCCGACGGCCGACGGCACCGTCACGGCGACAGCGACCGGCGATCCGCTCGCCACCGCCACCGCGACGCGCACCGCCTCGGCCACCGCGACCGAGACGATGGCGGATGCGCCAACCGCGACGGCGACCGCCACGATGGCAGATGACGCGCCGACCGCGACGGCGACCGCCAGCAGTACCGTCACGTCGACCCCCACACAGACCGCGCCGGTGGGGCCGACGGCGCCACCGGACGCCACCTTCAACGACCCGCTCGAGATTCCCCTCGACGGTAACGCCTCGGTGACCGATTTCGTGTCGTACCCGGACGGCGATACCGAGGATCGGGTGCGCTACGACGTGCTCGGCCTGAATCAGACGCCCGGTCTGCCGGGCGGCCGCGCGCGGCTGGTCATCGCCGTGTCCTGCTTCGGCACGGGAACGAACTTCCTCGAGATCGCCACGGGTGGGCAGCAGTTCACCTGCGGGCAGACGGTCGTCGACCGCGAGGTGACCGCCGATTCGCGCACCGGCACCGTGGTGATCACCGCCGTCGGCGGGCAGGGGACCTACGTGCAGTGGGTGCTGACCGGAACGGCGACGCGCATCGAGTAGGCAGCGGTGGCCGCACAACCGCTTGGCGTGAGAGGTGTCACCGTACTCGCGGTTTTTTGTGTGAAGCGCTGTCCGCGCATCTTCTCCGTTGACGACCGCTCGTCAGTGTTCCATGGCCCGGAAGGGCCATGCTGACGCATCCGATTCGCATCTTTCTCGTCGCAACGCTGCTGGCGCTGCCGGCGCGTGGCGAGGACATCGCGCTCACCGTGCGGGCCGAGACGCCGGCCGGCACGTTGCCGACCTGGTTCGAGCCGTCGGCGTTCTTCGGCTGGACGAGCCCGCAGATGAAGCAGGACTTCGCGGTCGATGCGGGTCGCAGCCACGGCCTCGTCGTCGAGTCGACGCATCAGATCCTCGGCCCCTCGACCAGCCTGGCGGACTACCAGACGCGGCTCGCGCAGAGCGGGCTCGCCACCGTCGCGGCGCTCACCACCGAGTCCGGCGCGCAGTTCCTCCTGCAGGTGCACGGCATGCCGCGCTGGATCTCGTCCTCGCAGGTCACCGCGCCGCCGCCGGGCTGCGAGGACGAATGGCCGACCTACCAGACCGTCGCCCCGGACCCCGCGAAGTGGGCGGACTGGGAGGCGGTGATCGCCGCCACGGTGACGTACTTCAACGTCACGCACGGACTCGACAACGTCTGGTACCAGCTGTGGGAGGAACCGAACGCACCGTGTTTCTGGACCGACACGCAGGCGAACTTCCTCGAGACCTGGCGCCACTTCGTCGCCGGCGCGCACAGCGCCGATCCCGCCGCGCGTGTCGGCGGTCCCGAGACACTCGGCGGCCCCGAGGCGATCACGCCCGGTGAGACGGTGCCGCTGACGCGGGCGTTCATCGAGTACTCGGCGGCGAACGGCATCCAGCCCGACTTCATCACCTACCACGTGTTCGGCAATCCGCCCGAGGAGGGCCGGCGCGCCAACCGCCAGGTGCTCGAGCTGCTCGCCGCCAACGGCTTCCCGCCGCTGCCGATCATCGTCGGCAGCTGGAATCCGCTCTCCGCCTGCTGGGAACCGAACGAGCAGCGCGACGATCCGAGCTGGCCGTCGCCGCCGTCGCCGTTCGGCTGCTGGCAGACCGACAACGAAATGGGCGCGAGCTACTCGCTGGCGTTCATGGCGCACCTCGCCGCGAACGGCACGGCGGGGTACCAGGCGATGTTCCAGCTCGACGACGCCGACTGGGGCGGGAGCGAGGAGTTCCCGCACGACTGGGGCCTGCGCACGAACAAGAACAAGCACGGCCTGCGCAAGGCGATCTATCACGCGCAGACCATCGTCGGGCGCCTGCCGCGCGCGCTCGTGTCGGTCAGTGCGACGCACGCCAATCCCGCCGACGAGTACTTCCCGCACCTGCACGCGCTCGCGGGCGTCGACGGCGATACGCTCGGCGTGCTGCTGGCGAGCTACGTGACCAGCCCCGGACGCCAGGCGGTCGAGGTACTGCGCGACATGGGCTACGGCCCTGCCGACTTCGCGCGCTGGGGCGGCCAGCCGCAGATCGCCGCCTTCCTCACCGGCGCCATCCCGGTGAGCGCCGTCACCCCGGTCGCCACGGAACAGGCCGACCTCGAGCGCATGAAGGCCGTCTTCTTCCGCCAGCGCGCGCTGGTGACGGAAACGAACCGCCTCTCGCTGGCGATCAGCGGCTTCCCGTCGACGGGTGGCTACCGGGTGACGCGCTGGCTGATCGACGCGACGCACAACAACACGTACGGGACCTACGTCACCGCCGGGCTGAACGCGGCGATCGCCACCGAACAGCTGCAGCAGCTCGACACGCGCGTCGTCAGCCAGCTGTCGCAGATCGGCACGATCGATCTCGCGCCGTATGCGGTGACGCTGCTCGAGATCGAGCGGCTCGACGGCATCGGCGGCTGCAGCAGCCCGGCGACGATCGCCGATGCGCGCCTCACGCTGCGCAAGCTGCAGGCGCCGCCGGGTGACGATCAGCTCGTGCTGCGCGGCACGGTCGCGGTGCCGACCAGCCCGGCGATCAACCCCGCCGCGCAGGGCCTGCGTCTCCTGCTCACCACGAACACCGGCGGCGTCCTCGCCGATCTCACCGCCCCCGCGGGGTCGGCGTGGTCGGCAAACGGCGCCGGCACGACCTGGAAGTATCGCAACCCGACGGCGACGAGCGGCATCGTCACTGCGAAGGTGCGCGCGGTGGCACCGCCGGGCACGCTGCGCGTGCAGCTCAAGGCGCGCGGCCTGGCGCTCGGCGGCGCGCCGGCGGGATCGCCGCCGGTGGCACGCGTCACGTTCGGCGCGCCGGTTGCCGCGCCCGGCCAGTGCGGCGTCACCGCGTTCCCTGCCTGCCGGACCGCACCGAACGGCGCGACGCTGCGCTGCCGCTAAGCCGACCGCACGCACGCGGAGACGCCGGGCGCGGCGGCGTGCCTGATGGCCACGCCGCCGCGCCTTCCAGCGCGACCGGCTCACGTCAGTGCGGCACGGAGACCGTCGTGCTCGTCTGCGTGACGTTGCCGTTCGCGTCCTCGACCTCGTAGGTGATGACGTACGTGCGGCCGCTGCCGCCGCCGCTGCGCTCGGCGCGCAGCAGCACGTCGCGGTCGTCGGTGCCGAACGCCGCGTCCTGGATGTCGGGGCTCGTGTGCCCCGACCCGGTGGCGAGGTCGCCCTCGTTGCTGCTGATCGACACCAGGCGGATCACCGGGCTCGCATCGCAGGTGTCGGCCACGGTGAGGTCGATGTGCACCGGGATGAGCTTGTGATTCGGCGGCCACAGCACCGCCGGAGCGGCGGCGGCGATGACCGTCGGCGCGGTGGTGTCGACGACCGCGGCGGTCGTGCTCGCCTCGTCGCCCTGCCCGCCGGTATCGAGCGCGCGCACGATGTAGGTGGTCGGTGCACCGATCGCCTGCGCGACCTCGACCTGTGCGCCGAAGCCGACCGGCGGGCCGAGGCGCGTGTCGCGCGTCCAGGCGAGCATCGCGAGGTTGCCGTCGCCATCGCTCGTCGCGGCGGCGTCGAGCACGACCGTCGCGCCGTCCGGCGAGGTGCACTCGACCGTCTGCGCGTCGCCGGCGTCGGCCACCGGCGGCTGGTTGCGGATCATGCCCTGCACGGTGAGCTCGGCGAGCATGCTCTCGTCGCCCGACTGCTCGCCGTCGATGCTGCCCGCCACCGTGCCGAACAGGGCGCAGGCGCGTCCCTCCCAATCGACGAACACGCCGACGCCATCGGGATTGGTGACGAGAAATGCGGTGGCGTCGCCTCCGCGTCGGCCGCGCAGCGAGCTCGCCGTGGTGAGCGGCGTCAGCACTCCAAACCCCGTCGCGCCCACGGCGACCGCGCCGTCGCTGCTCGCCCCCGAGGAAGCGAGGTCCTCGAACGTCGGGTCGGACGCGAACCGCACCTGGAAGGTGATCGGGTCGAGCGCGAAGTCGTACGTCAGGCCGACCGTGCACTCGGCACCCGGACAGGGGCGGCCGACGAAGCCGACGACGCCGGTCGTCGGCGTGATCTTCGTCTCGCCGTCGGCACCGCCGATTTCGAGCGTCGCCTGGCCGCTGACGCTGCAGTCGCTCAACTGCCCGAAGGCGCCGGCCGACAGGGCCGCCGGCCCTGCTCCGGTGGCGCGGCGCGCCGCGATGCACACCGGCTCGGTGCCGGGCACGTTCGTCGCGGTCGGCGGCGTGGCGGTCGGATCGAAGTTGCTGCAGTCGGCATCGAGCGGCACCTCGCTGCACGGGTCGTTGCAGGCGGCATTGAAGCGCGGCGAGTCGGGCAGCGCGCCGCACTCGCATTGCGGCGGATACTGGCAGGTGTCGGCGAGCGCGCTGAGCGTGTCCTCGACGCGGCCCTGGCAGTCGGCCTGCAGCTGGTCGAACGTCGGTGCCGGATTGCCCGGGACGTTCGGATTCAGCGCCGGCGGCATGCAGGTGTCGAGCGGCTGGCTGGTGCCGACGACGTAGGTCACCTCGAGGAGCGCGGCGCGGGCCGGGGTGCCGTCGAACGCCTCCGCCTCACGCCGCCCACCGCTGCCGGCGAAGATCACGGCAACCGCGTTGCCCGACTGCCAGCCGGGCGTGGCGATCACCTCGGCGAGGACCGCGGCGAGGTCGGGCGTGCGCTGCGCGGCGCCCGCCTGGCCGGTCTGCCACGGCGGCACGATCCAGCCGACCGAGGCGGTCGTGCGCGGCAGGCCGACGAGGTTCGTGAAATTGGTCGCGAACGGCGCCGCGTCGGGGCTCGCGACCGCGAACACGTCGAGGTTCAGCGGACCATTGTTCGCCGTCAGGAACGCGGCGTCGGCGGTGAACTGGATCGCTGCAGCGGTGATCAGCGCGTTGGCCGGGATGGTGACGTGATCGAAGCGCACGCCGACCGGCACGATGCCCATGTCGAGATCGGTCGCGCCGTCGTTGTCCTCGCCGAGCAGCGTCTGCTCGGCATCATCGAGGGCGGCGCGCACCCGCACGGTCTGGCTGATCGTCGTCGAGCAGTCGCACTGGCAGGTGTAGAAGTTGGGCTTGTCGTCGGGGATTTCGGTGACCGACACCGGCGGATGGTAGCTGCAGCCGAGCATCGCCCCGTGCACGAGCCAGAAGAGCTGGGCGGCCGCGATGCCGAGGAACGGAAGCGTGGTGCGCAGCGATGTCATGGGTGACCTCCTTCCGCGCAGCCTCCCCGCCGCGCCGCGCCGTCACCAGCGGGCAGCGGTAAGGAATGCGGTTAAGAGTGATTCACCCGGGCGGGAAGACCGAGACAGATTCACGCGGAGGCGCGGAGCCGCGGAGACGCGGAGCGTATCAGCGGTCTCCGCGGCTCCGCGTGCGCCGCCCGGGCCGCCACAACCGTTCAGCGCGTCGGCGTCGGCGTCCGGCAGTCTGGAGGGCCCGCTGCCGCGGCGCCGCGCACGTGAGGGATACGGCCGCGCGGCAGTGCGGCCCTCCAGGGTCTGCAGCCGGTTAGAAGCAGTTCGCGCCGCCGCCGGTGGCGTTGCAGAACAGGGTGCGCCCGAAGCAGTAGCCGACGCCGCCGTTCTCGATCTCGATCATGAGGTGGACGGTGTCGCCGGAGAGGATCGGCGTGTTCAGCACACTCGCGTTGCGCCCGATGACTTTATAGACGTAGCCCTCCCCGAACCACTTGAGGCGCGCCTTGCGGACGCCCAGGGACGCGGTTGTGTCGACGTAGGTGAAGGTGGGGCCACCCGCCCAGGGCGCCCCCGGCGGCAGGGAGATCGCCAGCATCGTCGGCCCCGCCTCGTCGGTGTGCCGGAGGGTGATGTGGACCGAGTCCGTCGTCGTCGGATCGATCGCCACGACGGTCGGCAGATGGCCCTTCAGGACTTTGAAGCGGTCGTTGCCGTCGCCGAAGAGACCGCCGGCCCCCTTCCTGAGCACCACTTTGGAGGCGATCGGCATCCAGTCCGTCGGCGGCGGAGATCCGCTGATGTGCGTGCACTGCGCCCCGGCCTCGGGGACGGCGAGCGCGCAGGTGACGGCGAGTGCGGCGAGTGTGATGGGTACGGATCGCATGGTCTGCCCCTCCCTGGTTGCGCCGCGGCACGGCCGCGGTCGGTTCCCTGTGGAGCGCGTGCCTAGCAGCGACGCGGCGCGGGCGTCCTCACGAACACCACACATTTTCGACACATCGGCGCTTGCGTCCGCCCGCGCGGGCGGACTAGGCGGCTGGTCAGGGCAGACGCAACGGGGGGAGATGACGCGACGGCGGGCCAATGGCCGCGAGCGCATCGCGTTCGGGCCCTTCACCCTCGACCCGATCGAAGGGCGCCTCTGGCGCGGGGTCGAGCACGTCCCGCTGCGTCGCAAGGCATGGGAGGTCCTGTCGTACCTCGTCACCCGCCCGCACACGCTGGTGTCGAACGACGAGCTGCTGAGCCGCGGCTGGCCCGGCATCGCCGTCACCCCGCAGACGCTGACCAACGTCATCCGCGAGCTGCGCCTCGCGCTGCAGGACTCGGCGAAGGCCCCGCGCTTCATCGAGACCGTTCACCGCCGGGGCTACGTGTTTCACCTCGCCGGCGCCGCGAGCGAACCGACAGGCGCCGGCGTACCGACGACCGCGGCGACCCCGCTCGTCGGGCGCGAGCGCGAGCTCGCACATCTGCGCACCATGTGGCAACGGGCGCAGGCGGGGGCGTCGCGCGTGGTGTTTCTGTCCGGCGAGCCCGGCATCGGCAAGACGGCGCTGGCGGACGCCCTCGCCGAGGCGGTCGCGCACGACGGGTCCGGGCGCATCGCGCGCGGCCCCTGCATCGAATACCACGGCGCGCTGGAGGCCTATCTGCCGCTGCTGGCGGCGATCGAGAGCCTCGCGGCGGGACCCGACGGCCGCAGGGTACGGGCCCGGCTGGCGCGCTACGCGCCCACGTGGCTGCTGCAGTTGCCCTGGCGGCTCGACGCCGAGGAGCGCCGCCGGCTCGCCCACTCGCTGCACGACACCACCGGCGCGCGCATGCTGCGCGAGGGGATCGCGCTCGTCGCGGCGCTGGCCGGCGACGCACCGCTCGTGCTGCTGGTCGAAGACCTGCACTGGTCGGATCGCGCCACCCTGGACTGGATCGGCGCGATCGCCCGCCGCCCGCTGGCGCAGCCGCTGCTGATTCTCGCGACCTACCGCCCGGTCGACGCCACCCGGCGCGCCCACCCCGTGGTCGCGCTGGCGCGCGACCTGGTGCACGCCGGACACGCCGGCGAGCTGGCGCTCGAGCCGTTCGGTCCGGCGGCCGTCGGCCAGTATCTCCTGGCGCGCTGCGGTGCCGGCGCCGTCGATCCGGGCATCGTCGAGCGCTTCGCGCACCGCAGTGCCGGGAGCCCGCTGTTCCTGCGCTCGCTGGTGGACGAGTTGCTCGCGCGCCGGGCCCTCGCATCGCCCGACGACGGGTGGCGGCTGGCGGAACAGGCGGACGCGCTGCTGCGCGACTTCCCCCCGAGCCTGCGCGAGTTCGTGCTGCGGGCCCTGGACGAGCTCACGCCGGCGCAGCGGCTGGTGGTCGAGGTGGCGAGCGTCGCCGGCCTCGATGCCGCGCCCGCGCGCATCGCCCGCGCGGCCGGCGTGGACGTGCTGGAGGCGGAGGCGGCCTGTGCCGATCTCGCCCGCGTCGGTCGGCTGCTCCGCCGGGCGCCGCAGGGTGCCGGCCAGGACGTGGCCGCGTATGCATTCGTGCACGCGGCCTACCGTGAGGTGGTGTACGAGCAGATCGCGCCCCTGCGTCGCGGCACCCTGCACCGCGCGGTCGGTCTCGCGCTCGAGGACGGCGGCGATGCGCCGGCGGTGCCTGCGGTTCACCTGGCGGCGCATTTCGAGCACGCCGCGATGGCGGAGCGGGCCGCGCAGTATTACGAGCGCGCCGCCGACGCGGCCGCGCAGCGCTTTGCCCATCGCGAGAGCGTCACCTACCTGCGCACCGCCCTGGCGCAGCTCGAGCGCGCGCGGCACGGCGAGAGTGCCGCGGCCGCGCACCTGCACTGGCGGCTGGGCACCACGCTGCCGTTCGTGCTGGGCTACGCCGCCCCGGAATCGGGAGAGGCCTTCGCGCGCGCGCAGGCCATCTTCGCCGCCTGCGACGAGGCCGTCGGCGTGTTCGTGTCGGCCGCCGGCCTCTGCCGCTACGCGCTGGCGCGCGGCGAGATCGGCGCCGCCCGGATGCACGCCGACCGTCTGCTGGCGATGATCGAGACGGTGCCAGCGGGCTTGCGCGCGCTCGGCTGTCTGTGGGCGGGTTTCACCGCCTCGGCGCGCGGCGAGCTCGCGCAGGCGCGCCACCTCCTGGCGCAGGGGGCGGCAGCGCCGGATGACGCGCACCTCACCGGCGACCACGACAACCATCGCGTGATCGCCTCCCAGTTGGCGCTGGTCCTCACCGTCACCGGCAATCGTGCCGGCGCGCAGCGGCAGGCGGCGCGCGCGCTCGCACAGGCGCAGGCGGGCGGGCGGCTGTCGGATCTCGCGCATGCCTGGCTGCTGGAAACCGAGCGCTGCGCGATGGGCGGTGATGCCGCCACCGGCCGCGCCGCCGCCGCCAGGGCGACGGCGCTGGCGAAGGAGAATGCCTTCGTCAGCTTCCTCGCCTTCGGGCACTTCTACGAGGCGCTCTTCGACCATGCCACGCCGGCGGCCGAGCGGATCGACGCCATGCGCGCGTCGATGGCCGATCGGCACGCCCTCGGCGATCGTTGGCACGACTCGATGCTGCTGGGACTGCTCGCCGGGGTGCAGCTCGCCGGCGGCGACCGGCGCGGTGCGCTCGACTCGCTCGAGTGCGCCGAGGCGCACGTCGAGCGCACCGGCGAAGCCCACTACCGGGCCGAGCTGCAGCGCCTGCGCGGCGAATGCCTGCTGGCCGACGGCGATCGCTCGCAGGCGGCGTCCTGGTTCGACCGCGCCGCCGCAACGGCGCGCGCCCAGGGCGCCCGCCTGTACGAACGACGCGCGCAGGCGCGCCTGGCGCGATCGGCCTGAGCGCACCGCGGGATCCGATCGACTGCGGTCCCGGGAGCGGCGGATCCATCCTCCGCGCCGAATCGACGCCGGCGTCGCGCGCCGGTGATCTCCGCGCCTCGCGTGAGATCAGCCCGTCACGAATGGTTCACGCCCAGGCGGGAGGACGGAGAGGCCGGGAGCGCATTGACGATGCGGTGCAGCCCGTCCTTGAGCCGCGCCGCGCCGAAGTTGATCAGCAGGGCGACGTGCAGGTTCGTCAGTCGCAGGTACGTGAGGACCGGCTTGACGTGGACGGGAGCGAGCTCCTCGACGGACTTGAGCTCGACGATGACCTGCCCTTCCACCAGCAGGTCCAGGCGGAGGCCGTCGTCGAACACGAGGCCATCGTATTCGAAGCGAACCGCCTTCTGCCGTTCGACTGTCAGACTTCTTCGTTGGAGGCTGCGCGCCAGAATCGATTCGTAGACCGATTCCAGCAGGCCGGGGCCGAGTTTCATGTGCCGCTTCACGGCGCTGTCGACGATACCTCCCGTGATGTCGTCTATCTCACGCGGAGGCGCGGAGGCGCGGAGAGTATTCATGCGAACCGCATGTGCACCGGCGCACACGGGCCGACAATCGCCTCCCTGATGTCATCGACGGTGCAGAGTCTCCGCGTCTCCGCGTGAGATCAGTGATCACAGCCACGTTGCGGACACGCAGCCGGGCGCAGGCGTCGGCGCGCAGCGCGCGTCACGCGGCGGCGCGGCGGGAGCGGACGAGTGCCAGGCGGCCGAGGAGCAGGCCGGCGGCGCCCAGCACCAGCGCGACGATCGCGCCGGCGCGTCCGTTGCCCGTGCCGATGCCGCCGCTCGCGGTGGCGAGATGCAGCACGGCGAGGGCGCTGCCGAGCAGGCCGAGCACGAGCGCGACGATCGCGCCGTCGCGACCGCTGCCGATCCGCCGTCCGGCACGCGCGAGCGCCAGCCCGCCGGCGACCACGCCGCCGAGCGCGACGAGGCCGGCCACCGTCGCCCCGGCGCGCCCCGACCCGGTGGCGATCACTCCCTGCGCCAACGCCGGGGCATCGGGACCGAGGGCGCCGACCAGGGCGACGACGGCGAGCGCCGTGTATCTCGACCAGTCACGACTGCGTTGCGCAGGGCGGAACCGCATGGCCATCCTCCGTGTCACCATCAGGGTGTGTCGTTCGTCAGGGAGATGACGGAACGGACGGCGGGAAGGTGACATGGATGCGCAGCGCTGGCTGAGCGAGCAGTTCGAGGCACAGCGGCCGCGACTGCGCGGCCTCGCCTACCGCATGCTGGGATCGCTGAGCGAAGCCGAGGACGCGGTGCAGGAGGCGTGGCTGCGTCTGTCGCGCCACGATGCCGCCGCCATCGACAACCTCGGCGGCTGGCTGACCACCGTCGTCGCGCACATCTGCCTCGACAGCCTGCGCGCCCGGCAGGCGCGACGCGAGGAGCCGCTCGGCGCGCAGATCCCCGCGCCGGACCAGCCCGACGGCGCGGCCGCCGATCCCGAGCGCGAGGCGGTGCTGGCGGACGCGGTCGGCGTCGCGCTGCTCGTCGTCCTCGAGACGCTGACGCCGGCCGAGCGCCTGGCGTTCGTGCTCCACGATCTCTTTGGCGTGCCGTTCGACGAGATCGGACGGATCGTCGGCCGCTCGACCGATGCGGTCAAGCAGCTCGCCAGTCGCGCCCGCCGCCGCGTGCGCGGCGCGTCGCCACCCGCCGATGCCGATCGCCGGCGCCAGCGCGCCGTCGTCGAGGCGTTCCTGCGCGCGGCGCGCGCCGGCGATCTCGCCGCGCTCCTCGCCGTGCTCGATCCCGACGCCGTCGTGCACATCGACGCCGCGGCGCGCCTCGATGCGCCGCCCGAGGAAGCCGGCCAGCCGCGCGCGGTGCGCGGCGCGTCCCGCTGGGCCCCGTACGTCGCCACCCACTCGCACGGGCTGCGCTTCGCCGCGCCGGCGCTGATCGACGGCGCGCCGGGCCTGATCGTCGCCCCGCACGGGCGGCTCATCCGCGCCTTGCGGTTCACCGTGGCGAGCGACACCGTCACGCGCCTCGACGTGATCGGCGACCCCGCCCGCCTCCGCGCGCTTCGCATCACGGTGCCGTGAGGCCGCCGCGCGTCCGCGCACGGCCGGCCGCGCGCTGCGCGCGCGGCCCGTTGCTCGCGCTGGAGATGTCGGATGCCCCTCACCCTGACCCTCTCCCC